>LNEO01000351.1 GCA_001465015.1 Deltaproteobacteria bacterium Ga0077539 | reverse complement strand
CTGCTCCTCCCGGTTTCCGCTGCTGTTCCAACACTTTGCCTTTGGGGCGTTGCGCATCGCGTGGGCGGCAGCGCGGGTGGGGGCTTCAGCACTGCGCCCACTGTCGTTGCACTCGCTCACTCGGGGCCCCACCCGCGCTGCGCACGGTTGCCGGGCACCCCCTCACGTGTGCCCGAACTCGACGCTATCGACGCTCGCACTGCTCGCAGCACCGTCGGAGCGCGCGGATGTTGATCACGTGTCCGATGACGAGCGCCGTCGCGCCGAGAAGCGACGCGGCGAGCTCCATTCGCTCGGAGGAAAACTCGATCGCGCGGCTGGCCACGAGCGCGACGGCGCCGACGCCGAGCGCGACGTAGACCCGACGATCGCGGTGCAAAGCGACGCCGCGACGCAGCGCGATCGTCGCCATCACGAGCGAGATGGCGACCATCAGCCGCTCGACCCACTCGCTCTCGATGATGCGCATCGCGGGAATGGCCGCTGCGATCGCGGCTCCTGCCGCGCAGTGCACCGCGCAGAGGATCGACGCGGTCATCCCGAGCCGGTCGAGTCGCTCGTCCGAAGCTCGCTCGAGGAGGGATGAGGCGTCGTTGGTGGCGGGGCTGGTGCTCAAAGTTCTGTTCCTTTCGGTGCGCCCGTAGCGCGGAGCGCGTCGATTCGATGCGACGCGCAGCAGCCGCGCTCGTCGCAGCCGCACGCGCTGCATTGCGCGGCGCTGCTCGTGCCGCAGTGGGCGATCATGCGCTCGCGCAGGGCGGCGCGGGCGCGCGAGAGACGAACGGTCGCGTTGTTGACGGTGATCGCTAGCGACGCAGCCGCGTCGGAGAGCGACTCGCCTTCGACGTCGACCCGGCGAAGGATGTCTGCGTACGCCGTCGGCAACGCCTCGAGCTGCACGAGCGAGCAATGGCATCGATCCTCGTGCTCGTCTGGCGCCGCGGCGCACTCTGTGTTCGCGTCGCTGTCGATCCAGCGCGCGTGCCGCGCGTGCGCCTTGCGGTGCAAGTCGAGCGCCGTGCGCGCAACAGCGAAGAGCCACGCCCGCCCGCGGCTCCGATCGCGAAGCGTCGAGAACTTCTCCCACGCCCGGCTGATGGACGACGCATACACCTCGTCCGCGATCGCGTCGGAGGGCGTCCTGCGGCGGAGGTAGCTCCATAGCGACGCGCGATGGTCGGCGATCATCGCTTCCCAAGCGCTTCGTTCGGGCGTCGACTCATCGCTCATCGATCGTCGCTCAGGCTTTGCGGGCCCGCGCTGCGTCGCAGCCGCACGAGGCGGGGCAGCCGCAGTTGGGCGGGCACTTGCAGGTCGGTCCGCAGCAGCACTCGCCTTCGGGTCGGGGTTGGTTGCACTTGCAAGCGCCGGTGTTGCAGCAGGGGCAGGTCGTCTTTTCCGTCACGGTGTTCTCCTGTTCGAACTCTGTGTTTCGAGGGGTTCGCCAGCGTAGACACCGAACGGTTCGGGATTCTTACACGCGGGCCGCCGAAATCGACGCTCGTTGGCGCGGCGGCGGTCTGTCGAACTGTGTTAAGCCGCTCTTTGTGCGAGCGATCCTCTTTGGCGCGACGGAAATGATCGGTCAGGGCGACTTGCGCGAACTCTTGCACGCAGACCTCTTGGATTGCTCGGACGTCGGCGACGCCTTCGCCCACTACGACGCCCTCTTCTTCTTCTGCCTCGGCGCTTCGTCGGGAGCCATGTCCGAAGACGCCTATCGCAAGATCACGCTCGACCTTCCGCTGGCCGCGAAGGGCTTCGCGAAGAAGGTCCTCGAGAGCCAAGACATCAACGAAGTTCGTTGAGAGAAGAAAAGAACAATAGAACATGCGAGTCCCCGCCAGCCTGGAGTCACTCACCGACATGGGCGTGATCCAGAGCGTCATCCGTCCCTTGATGAGCGGCAAAGAAGCAGACGTGTACGTGGTGACCTCGGGCGGCGAGACGCGCGTCGCCAAGGTCTACAAAGAAGCGCAGAACCGCACGTTCAAGCACCGCGCCGAGTACACCGAGGGCCGCGCCACCCGCAACAGCCGCGACCAACGCGCGATGCGCAAGCGCACGGCGCACGGCCGAGCGCAGGACGAAGCCACCTGGCGCTCGACCGAGGTCGACATGATCTATCGCCTGCGCAACGCGGGCGTGCGCGTTCCGACGCCGCATCACTTCATCGATGGCGTGCTGATCATGGAGATGGTCAGCACCGAGGACGGACACCCCGCGCCGCGCCTCGCCGAGCTCGACCTCGAGCGCGACGAGGCGATCGAGCTGTTTCACAAGCTGCTCGCAGAGGTCGTCCGCATGCTCTGCGCGGGCGTCGTCCACGGAGACCTGTCCGAGTACAACGTCCTGCTCGGAAGAGACGGGCCGGTCGTCATCGACTTTCCTCAGTCGGTCGACGCTGCCAGCAATCAAAACGCGCGCAACTTGTTGCTCAGGGACGTCGAGAACATCCAGCGATTTATCGCGCAGTTCGTCGCCGATTGGAGGCCGCGCCCCTACGGCCAGGAGCTGTGGGAGCTCTACCGTCGCAACGAGCTCACGCCCGAGACACGCATCACCGGCCGCTTTCGCGCCGCCGAAACCCGCGTCACGACCAACGAGGTCGTCTCGCTGATCCGCGACGCAGACCGCGACGAGCGCCGTCGTCGCGATGCGCTCGCTCCCGCATCGAGACCTCGCGGCGCGCCGCCCCCTGCGAGCGATCGCCGCGGACCGCCCAATGATCGCCGAGACGCCGCGCCGCCGCGCGCGCCGTCTGCGACGGGCGATCATCGTGGGTCGAGCAATGATCGCCGAGACGGACACCCGCCGCGCGCGCCGTCGTCCCCTGCATCGTCGCCCGAGCGCCGCAACGACGAGCGCCGCAACGACGAGCGCCGCCCGCCTCACCCTCGAGGCCCCCGCCGACGCTGAGCAGCACAAGCACCGCCGCGCGCACGGTCGCCAAATTCATTCGGGAGCGCCCCGCGTGGTTGAGCGATAGAGCGTCGCTGCCTCCAGCGGGCGCCGCTCGTCGCCCGCCCACCGCTCTGCACCGCGGCGCGAAGCTCGAACCTCGACTCGACCATGGACACGAGCGCGCGTCGCGACGACCATCGTCGGCCATGACCACGGAGACAGTCACCCTCGAACTGCGCGAGCACGTGCTCGAAATCGGCCTGAATCGCGCGGCGAAGCGCAACGCGTTCAACCTCGCGATGCTCCGCGAGCTCGCCGAGGCGTTCACCCGCGCCGAGGACGACCCCGAAGTCCGATGTGTGCTGCTCTTCGCGCACGGAGCGCATTTCACCGCGGGCCTCGACCTCGGCGAGGTGGGGCCGTTCGTCGCGTCCGGAGGAGCGCTGGTCCCCGACGACGCGGTCGATCCGTTTGGTCTCTTCGGCCGACGACGCACGAAGCCCTTCGTCATCGCTGTCCAAGGCTATTGCTACACCGTCGCGGTCGAGCTCTGCCTCGCGGCGGACGTCGTCGTCGCTGCGCGCGACGCGCGATTCACGCAGTTCGAAGTGCGCCGAGGAATCATGCCGTTCGGAGGCGCGACGCTTCGATTCGCCCGCGTCGCTGGCTATCAAAACGCGATGCGGTACGTGCTCACCGGAGACTTCTTCGACGCCGACGAGGCCCGTCGACTCGGCGTGGCGCAAGAGGTCACCGACCCGGGCGCGCAGCTCGACGCTGCCCGTGCGATCGCAACCTCGATCGCACGCCAGGCGCCGCTCGCTGTGCAAGCCGCGCTCGCCAGCGCCCGAGCCGCCGTCGAAGAGGGGCACGGCGCCGCGCTCGAGGCGCTCATGCCCGCAGCCCGCGCGCTCATGGCGACGGACGACGCGCGCGAAGGGGTTCAGAGCTTTCTCGAGCGACGCGACGGTAAGTTCACCGGGGTGTGAATACCGAACGTGCGGACGTCGAAGAGCGCCTCTCATCATCGCAGTTTCACCGGGAGACAACGCGCGCCCCGCGCGGACGGACCGTGCAGGGTTCGTTGAATCGATGGGCGCTGAGCGCGCCGGCACCGATCCGTCGCGTCGCCGTCGCGGCCGCGGGTCGAACGGACGTGTAGACCGGGATCTGGCGCCGTCCGCGTTCGCTCGCGCCGAGTTTTGGGTATCTTCGCGAGATGATGACGCCTCGCTATGTTTGCTTCTCGATCTTGTGCGCGCTCGCGCTCGTGCGCTGCAGTCCTTCGAATCCCTCTGCGGACGCGTCGGACGCGGGCGGGGATACCGCTTCGGCGGACGCGCGCGAGGCCGGCGTGAGCCGCGCTGGACTCGACTGCGTCGACGACTCGACCTGCGGTTCGCTCACGTGCGATACCGCCGTCGCTGGCGGCGTTTGTACCGGCGAGTGCACGAACGGAACCCGCGCGAGCGAACAGCAACAGTGCGGCGCGACCGGGACGTGCTTGACCGCTGGCGACCCGCCGTCAGCAGACTCGTTTTGCACGCAGGCTTGCCGCGCCAACACCAGCAATTCTGGCTGCCGAGCGGGCTTCGTTTGCACGGGTTATTGGGGCACCAAGCGTGACGGAACGCCGGACACCGCGGGATGCGTTCCCTTTTGTTCCCAGGACTCGCACTGCCTGATGGGCGAGCGATGCAACCCGCGCACGGGCGAGTGCGATTCGCGCGGACCGAATCCGATGGGGATCGGTGATGGGCTTCCGTGCCGCATTCCAGCGATGGGTCAGCTCGACCCGTGCAGGGGCACCTGCTTCACCGTGCTCGACCGCGGGACCATGGGCATCTGCGGCTCGAGCATCGATCTGTCGCGCACCCGCGAGTGCCCCGAAGACCCGATGAACATTCAGCCGCTGGGGCCAGAAATGGGCGACAACCTGGGCTTTTGCATCTTCCGTCGCTGCAGCGCCACGCAGTGTTGCGGCGCAGGCCTCGTGTGCGAGGGCACGGACGCAGAGGGCGCGTGCAGCCTCGACGATCCGATGGAGCCCAACATCGACTGCGCGATGGGCGACGGCGGCGCACCGGAAGCGGGCGCAGACAGCGGCCCTGACGCGAGCGTCGACGCGAACCGCGGCTGAGCGCGCCGCGTCAGCGGAGTCCCCCGCGACTGTGATGGCTGATCGTCCGTGGGTCGTCCAGCGACCCGCTCAACGCACGGCGTTGAACGTGCGCAGGTACGTGATCAACGGCGCGATCTCGGCGTCCGCGAGGCGCGCCGCAGGAATCCCGCGCATGGTGCCGTGGCCGTTGCGGATGATGTTGCGCATCTCGGCCTCGGGCGTGCGCTTGTTCTGAAGCTGCGGTCCCACTGGGGCGCGCGTCCGTCCGCCGACGGTCCTGGGCATGTGGCAGTTGGCGCACACCGCGGACCACGCTTGCTGTCCCGTTCGCGAGCCGACGCGGGGCGCCGGAGCGGTCGCTTGCGCGCCTGCGTTCGACACGATCAACGCACCTACCAGAGCGCCGACCAGGGCGAGGGCACGACGCGCGTTCGTTTGCTGCATAGTTCGAATCCTCCAGAGATTGTTTCGAGGGCCGTAGTATCGGCGATCTGCTCGCGGGCTTCACGAGACCGCGACCGCGACGGATCCTACACAACCCAGCGTTGGGCTCGTGCACTTCCTCGCGGACAGCAGTGACGTCCGTCGATGGGGCCATGGACGCACGCTCCCGCCGCTGGATTCAACGCATTCTTCACGGCCTATACTTTCGCGAACAGGCCGGCTTCGTGCCCCGCGACAACGTGACTTCACCGCATGACTGTTCGAACGAGTTAGCGGATCACGTGATCCGATAATGTCGATGCTGCCTCGCGAGCCGCGCGAAGGTCAGCGATCTGCGAGCGCGACGAGGGCCATGGGCGAGCTCACGAACACGCTGGCGCCGGCCTGCTCGAGCTCGTCGTGCCCGCGAAACCCCCACAGAACAGCGATCGCCTGCATCCCGGCGTTGCGCGCGGTTCGCACGTCGGTGGGAGTGTCACCGACGAACCAGCACCGTCCAGGCTCGACGTCCATCGCTCGCGCGAGCTCGAGCGCCTGCGTCGGGTCCGGCTTCTTCGGAACGCCGTCGCGCTCTCCTCGAACGACCACGAAGCGGGTCTGATCGAAGAGCGATCGAACGATCTCGATCGCGAGGTCGTCGGGCTTGTTCGTGAGCACCGACATCGGAACGCCCCGCGCCCCGAGCGCCGCGAGCATCTCGCGCACGCCATCGTACGCGGGCGCCTCGAGCTGCCTCGCGCGGTAGCGCGGGCGATACGCAGAGAGCAGCTCATCGACCCTGTGCCGGGCGCTCTCTGCGAGCACTCGCTCGGCGAGCACGCGTACGCCGTCGCCGACGAAGTGACGATAGGCGTCGAGCGCGTGCGTCGCGAGCGAGAGCGACGCGAGCGCCTCGTTCATCGCGGTGCCGATCGACGCGAGCGAGTCGAGGAGCGTGCCGTCCAGGTCGAAGAGAATGGCGTCGGGCCGGCTCGAGTGGGCGTTGGTCATCGGTAGTCCCGCGCGGGCCTTCATCCTACGAACGGGCGCGAGCTGGCAATGATCGAATCGCGCTTGGCGGGCTCTTCCCAGGGCGAAGAACGCCGCGGCTTCCGTTGACCATAAGCCCCGCGCGCTGTAGTCGTCCGCGGTCAGCGTGACGCAGCGTGAACCCCGCGCTCGCGTCCGCTGCCAAGAGAGTGATCGCGCCATGAAGATCGGACGAAACGACCCCTGCCACTGCGGCTCGGGGCAGAAGTACAAGAAGTGCTGTTGCGCCAAGGACGACGCCGCGCGCTCTGCAGAGCTCGCAGCGCAAGCTGCAGCGCGTGCCGCCGCAGCCGCCGCAGCCGAAGCCGCAGCCGCTGACTCTGACGGCGCCGAGTCGCAGGGCAGCGCCGCCCCCAAGGCCGCGGCGCGCCCCGCGCCGAGCGCGCCGATCAAGCCCAAGTCGCACTCGCCGGCGAGCGCGGTCGTTCGTCGTCGCGCCTCGGTGTGAGCGCGTCGCGCGGCGATTAGCGCCGGCGGGTCCGAGCACGAGGCGGCTCTGTGGACTGCGCCGCAGCAAGCACGACCGTCTCGGCGCGGGCGATTCCTGCAGTGACGAGGTCGCCGAGCGTCTTCATCACGGCCGATGCCTGATGGGTGCTGGGGTAGACGAGGTGCGCTTCTGTTGACGGAAGCGCCAGTCCACGCAAGGCCGGGGCGAGCCGCTTGTCCGAGAGCCACCGAGCCGCGGTAATGCTCGGCAACAACACGACCCTGTCGGAGCTCGCGCTCAGGGCCGCTGCTTCAGTGAAGGTGCTCACCCGGCACATCCCCTTGGTCGCGATGCGAACCGCGGTGCCTCGAAGTGTTCCGCGTAGCTCCGAGCGTCCTCCGGCGACCTGGACAAACTCGCGCGTGCGCAGGTCTGCGACGGACCGGATCGTCGCTGCGACCTCGGGGCGAGCGCAACACAGCACGGAGATCGAGCCCAGCCGTCGGCGCAACAGCTCGGAGCTCGGGAGCGGTCCGATGCGAATCGCCGCGTCGAAGTCCTCTTCGAGCAGCGAGACGCGCCTCGCGTCGGAGTGAACGTCGATCGACAGCCCTTCGTGCCGCCCGCAGAGCTCGGCGAGGACCGCAGGCATGAGCTGCAGCGAGAGCTCGACCGGGACCGACAGCCGTAGCTGCGCGAGCTCCACCTGGCGCTCTCCACGGGCCTCGCTCGAGGCGGCCTCGAGCTCGAGCAACACCCGCCGAGCGCGCTCTGCGAAGCGCTCTCCCACAGGGGTCGGCCTCACCCCTCGGCCCGTGCGCTGCAAGAGCGTTGCTCCTACGGCGGCCTCGAGGTCTGCGATCTGTCGACTGACCGTCGAGAGCTGCGCGCCGAGGCGCCGCGCGGCGAGCGAGAGCGAGCCTGCGTCGAGCGCGGCGACAAAGAAAGTGAGCTTGGTCGTGTCCATCGTGACCCTTGTGATTCTTGCAAATCAGACTCACGGAGTCTCGATCTGTGCAATGGTTGATCGCGGGGCTATCTCGGTGGGCACAGGAGATCCGAATGCCCCTCGAACTCGCAGACCGACTCACGATTCATGAGCTGCTCGCCCGGCTGGACCACGCGGTGGACGCGCAAGATTGGGATGGGTACCTCTCGCACTTTCACGCAGACGCGGTGATGGAGCCGGGCTTTGCGCCCCCGACGACGGGTCGCGACGCGATCCGCGCGTTTCTCGTCGCGACCGAGGGAAACACCAAGGGAAAGCGACACATCGTCAGCAACGTCTTCGTCGACGGCTCCGGCGGCGAAGCCGTGGCGCGCTCGTACCTCACCGTGATCGAGCGCGAAGACATCCCGCGCGTCGTGGCCACGGCGATGATCGTCGACACCCTCGTCCGCCACGACGGACAGTGGAAGGTGGTTCGTCACCAGGTGGCCGTCGACCCGGGGATGTTCAAGGCCTACGAGGCGATGAAGGCGGGCTGAGCGCGGTGCGAACAGCTCGAGTGCTACGGCCTCGGCGCGCGCCGAGCGCTGGCGTCCACGACGCGCTCACGGCGAGGGAAGAACGCGACCTTCGCTCGAGGCCTCGAGGCGGCGCGCGCGAACCTCGCGCCAATCGCCGTCCGCCAGCAGCTCGAGCGTCGCGTCGATCGGCCTCGGGTCCGTCGTGAACACCGGCGCGAAGCTCCCGTCCGACGCTTGCTCGACCCGCGCGAGCTGCTCGACCCGCGCGAGGGACACAGGGTCCAGCGCCCAGTAGGTCCGGCGGATGACACCTGTTTTCATGCTACGCGCTCCCGTCCTGCGTCTGCACGAGGACGAACGGCGCGCTCGAGTCGCGCGCGCAGAGACGGATCTCCGTCGGACATGGCCTACGAATACTCCATCGCCCCCGGCGCAGAGAAGGCGTCCCGCTGTGCTTCGCGCTAGCGAGGCTGCGTCGGCGCGACGAGCACGATGGTGTGCTCGGTGATGGCCTGAAGCCCGAACCCCAGTCCCCACAGCGCGACGAGCGGCTCGAACGGGTTGTCGCTCAGGGTCAGTCGTCGCAATTCCTCGGCCTCGTTGCTGTAGCTCGCGAGCAGCGCGTCGAGTCCGTCTTCTGCGACGCCCTCTGTCGAAAGGAGCGCGTGCGTGCGTCGGGAAGCGCCCTGAGTCCTCTGCCACACCCACGACGCAAACGCGTGCTGTCGCCCGATCTCGGGGAGGCCGAGAAGGGGCACCGGGTAGGCGCCGTTGCGGTGGCGGTATCGATCGTCGAACAGCGGTTCGCACAGCTCGCGAGCGAGGCAATCGAGCTCGTCCGCGGTGAACTCTCTCTCGCGCCTCTGCCACGGGACGGACCCGCGCCAGTTGCTGTAGAGCAGCCTCGATACGCGCGTTTCATCACTGAATCGCCAGAGGATTCGCTGTCCTCCGAGCGACAGCTCGGGGATTCTCGTCGCCGCTTCTCGCGCGAGCGACTCTGCGGCGAGCGCTCGTTGCGGTTGAAGCGCCATCGCGATGATGTCCTCGAAGCGCTCTGGAGAGGAGAGCCCTTGCGCCCCGTCGATCGCGTCGTCGCAGCGCTTGCAGCGCACGAGGTACCTCGGGTTGGAGGGCCAGGCGAGGCTCTCTCCTTCTCGACAACGGCCGCACAGCGAGTGCGGCGCAAACGAGCGCGCGCTGGACGTGAGCCAGTCGGGCGGGATGAGGTCTCGCGCCGCGAGCGCCTCCCACGCGTCGAGCGGACTCGACGAAGACGCGACGACGCGGTTGATCGGCGTCAACCGACCGTTCACCGAGCGCCGCAGATGCTCTGCCCAATCTCCGTCTGCCGTGACGCTCATCGGGACGCGTGGGCGCAGAGCGGGCGTCGCGCAGCGAGGGGGCAGACTCCAGAGCCAGCGAGGTGTTGTGCGAGCGCGGACGACGCAAGGGCGTCAGCGAAGAGCGAACACGAGAGGTCTTTTCGATGCAATGTGCGCGTCGATCAGCGCGCTTCGTCGGGTGAAGCGCCGGACGCTGTTGCAAACAATCACAGCGCGGATGCGAGCTGCGCGCAAGGGGGCGCTCGGCGCGGCGCGGCTTACGAGGTACACCCACCGTCGCGATGAGCGAGACGCAAGATCCAACAGTGGTCGAATTTGTCCACGGAACGACGATCGAACGAGAGAAAGAGGCATCGTCGGCGCTTCCGATCGTGGGCAACGGCCCGCCCGGAACGTTCGTGCGATTCGCGGACGGCAAGCGTGTTCCTCTGCCGACCGATCAGATCGTGGAGGCCGTCGAGCGGGGCGGATTTGCGACGATCAGCTTTGGCGGGATGCACTTCACCGGGGTCGAAGGCACGCGCCTCACCTTCGTGCGCGAGCGTGACGTGTGGCCCGAAGAGCAGCTCTCGCCCGAGCGTCGCGGACGGATGACCCTCGAGCGCGCGATGGTCACGTGCGTTCGCGTCGGTTCGCGTCAGGTGTGGCCGTTGCTTCACTGAGCCACTCGATGCTGCCGTCGTCGTGGACGCGCACCGGCGCGCCGAGCTCGAACGAAGCGCATCGCTCTCCGTGGCCGAACGGCGCGCCGACGAGCACCGGTGCGCCGATCGCGCGAAGCCCTTCGAGCAAGACCTCTTCGACCGTCGTCTGGTCGGGGCCGGGCGCGCAGTCGAGAAAGTCACCGAGCACGAAGCCCGCTGCGCCGGCCAGGTGGTTTGCAGCTCGCAGCTGCGTGAGCATCCGGTCGACTCGGTAGGGACGCTCGCCGACGTCCTCGAGAAACACGACGCGGTCTTTGAATTGTGGTGCGTGACTGGTGCCCGCGAGCGCCGCCAGCACCGCGAGGTTGCCTCCCGCGGCTCGTCCCTCGAAGCCGCTTCGAACCCAGAATCGATCGGCTCGCATCGAGCGAGTCCGACCCTCGATCGCGTCGAACGCCGATGCGAGAACGGCGTCGTGGATGGCCTCGGGCGCTCCGATGCGCGCGACCATCGGGCCGTGGATCGATCGCACGCCTGCGTTGTCCCAAAGGACGTGCAGCGCAGTGACGTCGCTGAATCCGATGATGGGCTTGGGGTCCGCGCGCAGCGCCTCTTCGATGACGGGGCCGTACTGCTCGAGCACCCGTGTGGCTCCGTAGCCCCCGCGCGCGCACCACACCGCGCGCACCTCGGGGTCGCGCAGCGCGTCGATCAACGATCCTGCGCGGTCGGCGTCAGCGCCTGCGAGAAACCCTCGGCGTTGGGTCGCGCGCTCGTCGAGACGCACTCGATAGCGCGTCGCGATCCGCGCGGCTCCGACGCGAATGTGCTCTTCGGGGCTCGGGCCCGACGGAGAGACGACCGCGATCAAGTCGCCAGGAGAGACCGAAGCAGGGCGCGAGACCATCTTCGCCGCGCAGCCTACCAGAGCGCTACGCTCCGTCTTTGCTTCGCTCGTGGGTCGCGAGGTCGTTCGCGGCGGCCTCGGCGCTCGGGGGCGCCGCTTCTTGTTCTTCTTGCACGTCGAGGTGCTTGCGCTTCTTCGGCGGTCCGACCCACGCTACGAGCGCCGGCAGCACGAGGAGGGTCAGCGCGGTCGCGGTCACGAGGCCGCCGATCACCGTGGTCGCGAGCGGGCGCTGCACCTCCGCGCCTTCGCCGGTCGCCAGCGCCATCGGAACGAATCCGATCGACGCGACGAGCGCCGTCATCAACACCGGTCTGAGCCTCCGCAGCGCGCCCGTAATGGCCGCGTCTTTCGCGGTCATCCCTCTCGCTTCGAGCTGGCGAATCTGCATCACGAGCACCAGCCCGTTGAGCACCGCGATCCCGAAGAGCGCGATCACCCCCACCATCACCGAGACGCTCCACGGGATCTTTCTCGCCGCGAGCGCGAACACCGCGCCCGTCACCGCCAGCGGGACGTTCGCGAAGATCAGCCAGGCCGACCGCCACTCGCCGAAGGTCGAGTAGAGCAAGAGCACGATGAGCGCGAGCGTCGCCGGAATCACCACAGACAGTCGCGTTCGCGCTCGCACGAGGTTCTCGTACTGCCCGCCCCACTCGAGCCTGTATCCCTTCGGCAGCGACACCTCGCGCAAAACAGTCGCCTGCGCCTCGACGACGAAGCTCGCGAGGTCTCTTCCTCGCACGTTGGCTTGGACGATCAGCCGTCGGCGCGCGCCTTCGCGGTTGATCACCACGGGCTCGTGGATCCTCTCGACCCGAGCGAGCTCCGAGAGCGCGACGAGCGCACCCGAGCGCAGGCGCACCGGAATCCGCTCGATGTCATCGGGCGTCATGGCGTCGGCGCCGGCCATTCGCACGCGCAGCGGAAACCGTCGCTCGCCGTCGAACACTTCTCCGACGGTGATTCCGCCGATGGCCTCGAGCGCGTCGAGGGCCTCCTCTGTGGTCGCGTTGTGTCGCGCGAGCGCTGCGCGATCGACCCTTGCGCGCAGGGCGGGCATGCCCTCGACCCGGTCCATGCGAAGGTCCGCCGCGCCGCGCACCCGCGAGAGCGCGCGAGACACGCTCTGTCCGATGCGCGAGAGCGTCGCGAAATCATCGCCGTACACGCGCACCGCGAAGTCCGCGCGCACGCCGCTCACGAGCTCGTTGGTGCGCATCTCGATCGGCTGAGAAAAAGAGATGATCACCCCGGGGATCGCCGTGTCGAGCGCCGCTCGCATGCGCCGGACGAGCTCCGCGGGCTCCTGCGGCGCGGGCCAACGCGCGCGAGGCCACAGCGCGACGTGCAGGTCCGTCTGTTCGGGCCCCATCGGATCGGTGGCGACCTCGGGCCTGCCCGTCTTGGCGATCACCGACTGAACCTCTGGAAACCTCCGAACGATTCGCTCGAGCTCGCCTGCTTGTCGCACCGACTCGCGGAGCGACGTCGATGGCGGGCGCTGCACCTCGAGCACGAGCGCTCCTTCGTCGAGGCGCGGAACGAACTCGGTCCCCATTCGGCTACCGATCGCGACTCCGAGCGCGACCACCGCCAGCGCGGAGGCCAGCGCGATCGCGGGGCGCGCCACGAGCCGCTCGAGCAGCGGCTTGTACAAACGCTGCGACCACACGAGGATCGGCGACGGGACGTCCACCACTCTGGCAGGCAAAACCCAAGCGGCTAGCGCGGGAACGAGCGTGAGCGACAGCACGAAAGCCGTCGCCAACGCGAAGAGCACCGTCAGCGCCATCGGCCGAAACATCCGTCCCGCGACCGCCTCGAGCGCCAGGATCGGGACGTACACCAACGCGATCACCAGCTCTCCGAACGCCGTCGCCGAGCGCACCTCCTGCGACGCTTCGAGCACCACTTGATCCTGCTCTTCTTGCGTCAACGGTCGGCCGAGCTCCTCGCTCTTGTGCGCGAGGTGGTGCACCGCGTTCTCGAGCAGGATGATCGCGCCGTCGACCACGAGGCCGAAATCGATCGCGCCGAGGGACATGAGGTTGCCGCTCAGGCCCATCGCGCGCATGCCCAGCATCGCGCCGGCCATCGAGAGCGGGATCATCGCCGCTCCGACGAGGCCGATGCGCGCCGAGCGCAAGAGCACGAGCAAGATCGCGACGACCAGCACGCCGCCCTCGAGCAGGGATTTTCCGACGGTCGTCAGCGTCTTGTTCACCAGCTCGGTGCGGTCGTAAAACGGCTCGATCCGCACGCCGCTCGGGAGCGTCCCGTTGATCGTGCGCACCTCGCGGTCGACCGCCTGCGCGACGGCGCGCGCGTTTTCGCCGGCGAGCATCATCACGATGCCCACCACAATTTCGCCGCGCCCGTCGCGGGAGGCCGCCCCCCAACGAAGCATCGGCGCTTCTCTCGCGAGCCCCACGTGCTCGATCAGGATCGAGCCCTCGCGGCTCGTGCGGATCGGCGTTCGCGCGAGGTCCGACACCGACGTCACGAGCCCTTCGGCGCGCACGAGCAATCCCTCGGGCCCTCGCTGGATCACTCCACCGCCCGCGATCCGATGGGCGCGCTCGAGCGCGCTCGTCACGTCGGTCACCGAGACTCCCAGCGAGACCATCCTCCGCGGATCGAGCGCGACCTCGAAGGTCCGTAGTTCTCCTCCGAAAGCGCTCACCTCGACGACGCCCGCGACCTGCCTCAGCCGCGGCGAGACCTCCCAGTCGAGCAGCGTGCGCAGCTCGCGCACCGTGCGGCCCTCGCCCCGCAGCTCGAACTGATAGATCTCTCCGAGCCCCGTGCTCTGCGGGCCCACCTCGGGGACCCCGTACCGCCGGTCGATGCTCTCTCTCGCTCGCGCGATGCGCTCGAGCACCCGCGCTCTCGCGTGGTCGAGCGCGACGTCGTCGTCGAAGACGATCGTGACGACCGACACCCCCGCGCGCGAGAGCGACCGGAGCTGCGACATCCCTTGAATGCCGGTCATCACGCGCTCGATCGGCGCTGTCACCAGCCGCTCGACGTCCGTCGCGCCGAGCGAAGGACAGCTCGTGAGCACCTGCACCTGCGTGTTGGTCAGGTCCGGCGTCGCGTCGATCGGGAGCCGCGAAAACGCGAACAGCCCCGCCGCGAGAAGCGCCAGAGAGAGCAGCACCACGAGCCCCTTGCGCTCGATGCTGAACGCGAGAATGCGAGAGAGCACCTCAGTCCTCCTCGCCGTTGGCCGCGCGGTCGAGCTCGGCCGAGAGCAAGAACGCTCCCCGCGTGACGACGACTTCTCCTGGGCGAATTCCCTCGCTGATCGCGACGCGATCGCCGCCGCCCTCGCGCACGGTCACCGCGCGAAACTCGTACGACCGAGGGCCGGTCTGCACGAACACGCCCCGCGTTCCGTCGCGCTCGACCACAGAGAGCTCGCTCACCCAGAGCCCAGACTCGCTGTCGGTCTCGATCCACGCCGTCGCGGTCATGCCGTCGCGCAGCGCGCGGTCGGTGTTGACGAGCGACGTCCTCGCCGAGGCCGTGCGCGTCTCGGGGTCGAGCACCTCGCTCACAGACTCGACCACGCCCGTCATCGAGCGCTCGCCCGCTCGGGGGTCGCCTTCGAGCTGCACGCTCACCGCGGCGCCGATGCGCACTTTCGGAAGGTCCGATTGAAACACCCGCGACACGACCCACACGCGTGTCGCGTCGCCGATCACCGCGACGGTCTCCGTCCCCTGCACCACCTGTCCGATCGACACGGGCAGCGACGAGAGCCGACCGGCGATCGGTGATCGTACGATCGCGCGAACGTTTCCGTGGCTGCTCTGCGCGCGGAGCCGTTGGATCTCTCGCTCTCCGAGGCCGAGAAAATGCAGGTGCTCCTCGCTCTCGTGCAGGGTCGCCGCCGCCACGCGCTCGTCGGCCTCGGCGCGACGCAGGTCTGCTGCCGCGCCCACGCCGTCGGCCACCAGCGCCCTCGCGCGTCGGAGCCCATCGCGAGCCTGCCGCATCCTCGCTTGCGCGATGAAGAACTCCGAGGACACCTGGTGCAGCTCGACCGTGTCGATCTCGACCAGGGGCGCGCCGCGCTCGACGGTGTCACCCACGCGCGCCCGAAGCGCGAACACGCGCCCGGCGACGCGCGCTCCGACCCGCGCGACCTGCGACGGCTCAGCCTCGATGACCGCAGGCAGCGAGAGCCTCGGTCCGCGCGTCGTGAGCGCTACCGGCGCGCTCTCGATGCGCCCCGCCGCGTGTGCACTCTCGCTCAGCTCGACGCGGTGCGACGCGCTGGCGTCGCGGGTCGTCGGGACCGCGGTCGGCGTGCTCTTGTTGCACGCGGTGATGGTCACGACGGCGACGAGCGCCATGGCGAGCACGGCGAACACGCGATTCATCGCAGGACTCCTGCGGCGCGCTCGACTGCGAGCCTCGCGAGCGCGCGCGACTCTCGCCACTCGGTCTGTCCTCGTCGCGCGGCGTAGGCCTCGCGCATGGCGGTGATCGTCACGGTCGCGTCTCGCTCTCCGAGCTCGAACGATCGCGCCGCGAAGCGCGTGACGACCTCTCCGGCGCGCACGGCCTCGTCGTGCGATGGCTGTGCGAGGTCGATGGCCACCGCGCGTGCGTGCGCCTCGCGCAGGGCGATCTCTGCGATCGCGAGCGCCGCTCGTCGCTCGGCCTCTGTCAGCGGAACCTGCGCTCTCGCGACGGCGATCCCTGTTTCTCCCCGCTGAAACAGGGGTAGACCCACGTCGAGGCCCGCGCGAAGGTAGTACTCATTTTCGCGCCCGCCCGAGATCGAGACGCGCGGCGCGGGCCACGTGGCGCGTCGAAGCGCGTCGAGCTCGCGGCGAGACACCTCTGCGCGCGCTGCGGTGACCGCCACGATCGGGTGCCGCGCGAGCGCTGCGATCAGCGCGTCGAGCGGGGCGATCTCGCCGACTTCGAGCGCGCCCACGAGGGTCACCCGAGCCTCTGGGGCGATGCCCAGCCGCGCGGCGAGCGCTGTCTGCAACGCGAGGGCCTCGGCGCGCTCTGCGCTCTGCGCGGCGCTCACCTGCGAGAGCGCCAGCGTGGCCAACGCCTGCTCCGCTCCGCCCGACACGCCGTGCGTCGCGCGCGCCGTGGCGATGCGCAGTGATTGCGCGAAGATCGCGCGCTGCTCGGTCGATCGTTCGAGTCGCTCCCACGCGCCGCCCGCGCGGACCCACACGTTGAGCGCGTCGAAGACGACGCTGTTGGCGATCGAGTCCGCTTCGGCTTCGGCGAGCGCGATTTGGGCGTCGACCACTCTCGGTCGCGTCTGCGCGATCCCTGCGACCTCGATCGGGAGGCTGAACCCCACGAGCAAATCAGGAACCCATTCGCCGCTGCTCAGCAGCCTCGGACCGCCCGCGAGCGAGAGCGTCGGGTTGTCTCGCGCCCACGCCGTCGTGCCCACGCGCGCAGCGCGAACGGCGTCGATCCTCGCTCGAGCCAGCGCGAGCTCGGGCGCGTTGCGACGAGCGCGCTCGATGACCGTCGCGCGATCGAGCCTGAGCGCGCTCTGGCCGTGTGCGCGCGGCGCGAGCGCGAGGACGAGCACGGCGCTTAGCGCCAGGGACGGGAGCCGATGGGTCATCGGTGTTGCTTTCGTGCGGCGATGGTGGACGCGGCGAGCGACGTTGTCCCGAGCAAAGGCTGCGCGGTCCTGGCAGAAAGAGCGCAGGCGGTTTTGGGGCAGAAGTACTACCTTCGAGCCATGAGCTCGGCAGAAGGCTTCGCGCTTCACTGGGTAGCGCTCGTCCTCGGCGTGGTGCTGATGGCCCCGTACGTGTTGGCGGTGTTCAACCATCGCATTCACCACGGAGAGTTCGCGAAGCTGCTCAACAAGCTCCTCGTCGTCGGAGATGTTCAGAGAGCGATGAAGCTCGCGAACGCCGCGGATGGGCCGCTGAGCGTCGCGACGAGCGCAGCGCTCACGATGGTGCTCGACGGCTCTGCGTTGCGACAGGAGCAGGCAGAGGACTATCGCTCTGCGGGCGCGACGACCGATCCCGTGACGGTGAAGCAGCGACTGCACACGGCGTTCGTCGCCGCGTTCGACGAGGCGCGCAAGGGACGTTGGTGGCGCCGCGCGCTCGCCGCGGTCGGGGCGTGCGTGGTCACGCTCGTGGCCGCGGATTTTGCACGTCGTCAGCTCTTCGCGCAGCCGCTCGGCGGCGCTGTGTTCGCGCTGGTGACGCTGTTCTGGGCCGTTCGTCGCGACCTCACCGAGCGCGGCGAGGCGGTCGCGATGTTCTCGTTGATCGAAGACGCGCTGTACGCGCGAGCGCTCGGGCCTGTGCCCCCCGCGCCCCGAGCGCCCCTGGCGATCATCGTCGAAGGGCCCGACGAGCCTGCGCGCGAGGTCGCGATCGACCAGCCCGTGCTCAAGATCGGCAAACTTCGTAGTTCGCACATCCTGCTCGCGTCCGAATTGGTCGCCCGCATGCACGCGGAGATCGCAAACAACGATGGAGCGCTGTCGATCGTCGATTTGGGCAGCACCAACGGCACGAAGGTCAACGGCGAGTTCATCAACAAGAGCGATCTTCGCGACGGCGACCGGATCACGATCGGGCCGTTCGTGCTGACGGTTCGCGTTCGATCGTGAGCGCGACGACGATGCTCGTTGGGTGAAGCTTCGTCCGCGAACGAGCAGCGCCCGTCCTCTCGCCGGTCAGCCCAAGGGGGTCGAGGCGCCCATCGAAATCGGTCGCTGTTTATCCTGTTTCGACTCCGGTCGGTGACCGCTCCCCCTACGCACAGCGCTCGGCGTGCTGGCGCGTAATTCGTTGAATTCAATGGGGATTGCACATGCTGTGCTGCATGGGAATTAACGCGCGATACCTCGCTTCGCCGTCGGGGCACGTGTTTAGCGTCGAGGATGAAACCGGAGTTGCGTGCGGCTTCCAACACGCTGACTTGCAACGCCGCGACGAGCTCGAAACCCGTGAGAAAGGGCGTCGTTTAGATGAACAATACTTCGAGGTTTGGCGACTCGAATCGCCTGTTTGCGCGAGGCCTGCTCGCGACGTGTGTCGCGCTCGCTGCGGCTTGCTCCGGCACCGACAACGTCAATACGACCGACACCGGGATCGCGGACACGCGACGCCCCGACGTGGCGACGGTCGAAGACGTCGCGTCTCCGACGGACATCGTGAGCGCGCCCGACGTCGCTGGGGACAGCGGGATTCCCGAGGACGTCGCGTCGCCGATGGACGTGCCGGATCCGATCGACGTCGCAGATCCGCCCGATGTGATGGTGGCCGATGTGATGGTGGCCGACGTCCGTCCGGACACCAGGCCCGCCTGCACGATGGGAATGACCTGCGCCTCGACCACGCAATGTCGAACCGCCACGATCGACTGCTCGTCGGGAACGCCGGTCTGTATGGACACCGGAAACGCGGCGGTGGGCAGCACCTGTATGCGCGCTGGCGGCGCCGCGGGTCGCTGCAGCGCTGCGGGCAACTGCGTCGAGTGCACGACCGACGCCCACTGCGGCGCCGGTCGCATCTGCGGCGGCGGCACCTGCACTGCGGGCTGCTCCGCGATGTCGCCGTGCCCGATGGGCCAGTCCTGTTGCTCGGGCGCGTGCCTCAACACCCAAACCAACGTGAGCAACTGCGGCATGTGCGGACGTGTTTGCACAGCCGCGAACGGGTCGCCGTCCTGCGCCGCGGGCGCGTGCACGGTCGCTTCGTGCAACATGGGCTTCGGGAACTGTGACGGCAACGCGGCCAACGGCTGCGAGACCAACACCAACGCCACCGTCGCCAACTGCGGGATGTGCGGGCGTGTTTGCTCCGCGGCGAACGGCACGGCGGGCTGCGCCGCGGGCGCGTGCACGGTCGCTTCGTGCAGCGCTGGCTTCGCGAACTGCGATGGCAACGCGGCCAACGGCTGCGAGACCAACACCAACACCACCGTCGCCAACTGCGGCGCGTGCGGACGCAATTGCCCCGCGCCGGTCGGCGGGACCGCGACCTGCGCTGCGGGCGTCTGCGGACAGACCTGCCCCGCTGGTCAGAGCAACTGCGGCGGAACGTGCCGCCCCACGGGTGCTGCGTGCACCTCTGCTGGTACCGGCGGCTGCCAGAATAGCGGCACGATCGTGTGCTCGGGCACCGCGACCGCGTGCAGCGCGATGCCTCGCACCAGCGGCGCGTGCACCATGCCCGCGGGCGGAACCTGCAACGCGATGGGCACCTGCGTGGCGCCGACGCCGCGCAATTTCATTTGCGCGTACGCAACGTCTGGTAACAACTGCGACAACTTCCGCTTCAGCCGGATGATCACCTCGACCGACATGGCGTCGGCGATCGTGGCGTGCCGCACGATGCTCATGGCGGGCAGCGACTATTGTGGTGTCGTCGCCGAAGACATGATGGTCCCACCCGGGCTTCCGGCAGACCAGATGGCGTGCACCGCCGCGATGGGAACCTGGTGCACCACGCGCACCTACTGCCGCTTCCGTGGCCGGACCGGCTCGGTCTGCGGCGCGAGCGGCACCGCCGTCTGCAACTGCCCGTAGCGCGGCGACCAGGCTGGCGGTAGGCCAGCGGACTCGAGGGGGACGTCGAACATCCAGGGGTCCCTGGTTTTCGTGTGGCCAACGGAAGGCGGAGTCGCTGCCGTGGCGCGCCGTCAGCGTCTCTTTCTCGTCGAGGTGAAGCGAGACTCTGGGGACGGCGCGAGCGCGCGATCGACGCGCACCTGCGGCGCGATGCGATAGCCGTGTTCGTCTCGGATGATTTGCTCGCGCAGCCCCATCGCGCGCAGCGACGTGATGGCGACCTTCACCCGATTGAGCGCGGATGAATCGCTCATCCGCTCTCCGGGCCATGCGGCCGATCGCAGCTCGGCGACGGTGAGCGATCGATCGGTCGGCGCTCGCGTGAGCGCGTCGAGGATCGCTCGCAAAGGGCGACGCTGCGCGAGCGATGTGCGCGCACCCTCCGCGGTCTCGAACCACTCGGACGAAGGCCCCACTCGCAAGCGTTGCGTCGCGACATCGGGCGTGGCGCGCGCCAACGCGCGCACCAGGAGCGAGTACGAAATGGGGTGCGCGACGCTGGCATCCCCGCGCGACGCTTCGAGCAGCGCTCGCGCTCGCGCCCGCAGCGCTTCGGCCTCGTCCCCTCGTCCCTGCGCGTCGGCGACGACCGCGCGCGCGCACCACACGTTGCCGGTGAGCAGCTCGAGGTCTGTGTGCCAACGCGAGGGCCCGTCGGAGAGCAGCGCGCGTGCCGCGTCGAGCAGCGCGTCCGCCGCGCTGAGTTTGCCGCGGCGCGCTTCGGTGACCGCGCGAAGGCCTCGCGTGATCGCTCGCTGACCGTTGAAATTCAAGGCTTCGAACCGACGCTCCGCTTCGTTCAGCGCGGCGTCTGCTTCTTCGAGCTGCTCGTGCAAGAGCAGCGCGATTCCCAGGTTGAGCCGCACGTAGGGGCCGATCGGCGTCTGCTCGAGCAGGCGCTTGGAGCGACAGGCCTCGCGCAGATACTCTAGCGCGAGCTCGTCGTTGCCGCGCGTGATCTCGAGGCTCGCGAGGTCGTTGAGCGCGATGCATTCGGCTCGCCGGTCTCCCGCCGCGCGAAAGGTCTCTCGCGCCGCCTGCAAGAGCGGCGCGGCCTGATCGGCGCGCCCCGTCTCTGTGCGCAGCATCGCCAGCGACGCGAAGGCCACTCCTTGCTCGCGCCCGCCGCAGTGGCGCCTCGCGAGCTCGAGCGCGACGGTCGCGTGCTCTTCGGCCAGCGGAAACTCGCGTAGCGCGCGAAGGGCGCTCGACAGCCACCCGCGCGCGATCGCCTCGGCGTCGCGTCGGTCGAGCTCTTGCGCGAGCTTCACCGCCGCCTCGAGCCGCGCTCGAGCGTCCGCAGCCCTCGCGCTCCAGAGAAACACCGCGCCGAGCATGCTGTGCGAAACCTGCGCTGCTCCGCGATCCCCGGCGGCTTCTGCGAGGGCCACCGCGGTCGCAGCGTCGCGCTCGGCCTCGTCGAAGCGCGCCTTCAGCCGTCGCGCGTTGGCGCGAGCGCACAGCGCCTCGACGCGGGCCCCAGCGTCGAGCGACGTCGATCGCTCGACCGCGCGATCGAGCAACGTCTCGTGGATGCTGTGCGGACCCTCGCAGGACAGCTGCCGATCGAGCCCGAGCGCGATGCGGACCACCTCTTCGGGCTCGGCGTAGAGCGTCGAGGCGAGGGCGTCGTCGAGGTCTCTGCGAACCTCCGAGCGAAGCTGAGGAGCCGCGTCGCGGTGAGGCTCTGCAGCGAGCGGCGCGACGCGTTTGGCAAACCACCGAGCGAACCGCGCGCGCGTCGCGGCTTCGTCGAAGTCCGGAGGGCTCTGCTGGCGCAGCACCGAGGTGATGCTCTCCAAGAGGCCGAAGCGCGGGATCGACGCGGCGTCGTAGCTACGCTGGACCAAGAGGTTCTTGCTCACCAACGAAGCGAGGGTCGCGGCCACCGGGGGCGCGCCGTCCTTCGCGCTCAGCACGTTCGTCGCCGCATCTTCCGTGAATGGACCGAGAAACACGGCGCACTCGCGCAGCCGCAAGCGCTCGATTTCAGTGAGGAGGTTCCACGACGAGAGCACGGCCCACTCGATGCGCAGCGCGCTCGAAGGGCCAGCGCTCGAAGGAGCCCCATCGGTGTTGTCCTTGAGCAGCCGCAGGAGGGATCGCGGAGTGTGTTGTTGCGCGAGCGCGGCCGCCAGCTCGAGCGCAAGCGGAAGTCCATCGAGCCGCTGCACGACCGCGCGCACCACGTGTTGGTCGCGCTGGTGAATCCTCGGGGCTCCCGCGGCGCGGGAGCGCGCGAGAAAGAGCAGCTCCGCGTCGCGATCGGAGAGCGGCTCGAGCCGATAAACCCGCTCTTGCGGCAGTCCGAGCGCCTCGCGTGACGTCAGCACGATCCGCACGTTTGCGGGCGCGTTGGCGGCGACGCGCTCGAGCAGCCCGCGCCCCTCGACGAGCAACTGTTCGACGTTGTCCAACACCAGCGGCGTCTCACCCCAAGCCTGGAGGGCTGCGGCGATCGCCTCCAGCCGCGCGTCCTCCGAGAGAGCGCCGGTGTACGTGAGCCCCACGGTCATCGCGAGCTTCGCGAGCAGCGCGTCCGCCGTGCGCACGGTGCGAAGGTCGCACACAGCCCGCGCCCCGGCTCTTCGCGTGAGGGCCGTCGCGAGCGCGGTCTTGCCCACGCCTGGCGGGCCGGTGAGCGTGAGAAATCCAGGCGGGGCCGCGAGCATCGATCGCACTGCGCTGAGGTCTCGCGCGCGACCCACGAGAGCGCTCGGCGCCTGGTGCTGCGCCCCGCGGCGAAACGCTTCGAGCCGCTCGCGCGTGTACGTCCGCTGCTCGCCGTTGTCCGTGCGGTCTGCGAGGAGAATTCCAAGCGCGTCCCAGCGCCGCAGCGTCGCGACGCTCACGCCCAGCCAGGCCGCGGCCGCGCTGATCGAGATGGGTGTCGCGAGCTCGTCGCCCGCGTTCGCGCTGCGTCGTCGCATCCGCAGCTCTCTACGCTACCAGCAGCGCCGCGCGATTCGCTCGTCAACCTCGGAATCGAAAGCGAATTCCGAGGTCCACAGACCGCTCGAGTCGCGCGCTCCCGACCGGTCGTGGCCGGCGTCTGCGCGCCCGAGGACGCGTCCGTCTCGTTCGCTGACGCCGGCCGAAGGCAGAGCCGCGTCCAGCGATATTCCTCGGCAAATCCCCGCTGGAGCCCAGGCCCCAGGCCGCGCTCTCTGCCTCGAAGGTCACCTCGTGGTTCTCTAGAACACGAACGCAAACGAGCTCGCGACGCCGTTCTCTGTCGGCCCGAGCGCGAAGTCCGTGAAGCGCACGCCGCGACGCCGCAGCCTCGCGTCGAGGATCTCGACGCGGTTGGCGTCGATGGGCGCTCCGCGGTTGGCGTTTGCGGTGAGCACGCTGCCCGCGATGAGCATCGAGACGCCCAGGATCGGCCAGACTGTAAAATTCGCGATCTGGCATCCGGTGTTGCTCGATCTGCACGCGAAGGCGAGCGCCCACATGCCTGCTCCCACCGCGATTCCCGTCGGAATGAGCGTCGCCCCGAGTGGCAAATGCCAGTTGGGCGCGCCGTGGTTGAGCCGCACTTGCGCCGTAAGGTGCGGAACGACGAACTGAGTGTTCAGCTCGCCGCTGCCCGTCGTGCGAAGCGCTGTCGGCCCCGACGGAAGCACCAACGTGCAGGGCGTATTGCAGCGCTGTCCGCCGACTTCGACGAGGTATCGATCCTCGCCTCGATAGGCGAGAAAGTGCATCTCGACCGCGGGGCGGGGGCTGACCGCCATCGGCGAGAACTCCTCGCGCGGCTCTGCCGAGGGCGTCTGCTGCGCGTGCGCTGTTTGCGCGAGCAGCGAGCTCGCGACGAGCGCGGCGATCGAAGCGCAGCACACCGAGGTCCGACGAAACCGAGCGACTTTCACGAGCGACATGGTCGAGTCGCGAGGGTACCCGATACTCGCCCGTCCTGCGGGCGCTCGATCGCCGTTCGCGCGCCGGTGGCTCAGCGCGAGCGCCGGCGCTCGAGCAGTCCGCTCGCGAGCATGCAGAGCACGCCGATCCACTCGAGCGGGTGCCGATCGGTCAGGTGCCCGAGGGTCACCAGCGCCGCGCCCGTCGAGGTCACCGCGAGCGGCCAACGTCGGCCGGTCCGCACGGTGCGATATGCGCTCGTGAGCAACGAGGTGACGACCGCGAAGGCGAGCAGCGCGTCGTGCTGCCGTTCGGAGATCACCACGCCGACCCCGATGGCGGCGAGGACCTTGGCGTACAGGCTCAGGCACGCCGGGCAGACGAGGCAAGCGAGCGCGGGCAACCACGCAGTCCAGCGCGCGGCGGCGTCGGCCTCGGTTGCGACGGCGCCCTGCGACGCGGGGACCTCGTGCGCGTCGCAGTCGCAGTCGCTCGGGTGCGCGATGCGGGGCTTGATTCGGTAGCGGAGCTTCGCGCGAGGTGTCGACGACACGAGCGTGATGCTATTGTAATTTAAATGCAATTGCAAGTTGTATGCGTTATTGTATGGTTCGGTTCTGATGCGATTGGCGATGGCGATGGGCGCGGGGTTTGCGATCGGGCTTCGGCATGCGATGGACGCCGATCATGTGGCTGCGGTCGCGACCCTCTTGCGGCGCGAGCAGGGGTTGTGGGGCGCCCTGCGCGTCGGGGCGCTCTGGGGCGCGGGGCACTCGGCGACGTTGCTGGCGGCGGGCGCGGCGATCGCGCTCGCGGGCGTTCGCTTCTCGGCGACCATGACGCGCGCAGGAGAGTGGGCGGTGTGCGCGATGCTCGTGCTGTTGGGGCTCGCGGGGTTGTGGCGGCTCTCGCGGGGCGCCGAGCAGGTGGCGGCGCCGGTGTCCGAAGGGCGTGCGATGAAGAGCGCGTTCGGCGTCGGCGCGCTGCACGGGCTCGCTGGCACGGCAGGGACGGCGCTGCTCGCGGCGAGCACCGCGAGCGGCGTTGGGACGCTGCTGTTTCTGCTGCTGTTCGGAGTGGGGACCGTGGCGGGCATGACCGCGATGACCGCGGTGATGAGCGCGGGGCTCACGCGAGCGGCACGTCGATCGAACGGCGCGTATCGAACGCTGCTCATGCTCGCCAGCGCATCGAGCGTGCTGGTCGGAGCGTCTCTCGCTGTGGGGCTCGCGCGAGGCTGACCCGAGCGCTCCGCGACGCGCGAGGCTGACCCGAGCGCTCATGGTTCGCGTGATCTCTTCTGCGCCCCTCGGACAGAACACCACGGATGGTTCAGCGGGTTCGGCGCGGTCGAAACGAACTCGAATCGCGCAGAGCCGACCGACGAGAGCACGACGTTCGAGCGCGCGATCGCCGGCCCTCGAGGGCTACTTGCCCTTCTTTGCTGGTGCGATCACAGGCGTCTGCTTCGCCTTCGCTACGTCGGTTGCCGTCTGCTTCTTGGCGCTGTCTTGCTTCTTCGCGCGATTCTTGGACTTCGGTGATTTGTCGCCCACGTGAGTGCTCCCCTTTCGGGATCGTGGCGGGCGTAGCGCTGCCCGCCGCGCACGATGCGAGGGCGCCCGCGCACCGTTTTGTGGCGAACCCCGACCTCGATGCGCGCTAGCACCATACGCGCTTTTGGGGCGCGCGGCGATCGGGCCGTATTCCCCGCGGTCTCTACGTTCACACCGGTCGCGCGCCGCTGCGATCGATGCCCTGCAGCGTGTAGTCGGCGTCGTTGAGAAACGAAGCGAACACGACGATGAACGCGATCGCCATCCACGCGAGCGACTCGCGATCCTCGAAGAGCTCGACGAGAAACTGCTTCTGCTCGGCGCGCGTCCCCGAAGTGAATCGCAGAAACATCCCGTCGAGCCGGCCCGAGGCGTTGATCTCGCGCACCGAGTCGATTCCGCCGCGCGCGCAGTAGTCCATCACTTCGAGCAACAGCGCTCGCTGCTTTTGCACGCCGACGTAGTCCGTGTTGAAGAGCTCGAGCACGAGCCACTGCGCCTCGCGAATGCCAGCGACGGCGAGCCCCGAGAACAGCCTCCGCGTCGCCTCGTCCTGATGATCGAGCCGGTGGTTTCGCAGCTGCGCCAGCAGGATCGTGTTCTTGAAGAGCTGGCTGAGCAGCATCGTGCCCTCCTTGCTGTCGGGCATGAAGTGAAACTTGCCCATACTCACGCCCTGAAAACGCGGCAGAAACAGGATGTCGAACACCGCCCGATAGAAGTTGTATCGAGACACGCCGGGGTGCTGAAGGTGCACGTCGAACGTGTTGTCGATGCGGTCCGAGAGCTTCACGTGAAGCAGCTCGGGCAACGCTGGCGCCTGATCGACGAGCTGCCCGACGTAGGCCGAGTAGCTCTCGGTCTCGTTGGCGAGCCATCGGATACACGTGCGCAGCCGCGCGGCGTCCTCTTCGGTCATGAGCTGCTCGAGCTGCGCGTACTCCGTTTGCATTCGGGCGTAGCGCTCGGCGCCGAGCTCCTTCTCGGTGAGGTCCTCTTCTTTGTCGTGAAACAGCGCTGCGAGCATCGCGTGCAGCGTGGGCGCAGGCGCCGTGCGCGCGAGGATCGCCGCCGCGCGCAGCGGGTGAAGGACGCCCGGCGTCCCGAGGCGCCGTCGGTCCTGGTCGTACCCCACTTGAATCGTGCGAAACCCCTGCAACAAGATCGCGTGCTCTCGCTCGGAGAAAGCGGCCGGCCCGACCACCAGCGAGAGCAGGACGGGCGCCTTCAGGCTTCGCGCGCTCAGCTGATAATTGATCTTCGCGGACACCGTAAGAAACTCCTCGACGGTGATCGCCTCGCGCGCGCCCTGTTCTGGTTCCATCGCGGCAATCAACGCGCGTTTGCCGATGAGTTTCAATGGTTCGAAGGGCTGCCGCTGGCAGTTTGTCACCTTTGGACCGCGCGAACCGGCGCTTCCATTTCGTCGAGGACTCGGTCGAGTCGCTGCCACTGCTCGTTGAGCCACCGCTCGCGCCCTTCGGAGTCCGCTGGGATCTCTCGCCTCGCGACCCGCCACGCGCGCACATAGAGCACCTTGCGCGCGAGGCCTTCGCGAAAGAGCGCGCCCACCGAGGCGAAGCCCTCGAGCCCCGAGTGCGCGAGGAAGACCACGTCGGCGTCGCACGCGTCGAGCAGCGCCATCGCGCCGCCGAGCTTCGGCGGCAGGACGTGCTCGAGGGCGCTGGCTCTCGCGTGGGCGGCAGGGTCGCTCGCCGCGAGTCGCTCGATGATTCGTCGCCTCTTCTCTCGAGAGAAGCGCGTTCCCTCGGGAAACAAAAGGACCCCATCGCTCGGGCCGAGCTCGCGCGCGAGCGCGCCGACCGCGCGGATCTCGCCGCGCGTATCGCTCTGGTCTCTCGCGACGAAGGCGTTGGGCAACCGCAGGCCAGCCACGTCGATGCACGGGTCCCAGAGCAGCTCGCGCTTGAGCACGAAGCGCAAGAGGTACCCTCGCTGTCGCGACAAGAGCTCTGTCGGCAAGAGCGTGTCGATGATGCTGCAGTGCCGCGCGAACACCAGGATCGGCCCGGACGCGCAGCACTCCAACCCCTCGGTCACGAGCTCGAGAGAGAACAGCGCGCGCACCGCACGAAAGAGCGCCCCCACCCAAAGAGTCTGCACGCGCCACGACGCGCGCAAAAGCCGCTCGGCGCGCGATGGGCCGGCGCCCGCCCCGATCCACACGAGCCCGAGCGCGCACAGCCCGACGAGCTCGGCGATCAGGTACACCCAGAGAAACAGCGCGAGACGCAGGGCCATAAACGGCCGCGACGCTCGCAGCGCTCGGACGACGTCGATCGATAGCGCGGCGAGCACAAAGAGCGGCGAGGCCGCGCTCACCGCGAACACGGCCAGGGCGAGCGCGGTAAACGTCATCGCCCGCCGGGAGAGCGCGTTCATGGCTGAGGGGCCGACGCCGTCTCGGTCCTCAGCGGACCAGACACGTTGATTCTGTGTGCTGTGATCGCGCCGCCCGACCACTTCGTCGCAAAGCGGACTTCTTCGACGGCGAGCTCTTCTTCGACGAGGGTGCGTTGGACCGCTGGGTCGCCGAAGACCACGTCCGAGAAGCTCACCTCGCCAGCCTCTGCGATGGCCTGGAGCTTGGCTGCCAGGTTCACCGTGGCGCCGAAGTAGTCGATGTTGCTGTTGAGGTTGACCGCGAGGCACGGGCCCATGTGAATCGAGATGCGCATGCGGATCGTCGAGTCCGGGCGGCTCCCGTCGAAGTGTCTCTGCAGCTCGATCGCCGCGCGAAGCGCGCTCGCGGGGTTTGCAAACGCGCCCATCACCGCGTCGCCGATCGTCTTGACCACCACGCCGCCGTGCTGTTTGACCACTTCGTAGGTCTTCATGAACTGCTGTCGCACCGCGTAGAACGCTGCGCCGTCGCCGACCTGCTCGTACAAGCGCGTCGAGCCTACGATGTCAGTGAACACGATCGTTTGCTGCCCGATGTCGAGCTGAACATCGGCCGCGATGGCCTCCTGCGGAAACACGTCGCGAAACTCTTGCAGCGCGAACAGGGCGTGCGGTCGCAGCGCGGTGAGGTCTACGTCGCGCTGCTCGAGCACGAAGGTCACCGGACGTTCGCTCGAGTTGACCAGCGTCACCATCGAGCCGGGCGCGATCGCGACGGTGCTCTCTTGCTCGTCGCCGCGGTACTCGATCGACGATCGCTCGTTGCCTTGCTCGACGTCGAGCAGCGTGTAGCGCTTCGACCCGCGGGTTCGAAGGCGGTAGTGACCTTCGGTCAGGGCGACTTCGACCACGGTTCGGGCCCCTGCGCTCACGGTCTTTTGCGCGAGGATGTGGGGCTTCTTCGCGGGCTCGGCGGCGCAGTACAAGACCTTTTCGATCGGCCGGATCGCTGGGTGCAGCGCGAAGTTGACCTCGAGCGACTGCGTCTGGGTCGCGTCGAAATCGATTCCGCACGGCTCGCAGCTGGCGGTCTTGGGCAGCTCGCCGAGGTGCGCGAGCGACTGACGCGCGCCGCGGCAGTGCGGGCACACCGCGTCCCAGCTCAGCGAGAACAGACCCCGCCGCGTGCCGTGCAAGAACGCGACGATCACCGAGGTCTCCGGGAGGCTCCAACGGCGCGCGAGCTCGCGCACACGGATTCGAGAGAGCTCCTCGTCGCTCGAGGTCACGATGAAGTGTTCGAGCTTGCGGACGAGCTCCTTCGCGACTCCGTCGGCCTGCATCCGCTTGCATGCGTTGTAGAGACGGTGCTGCGACTCGACAGAGAGCGAGGGAGGAGCGCTCGCCCGTGGAGCCTCTGTCTTCGCTTGCCACGCCGCGGCGAGCTGATCGAACACGCGCTGAAAGTCTCGCCCGAGCGAGCGCAGCCCGAAGCGCAGCACGAGGCGTCCGAACAGCGAGCGCGGCACTCCGCCGAAGTACACCAGCACCTTGCAGCGGTCGGCGCCGAGGTCCGTGACCATGAACCTCGCGCGGAGTCGCTCGATCGGGCCCTTGGAGTAGACGCGGGTGTTCTGGATCCCGCGCTCGTACTCCCACTCCCAGGGGATCTCTTCCCACTCCATCACGGTGCCGCCGCGAGTCTGTGAGCCGAAGACCCTTCCGTCGCGCTCGACGAAGGTCATCGGCGCGAGGCCGAGCCTGTGATTGAAGTCCGACGTGTCGCTCAAGTGTGGCCACAACGCGCGCTTGGGCATCGCGACCTCGAGCGCCCAGAAGTGCTCGACCGTACGACGCTCGTGCACCCACGCAGCGGGCCACGGGTGCTCTTTCAACAGCTCATCGACGGAGGCGGGAAGCGCAGATACCGACGACACAGCCTCGATACTCGCACGAATTGCGGGGCGCTCGCAGCGCTCGCGCGAACGGCGGCGCGCTCGCGGAGGCTCAACCGCAGGTCGCGACGCTGCTACAGCGTCACTGCGCGAGCGCGCGTCGGAAGAACGTCCAGCGCGCCGGCCCCATCCCGTTGAGCAGCGGCAGCACCTCGTGCGCCACTCGCGGGACTTCGATGTACTCGTGAGCGATCCCGAGGGTGAGCAGGTGCTGACGAAACGCCGACACCCACGGCAGCTGGACGTCGTCGAGGCCCGTCACGATCTGCATGAGCGTTCCACGCCGAAGAACGTCGGCGTTGCGCTCTGCGACATGCCAGGGTATTTGCTGGCGAAAGTACTCGATATCGTTGCCGAAGAGCTCTGCGAACAGGCGCGCCCGAGCGTCCGCAGTGGTCGGTGGACCGTCGGTGAGGTCTTGCTGCAGCGGTCCGGGCGCGAGCGCAGAGTACGCGCCGAACACCGTGGGATGGACCATGCCGTAGCGAAGCGCGCCGAAGCCGCCCATGCTGAATCCTTCGACGTAGCGACGCTTCGGCCTCGCGTCGGTGCGAAACATCGAGTCCACCAGCGGAACGATCTCGCGGACCACCACGGTCTCGACCGGCGCTGTTTCCGCGCGGTTGTTCATCCAGAGCGAGCTCTCCAGTCCGTAGGGAAACACCACGATCATCGGCGCGAGGTCTCCCCTCCTCATGGCGTCGCCGAAGTGTCGAGAGAGAGGGGCGACTCCGGTCGTTCCTGCGCCGGTGCCGTGCAAGAAATACAGGACCGGAAATCGCTGGGTCGAACCCGCGTACGCCTCCGGCAGAAACACGTGAAAGCTCACCTCCGCGCCCGCGGCGGCGCTCATGAAGCGCACCTGCGAAACTCCAGTCGCCATCACCGGCGGCGTCGTCCAGCGCACGGCCGTCCCGCCGGCGTCCGACGAAGCGTCGCTGCCACCGGAATCACCCGCGTCGGCAGCGTTCGGTCCGTTGGCGCCGTCCGTCGCAGCGTCGACAGTGGCTTCGACACCAACGTCACCGCTGTCACTGCTGGCGCTCGGACTGCAACCCACGAGAGCTGCGCCGATCACCACGGTGAGGCATCGCAGAAGTGACGCAGGTCGACGGGCGTTTGCGTTTCCGCTCATGGCGCGATGGTACCGCGATTGACGGCGTACATCGTCGCCGCTCTTTCGCGCGCTCACGCGTGCCTGGGCGCGCGCTCAACGTCTGGCTTCGCGCTAGGGCTGAGCAGGGAACCGGATTTCGGTTCGAAAATGCACATCCGCAGGAAAATCAGTAGCGGCGTCAACACCCAAGCGGCACCACGCTCGCCTCACGGCCA
>LNEO01000350.1 GCA_001465015.1 Deltaproteobacteria bacterium Ga0077539 | reverse complement strand
TGTGTCCAGGTCGTGTCGCACGATGTCGATGCGCGCGTGTGGATCGTTGGGGCATCCGTTGGGCGTGAGCGTGTCGGCGCTGTAGTCCGTGTACACGAGCCAACGGCCACGGACCGCGGAGATGGTCTGGCTCGCGTCGTCATCGGTGATCCGTCGCGGCGGTTGGCCCGCGTCGAGCTCTTCGAGCGTCGCGAGAGCGATGTCCATGCGTTGCGGGCAGAGCGAGCCGCGCTGCGCGAGGTTGAGCGCGAGGCGATGGCCGTTGGTCGGATCGATCGAGATCCGCGTGACGATGTTCGGCAGCGTCGGCGCAAACCGCACGCGCGTCGCGCCGTCGCGCTCGGTGAACGCCCACAGCGCCGTCGCGCCGTTCTCTTGATTTTCGGTGCGCCACCACGCGACGTCATCGCGGCCCGCAAACTCCACCACGCACCGGCAGTTCGTCAGATCGCGAGGAACTGACTCCCCGTCGCGCAAGTACCGGATGTCCGCCAGCGACATGTTGTCCATCGACGCCATCCATGCATACCCGTTCGAGAGGCGCGCAGGTTCGCGAATGCCATTGAGGATTCCCCCAGAAAACGGCGCGCGTTCGGCACGAGCGTCCAGTGGCTCGATCGATCTCGTGAAGCTGCGTGACGAACTGTTGCCGCTGCGGATCCGAGGTCGAAACCTTCAAGGCGTACGGCCCACGGAGAACGCGAAGACCGTAACTTACGTCCGAATGTCTCGACGCACTGAATGGAGGAAGTAGCGAATCGCCGACGTCGTTACTCTGACCGAGCGACGTAAGGTTCCGCTGTCCGATTCGGGCGCGAAGGACGTTTACGCCAACGGTGAATTCCAGCAGATCTCCTTCCTCGTAAATCGAACCTGGTTCGAACGGAGTCAACAGGGAGCACCCGCTTCCACAGCCGCCGCCGTCTACGCGAAATCGCTGCTCGCTGGGGATCTCGGCGGGCAACATGCGACAAGGCCACTGCTCGACGTCGAGCGGTAGGCCAGAGTCAACGACGCTCGTATCGCCTCTGCCGTCCGCTCGAAGCGTGGTGTCCGCACGATCCTCCGCTGCATCGGCGCTCGCGACGTCCGACGGCACAGGGCGAGGACAACCCGTCATCCAGAGCACACACGTAATCGAGGCGAGCGCACGGTTCATGGCGGCTACTCCCAGACCTCTGCGAACTCGAGGCGGCTGTCTACGCGGCGGACATGATAGCGCCCGACACGCTGTGGAGCGTCGAGCACATAGGACCGCGCGCGGAGCACCGGGCCTCGCATGGGCGCGGGCCAGCCGTCGAACCCCGCGCTCTTCAGCCGATCGGGCAGCACGAAGAAGAACGTGAACGACTCCTCGGCCTCGAGCTCGACGATCCGCGGGACGAAGTACAAGAAGTCCTCGGCGCTGCCGGTGTGATGAATCGCGTCGGCGAGGTATTTTCCAACGAGCGCGCGAGGGAGCGTCGCCAGGGGATGGTGCAGCGAGCGCTCGTACTCGGCGTCGTCGCAGTAGGTGCAGTAAGACAGCTCCTTCGGGATCGTTCGATCCCCGAAGGCTTCGTAGAGCGCCTGGATGTGCGCAGGACGGGAGTCGGCGGAGAGAGAAGGCATCGTGCCAACGAGGTGACCGCGCGGCGCGAGGAGCTACTTTCCCGGCAGTGCTGAGCCCGAGCGCCGCTGACGAAGACAGCGGAAGAGGCCGCAGGCCCCGCTCGCGCACAGCACGTCTTCGAGTGCGTTTCGGAAGTCCGGCGCGGCGTAGCGCCGCGCGCTGAAGGCTATGCTCGTGCGCCGCGCCGCGCGATCACCAGCCCCGACGATCGCAGACATCGTCAGTGATTGTCGAGCGACGGCCCCTCTCGAGTCACCGAGGGCTCTTCCGGCGATGCCCCAGCGCGCCTTCGCCTCACCCACCACGCGACGGCAGCCAACACGACCATGGTCGCGACGACGCCGGCCCACACAGCGGGCGGCGCGTCTTTCATCCACTGAAAGAACCGCTCGCCGAAGTACGCCGTCGCGAGCAACGGCAGCGCGTAGCCCACGATCGACGCCCAGAAGTGCGTCCAGAACGGGACCTTCGACACGCCGAAGAAGGCGTGCAGCCACGGAGGCATCCAGAAGACGAACCGCAACGCGACCACCGTCGCGAACGCGCGCCGCTCGAGCGCGTCGTTGAAGCGCACAAAACGCCTGGGAATTCGCTCGCTGATCCAGTCTCGCGCCACGAAGCGGGCGAAGGAGAAGCCGACGACGGAGGCGGCCATCGTTCCTGCCATCGAGAGGGCGAAGGCGATGGGCCACGGCCAGATCAAAGGCGCGACGATGATGAACACCGTCCCTGGAACGCCGAAGGGCTGCAGCGCGGCGTACGCCAGGACAAACGCCAGGTAGCCCCACGAGCCAAGCGCCAGGAGGGTCGCCTTGGCCCTCGCGGGCTCAGCGAATTGCGCGAGCAGCCCGACCCTCTGCGCCGCCACGAGCAACACCACGACCGCGCTCAACGTGGCGATGCGAACGGCGCGAAGAACCCTGGGAGGCACTTCGCGAGGGTACGGGAGAAGAGCGACCGTGGGGACGCGGTCCTTCACGCGATACACTCGTCGCGATGCGAGAGCTCCCTTCGTACGAAGGCGTCACCCGGTTCTGGCACCCGGTCTTGGCAGCGCGTTCGCTCGGCAAGAAGCCGGTCCGCGTCACTGTTGGGGACAGAGACTTCGCGCTCTTTCGCGATCAGCACGGGCGCCCAGCGGCGCTCGTCGACCGCTGTCCGCACCGCTTCGCGCCCTTGTCAGCGGGCTTCGTCGAAGCGGGCCGACTCACCTGCCCCTACCACGGGTGGAACTTCGATCGCGAAGGCCGCGGCCGCTCTCCCTCGCAGCCCTCGCTCACGCGCTGCGACGCGCGCGCCGCGAAGCTCGTCGAGCGACACGGATATCTCTGGCTCGCCGACGAAACCGCGAGCGAAGACGCGCTGCCTGCCGCGACATTTTCAGCGCCACTCGAATACATGGGTTCGTACTCGATGCTCTTCGAGTGCCCGCTGCACGTCGCGCTCGACAACTTCAGCGAGGACGAGCACACGCCGTGGGTCCACACGAGGCTCGGCTGGCTGCCGCGAGACGCGTCGAAGATCGAGTACGAGGCGCGCAACTTCGACGATCGAACGGAGGTTCGCTACAGCGCCCCGCAGCGGCCCGGGCTCGCGATGCGGCTCTTCGGGCTGGGCCCCGAGGCGCTCTTCGTCAACGAGTGGGTCACGCGGTTCGACCCCGTGCGCACGGACTACACCATCACCCACGTCCTGCCCGGAGGGCGCCCCGGCGCGCTCACCCTGCGCGCGGTGATCTTCATGGTGCCCGAGGGAAAGCTACGCACACGTTTTCGAGTGTTCGTCAGCGCCAGCGACGCCCACCCGGTGCGCGGAAAGCTCTCGAAGCTGCTCGCTCCACTCGTGGTGGGGCTCACGTTCAAAGAGCTCTGGGACGACGCGCGCTTCGTCCCCACCGTGGCTCACACGCCGTGGAGCTTCGAGGGCATGCGCCTCGGCCGATTCGACAAGCCCCTCGTGCACAATCGCAAGCTCCTCGAGCGCATCTATTTGGGACTGGGTGCGGGCTGAACCACGCCACCATTGAACGTCGTAGAAGTGGGCCGAGCGTCGGCAGCGCACGAGACCGTTGAACACGAGTCGAACCGCCACGAATCCATCGAGAGGACGTCGATCGAACGAGTAGCGGTCGAGATCAACGCCGCGAGGCGGCGCGCGCTCTCAGGGCCCTGTGCTGACTCGTTCGCAAATCGAGCAAGAACACCTGTTCATCGAAGAGCCCGGCGATCCGTCGCCCGTTCGGCGAAAATCCAGCGGATGGCTATCGATCGTCCTTCTCGCCGATGGGGCGTTCGTCGGTGCGGCACAACTCGCTCTGAACGTCGATCGAGGTCCCCGACTGTCGGTCGACGACGCGGCACTGGTCGCCCACACGTACCACTTGATGACTCGCGCTCGCGCGGCCGACGCCCTCCGCCGGCAGGTCGCTCGAGAACACCTGCTCGAACCACACTTCTTCTGGTGCGAAAGACAGGGCCCAGCGATGGGCGCTGCGTCCGGTGGCGGTGTCGTCGAGCTCGACGTTCCACTGCGCCGGCCCGTCGGGGTGGTCGAGGAGCCGAAGCAATCGAGCGCCGTCGGGCGACAGCGCCGCTTGGTTCTCTGCGCTCACGATCCCGGCAACCCGCGTTCTCCGTTGCCCCGCAGGCTCCATCGCGAACACAATGCCGACGCGGCGGGGCTCGAGTCCCCGACGAGCCGTTCACTCTCCATCGCCTCCCCGCGCCGAGGCACCACGATTGCCCGCATGATGCCCACTGAGTTCGAGACCGACGCGTTTTATCGCAGCGCCTCCCTTGGCCTCGCTTGGCTCGACGCGCGCGAGCCCGCGCCCCGACGCTTCGGCCCCGCCGCGGACGCCGCCTGGCGCAACTATGCAGGACATCCCGCGGTGCTCACCGAGGTCGATCGACTCGAGCTGCTGCTGCGGGACGCCGCGACGCTGCACCCCGACGCGTTCGGGCCCCGCGCAGTGTTCTCGATCGAAGGGCTCACGAACGATGAGCCCTTCGGGCAGTGGACGCTCACCCCAGCGCCTGGGCTCGCGAGAGAGGTGCTCCGCGGCGCGCCGCTCGGGTCGTCCGCGCGCGAAGCGCGATCGCTCATCGAGGAGGCCGCCCGCGCCTGGGGCGCGTCGCTCGGCGCGAAGACGGCGGTGCCGACGATCGGTCCGACCACTCGCGTGCTCTGCGTCGGCGTGGGCGCGCTCGTCGCGCTCGTCGCGCGCTTCGAAGAAGACCGCACGCTCGATGTCGCCGAGCAGCTGCTCGTGGTGACCGAGCGCCCCGCGCTGCGGCAGCTCGCGGGGCTCGCGGGGCTCGCGCTCGGCGCGCCCGTCGCGCCGCGGTGCCTCGCGCCTTCGCTCTCGGTCGACGCACTGCGGACTCGAGGCGTCGCGAGGATGGACGTGCTGGTCTCGTCCGACGACGGGACGACGCAAGAGCGCGCCGCGGCCGAGGCGTGGCTGTCTGAATTCGGTCGCTGATCGCAACGAACGACGGGGTCCTTCATGGCTCTCTCTCGCGAACGCATCCTCGCTGACGGGTACTCGCCCCACTTGTGGGAGCGCGAGGCGGTGGACTTCATCAAGTCGGTCCTGCCCAACAATCACCCGTACGTCTTGTGGGGGCTGGTCGAGCTCGTCGAGCCCTCTGGACGCCGACACGAGGTCGACGCGCTCGTGCTCGGGTACAACGCGCTCTACCTCATCGAGATCAAGAGCCACCCCGTTCGCTTCGCAGGAAACGCGGTGGACTGGACCCTCACCTGGCCCGACGGCGGGCGACAGGTGATGGAGAACCCTTTCGCCAGCGCTGGGCGCAAGGCCCGGGTGTTGGCGGGCATGCTCGACCGAGAGCTCAAGGGACGACGGCCCAGGGTCGAGGCCCTGGTCTTTCTCTCGCACGAGAAGGCGGACATCTCGGGGCTCGACGCGACCGGTCGACACGGGGTCGTCACGCGCAAGACCCTCCTGCGGGCGATCACCCACGGCGAGTTCGACGGGGCGTTCTCGACGCTGCGAGACAAGACCGTCGACACGCCCGCCGCGCGCGACACGATTCAGGCCCTGCGCAAGTTCGGAATCGCGGAGAGCCGCGGCCAGCGCAAGCTCGGCGACCTGGTCCTCGACGACGTGATCGACGAAGGCCCCGGCTATCAAGACCACGTCGCCGAGCACGAGTCGCTCAAGACCGTACGGCGCGTGCGGGTGTACCTCGTTCCGCAGTCGACGACGGAAGAGCGCCGCGACCAACTCAAGCGCGCCGCGACCCGCGAGGCCAGGATTCTGTCGGCGCTGTCGCACCCGCACGTGCTGCGCTGCTACGACTACAAGGCCGAGGGGCCCACGGGCGGTCCGTGCATCGTGTTCGAGCACGACCCGTCGTTCGAGCGACTCGACGCGTACGTGCGACAGCGCCCCGAGCTGTCCTTCGCGGACCGGGTGGCGATCGTTCAGCAAGTCGGCGAGGCCGCGGCGTACTGCCACCAGCGCGGGGTGCTTCACCGTTCGATCGACCCGCAGTCCGTGCTCGTTCGCGGCGGCGGAGACGCGGGGCCCATCGACGTTCGGCTGCTGAATTTTCAGCTCGCGATGCACGCAGACACGAAGGGGACCGTGCACCTTTCGGCGCTCTCGGAGATGGCGGTCTACCGCGCACCCGAGGTGATCGAGGACCCCGAGAAGGCCGTCGAGGCGAGCGACGTGTTCTCGCTTGGCGCGCTGGCGTATTTCGTGTTCGTCGGGCGAGCGCCGGCCGCGTCGCTGGCCGAGCGCGCTGCGCTGCTGGCGCGAGACGGACGGCTGTCGATCGTCGCCGCGAGCGACGCGCTCGCGGGCGTGCAGCTTCGCTTCAAGGACGAGCGGGTCAGGCCGGTCAACAGCCTCGACGAGCTCATCGGGTTCGGCACCGAAGTGAAGCTCTTGCAGCGCTGCGACAGCGCGGCGGACTTCGTCGATCTGCTCGGGCACGTGCGCGCGGACGACGAGGACGGGGACGGCCGTTCGCCGAGCGAGGCGCTCTCGGGTGACGTGCTCGTCGCCGAGGACAAGACCGAGCTGCTCGTCGAGCGTGTGCTCGGGACCGGCAGCACCGCGCGGGTCTTTCGCGTCACGAGCGCCGACGGAACGTTCGCGCTCAAGGTCGCCCTCGACCAGGCGCACGACGAGCGGCTCGAAGCCGAGGCGCAGCTGCTCGAGCGAGCGCGAGGCGACCGGATCGTGTCGCTCGTGCGGACGCTCACGATCGCGAAGCGGGTTGCGCTCTTGCTGCAGGACGCAGGCACGACGCTCGCGGACCTGTTGGCGAAGGACGGCTCGGTCGGGCTCGACCTCGCGCCTCGCTGGGGAGAGGACCTGCTGCTGGCCCTCGAGCGGCTCGAAGATCTCGGGATCACGCACAAGGACATCAAGCCCGCGAACCTGGGGGTGTCGGATCCGGACAAGAAGCGCGCGCAGCACGTGCGGCTCTTCGACTTCAGCCTCGCGGGCGCGCCGGACAGCGAGGTGTTCGTCGGGACGCCGTCGTACCGCGATCGGTTCTTGCACGAGCGCGGGCAGTGGGACGCCGCGGCGGATCGCTTCTCCGCTGCGATGACGCTCTACGAGATGCTCACGAGCAAGCACCCGACGTGGGGCGGCGCGGACGGGCACGAGATCGCGGCGAGCACCGACGCGGAGGTGACGATCGAGGCCGAGCGCTTCGACCCGACCGTACGCGAGTCGCTCGCGGACTTCTTTCGCAAGGCCCTCGCGCGGGACGTCCGCGCGCGCCACGTCGACGCTGGCGAGATGCGCCGCGCGTGGAACGCCGTGTTTCTCCCGCGCGCCATCGCTCCCGCGGACCCGAGCGCTTCGGCGGTCGCGGGCGCGTCCGGCGACGGAGACGCCCGCGCCGACGGTCGCCCCGCGCGTCCGAGCTGGACCGCGGCCGAGCTCGGCGTGGTGGGGGACGGGACGCCCGTGGCGGCGCTACCGCTCTCGAATCGCGCGAAGAACGCCCTCGATCGCGCAGGGCTCTTGAGCTTCGGCGAGCTGCGCAAGGTCGCGAAGAGCAAGCTGCAGAAGCTCAAGGGCGTCGGGCGAGAGACCTCGAGTGAGATCCTGGGCTTTCGCGAGGCGTGGCGGAGCCACACGGGCGCGAGCGACCACGGAGCGCCGTCGAGGCCACCGCCCTCCCAGGCGCCGTCGTCTGCGCCCTCGCTCGACGGTGAGCCCCCGGCGCCGACGACGTTGAGGGCCTGGGTCGACGCGATGGTTCCGCCAGCGAGCAAGGGCGTGCGGGGGCGGAGCTGGGTCAACGACGTCCGCGCGATGTTCGGCTACGACGGCCAGCCCGCGACCGACGCGCAAGGCCTCGCCGCGCGCCGGGGCGTGTCGCGCCAGGCCGTCTACATCAGCGTCGGAAAGGCAAGGGACTACTGGTCCTCGCGTCCCGCGCTCCCCGCCCTGCACGCCCTCGTGCGCGAAGCCCTCGACGCCCGCGCGGGCGTGGCTTCGCTCGACGTCCTGGCCGATGACCTCGCCCGCGTGCTCGGGGCCTCGCCCACGAACAGCCTCTCGGACGGCGATCGCCGCGACGCCAGGGCCCTGCTCGAGATCGCGCGGGTCACGGACGAGCCGCTCGCGGACGGCGTCGTGCACGGCGTTCGTTGGCTCGCGGTCGAGCGCTCGTTGCTCGACGTCGTGCGCGAGCTCGGGCTCGAGGCCGATCGGTTGAGCGCCCGCGACGTGCTCCCGAGCTCGGACGACGCGCTCGCGCGCCTGCGGCCCCTCGTCGCGCCCACCAGCCTCGCACGGCTCGGGGTCGAGCGATTGTTGCCGCTCGCCGCCGAGGCCAGCGCGAAGAGCGCGTGCTCGGCTCGGCTCGAGATGTACCCGCGCGAGATGTCTGCGGCGCGCGCCCTGCGGCTGTGCGCCAGCGTGTTCACCGAGATCGAGCTCGAGCCCGCGAAGCTCCAGTCCATCGTCGAGAGTCGCTACGCGCGCGCCGAGCCCCTCCCCCCGCGCCCCGCTCTGGATGACCTGGTGAAGGCCGAGCTCGGCTTCGTCTTCGACGGCGGAAAGTACACTCGAGTTCGCGCTCTCGCGCCCAGCACGTCGTTGACCGAGGCCCCTCGCAACGAGGTTCACAGCGGCGCCGCCAAGGTCTCGCTCTCGGCCGGGCCGCGCGCGGTGGCCTTCGCGGACGAAGGGGCCAGGGAGTTCGACGAGCGACTGCGGGTCGCCGCGCAGCGCCGGAGCTTTCGCGTGATCGAGGTCGCCGCGGTGGACTCGTCCCGCGCGTCCGCGGCCATCGCGCGCAGGCTGCAGACGGTCGAGCGCAGCCTCGACCGAGAGCTGTGGCGGGCGCTGTTGGCGCTCGCTGAGCGCGAAGGCGTCGAGCGCACTGCCATCGTCGAGGCCGACCGCGCGGGCCCTGCCGGCGAGGACTGGGAGACCCTGCGCGCGTTCGTGCGCGACGCCGCGGCGGAGCTGCTGGCGCAGTGGTCTTCGCAGCGCGGGCCGCTGGTGGTGAGCGACCTGGGGCTCGCCGCGCGCTACGGGCTGCGCGCGTTCGTGGACGGGCTCGCGGAGCTGGCGCGCAAGGATGAAGGACCGGCGGTGTTCATCATGCTCGCGCGGTTCGGACAAGATGGCGAGGCGCCCATCGACGGGGGGGCGTTGCCGCCGTTGGCTGTTCCCAATCCGACGGGCGCGCCGAGGCTGGTTCCGCCCGCGGCGTGGGTGCACGAGCTCGCGAGCTGACTCGCGGCCCCTGCGGCGCCGCGTGAGCGAACCGTGCGCGGGGGTAAACCTCGGCAACGTTGCCGAAAAATCGGCGACGTTGCCGATCCTCGGAGGTCGCTGTGCTGCGCTGCGCTGCGCCGCGCCGCGCCGCGCCGCCGAGCCGAGGTGCTGCTACGATTCTCTCCGATGACTCGCCCCTTCGTCCCGCTCGTTCGAACCGACGGAAAGCAGTACGAGAGCGGCTGGATGCTCGACGCCGCAAAGCTGCTCGACCTGCCGCCGTTGTCTCCGAACGCGAAGGACACCCTCGCGAAGCGAACGGAGCGATGGCTGAAGCTTCGGGGCGGTCTGTACTTCTATGCGGGCCACGCGTGCGCGGACTTTGGCGACATCGTGTTCGTATTCGATGCCGCATTGACGAGGGGCAGGCAAGGCGGCGCGTCGACGTTCGACACGGGCGGGCTCGCCGCGGGGTACGTTCAGTTCGCCGGCGCGGCGACCGAGCGCGTTCGCCGCGATTGGGCACGACGCAACTCCTACCGTCTAGGCGAATGGCGCCGACGGCTGCAGCGCTTCGTGCGAGCACACTTTCGTCGCTCGAACGTGTGGCACGACTCGTCCGCGTGGCGTCGGTATCTCTCGGGCGGTCGCGCGCATCACGATGACGTCGAGGGACGCCTGCTCCACGATCGCAACTCTCGCCGCGCGTGGACCTTCGAGCTTCGGTTGGACAAAGAAGTCGACCTGAAGGAGCCGGCGGTGGCAAAGCACCTGTGGCGAATCGCGATGAGCAGACGAGTGTGGGACGAACTGCGCGCTGCACTGCTCGCGGCACCGTTCGCGGCGGGTACGCAATGGCGCACGTGGATCCTCGAAGGGATCGCGGTGTGCGTCGAAGACTCGCTGCACGAGGCGACAGAGCGCTGGATCCGCGATCGTGTCTGCGTCGTCGAGCAGGTGGCGGTATGACGCTGGAGCTGCTCGCGTTCGACGGCCTCGCTGCGCGCTCGGCCTGCTCGATCCACCGCGCGATCTGGGGCGACGCCGGGGAGGTGTTCGTCCTCGATGGCACGCAGCGGCGATCGATTGAGCAGATCGAGTTCGAGCGGGCGCGAGCGCAACGCCGGCTGACCGAGGTGCGTCCGTCGCGGCGCTTCGAGCAGCCTCAGGAGTCGGTGCTGCTCGCGCCCAACGACTTTCTCAGCTCCGACGGGATCACGCTCGACGCAGAAGACGTCCCGTACACCAACGAGACCCCGCCGCTTCGATACGCCGTTGGCTCGAGCGCGTCCCTGCGGGAGATCGTCGCCGGCTGGGGCCTCCTCGCAACGCGGCTCGAAGCATCGTGGGGGGATGCCACGCTCACGACGAGCAACTGGCTGCACCGCGTGCGTAGGCTGCAGTCGATCGCGACCGTGTCCGAGCGCGACGACTTGCGGTGTACGCAGCTCGCTCTCTTGTCGTTGCTCGCCCAGAAGGATAAGGCCGTCCGCGAAGGGATTGAGTGGGAGCTCGACCTGGAGTTCAGCGCGAAGACTGCCCGACGTGCAGCAGTGCAGGCGGCGGCGCGGGCGATCGTCAACGGGGAAGGAAGCGAGCGGCCTCCCCGGCAGATGTCTTTGCTGCGATTGGTTGGATGACGAAACCGTTGCTGAATGAGCTGCGGTGCGTTGGTTGTTGGCCCGCGGCCAACGGCTGCCACCCGGCTCACGGAAGGAGATCTTGATGTACGCCACCGCGATGCTCGTTCGAGACCCAACGAATCAAGAGAGCGTGTCGCTCAGCTTGTACAGCCACCGTAGCGAGCCACTCGCGCCGTTCGGGGACATCGAGAAGATCGCGACGTCGAGCCCGGGCGAGCATGTGTTCTCGGTGGGGTCGGGGCACGGACGGACGGTGCTTGCGTGGATCGACGTCGCTGCGGCCGAATCCGTGTCGATGGAGAGCATCGAAGAGCTGTTGTCGAAGCTCTCCGTTGGCGCCGGCGAGCATCGATCGCGCCACGTGATGAAAGACCTCCCTGCGTCCGCGCAGTTTCAGTGCGTGTCTGGCCGTGCGAAGCACGCTGCTGGCGACCTCGAACGGCTGCGCCGGGAGCTCGTCGCGTTTCTCGTGAGCGCGAAGCCAGGGCCAGTCTCGTCGCACGACGCGATCGAGATCTTCGTGTCGCGCGATGACGCTGGGCTTCGTTTGGAGCTCTCCGAGGACGCGCGACAGAAGCTCTACCGGGCGCGTCCAGGTGCCGTCGCGCGAACGCTGCGCGTGTCGGAGGACAACCTCGCGGCGCTGGATCAATCCACGGTGGACCTCGGGGCGTTGGTCGAGTCGATGACGGGCCTGTCGTTGCCCGCGCTCAACCAGTTGGGCGGAGTCGCCGTGAAGCGCGCGTCGGATCAGCGCTTGCTCTGGTCGTCCAAGGCGTAGGCCGCCCTCTCTCTCGACGCCTTACACCCGGGGGGCCCTTTGTGGTTGCCTCGCGGGTCACGATGGCACGCGTTGGTGGCGGTGGACGAGGGCGCGAGCGCACGCTGTGCGACGTTCTGGGGCGGTTTCTCGGGGACAAGCTCGTTCCGGATTTGAAGGCGCGCGCCGAGGGGTCCGAGTCGGACCGCCGCGAGCTCGAGCGCTCGCTCGCGCACGAGCGCAGCGAGGGAAGGACGGCGAATGACTAGCTCGCGTTTCGCGATCGCATGCTCGAATAGGTGGGCGCAGCGTGGCTCTTGTCCGCCGTGTTCGTGCGCTACCTCGAGGACCAGGGGCTGATCGAGCACCTCCGCATCGCGGGGGACGGCGCCGAGGACTCGCAAAGGCGCTTCAACGCCGCCTTCGGTTGCCTGTGTCAGCGCGCGCTGGCTTCGCTGCGATGACCGGCCGCGAGTTTCGCTGCTACGCTCGGAGCTGTCATGAATCGACCCGTCGGTGACAGCGCGCAGGAGACGGTTGATGCTCGGCGCCGAGAGCTCGACGCGCAGTGGCCTGGCTGGGATGCGAGGCTGACGAAGCTCGAGAAGGCTGGACTGATCCTCTCGGATCTCCGCTCTCGTGCCCGCCGCGACGAGCGCAGAAACTCGTGGCTCGCGCACGTTCGTCCTTCGGATGCGCTCGTCGAGCACTTCGCGCTCGCTCCCGAGGTGGCGGTGCTCTGCGCGCCGTGGGACGAGACGCACGCGGAGGACATCGACTGGATCGAGCTCCAGCTTCGCAAGGACAACCGGCTCGACCCGGGCCTCGTACTTTGTTTCGTCGGCGATCGTCGCGCGACTGAGCGGCTTCCGATCCCGAAGACGCGCACGTACGTCTTTGTGCACCGCGACGAGTGGGACGCGGTGAGCGACCCGCAGCGGTGGCTTCGCGAGATGCTTCGCGAGAGGCTCGGCGCGCAGCGGCTCTTCGACCTGCGTTCGCCAGCAGAGGGCGCGCAATACTTCGGTCGAGTCCGCGAGCTCGCGGAGGTCGAGCGGTACGCGCTCGCTGGGCGCTCTGTAGGCCTGTGGGGCCTTCGCAAGATCGGGAAGACCTCTCTCCTCCGGCAACTCGTGTCGAAGCACGGCGCCCCGACCACGGACAGCCCGCTGGTGTTGCTGCTCGATCTGACGGCGCGATCGTATGACGACCCCTCGATCCATGGCGTACACCGCGCGCTCGACACGGTGCTCGACCGGGCTCGTTGCCCGAACGGGCGCAACGCTGTCGAACGGCTCGCAACGCTCGTCCGCAGTCGTCGAGGCAAGGTCGTCCTGGCGATCGACGAGTACGAGCGGCTGCTCGACGGGTCCATCCCTGCGCGGGACGGCGTGCTGTTTCTCGAGGCGATGCGGGGCATGGCGCAGAGCACCAGCGATCAGTTTTCGATCGTGCTCACAGGCCGCGATCGGCGTTTCGTGGCGGCGGCGCGAATCGAGGGCCGAGACAACCCAATGTATCGATTCTTGACGGACTTGCCCGTGGGGGGTCTGGATGACGAGAGCGCGCGAGAGATGCTGCGCAAACTCGGTCGACGTATGGGCCTCGTCATGCACCACGAGGCGCTGGACCGTTGTGCGCGCGAGACGGGCGGACACCCGATGTTGCTTCGCACCATCGGAGACGTGATCGATCGGGCCGTGCCCTTCGATCGGCGGGAGCCGTACCTCGTGAGCTGCTCCGAGGTCGAAACGCGGCTGGACGATTTCGCGGATGAGGCAGCGGGAGACTACCGCGAGCTGTTGGACGCTGCGGACGAGCTCGCTACTGGGGGCGCGGCGCTGCTCGTCGACGTCGCGCACGAGGGGCTGTCTGGGGCGCCGCGCGCCATGCGACAGGTGATGGTCGAGCTCGCCAGGTTCGGCATCCTGGCGTCGGATCTGCGGTCGTTTCGGATCGATGGATTTCGTCGGTGGCTTCGGGACAACAAGGCTCCCGCACCCAGAGCGGCCCATGGTTGACAACCCCTACCGGGGCGACCGGCTCTCGACTGTGTTCGTCGGGCGCGAGGCGCTGCTCTCCGAGCTCGAGCAAACGATCCTCAAGCGCGGAGCCATCTGTCCGATCATGGGCGCGCGGGGGATCGGCAAGTCTGCCGTCAGCCGTCGCCTCGAGGACAGGCTCGCCGAGCGTGTCGTCGTCGTGCGTGTCGAGGGCGGCGTCGACGACGTGCAGCGCTCGCTCGAACGGCGGTGGCCGGCGTTTCGCGCCGGTGACTTCGTCGACTCGCTCGTCGAGGTCACCCGATCGATCGAGGGCAAGGGCGCGCTGTTGGTCCTCGACGAGGTAGAGAGAATACTCGCCGACCCCCGCGGGATCGCGCTGCTCGACAACCTTCGCAAGGTGTTCGACGACACCGACGGCCGACTCTCGATCGTCGTGCTCGGCGGGACCGAGCTTCGCTCGCTCTTGAAGGACTCTGCCTCGCCGTTTCTCGGCAAGGCGCGGCTGCGAGTGCTCACGGGCCTCTCGCGGGACGAGACAGCGCAGCTCGTGCGCCAACCGCTCGGCGCGAGCGTCTCGGACGAGGTGGTCGACTCGCTCTGGGCGGAGACCGCGGGACACCCGAGGGTGCTGCAACACGTCATGGAGCAGGCAGTGGATCGGTGGTGCGCAGCGTGCCACGAGGGAACTGACGGCGGCCTCGAGGCGTACGTGCGCGATGCGCTGGTCGAAGTGCGGCGCCTCTGGCTGGAGCCCGAGCTGTATCGCCAATGGTGGCAAAACCTTCGCGAGGGCGGGCAGCGCACGTATCGGTTGTTGCTTCGTGCCGGCGAGCCCCTGCCCAGAAGCGAGTGGGTGCAGCGGCTGGGAGATGACCCTGTTCCGTGGGTGGAGGTGCTCGAGTCGACAGGAATCGCCGTTGGCGGCGCAGCCGGTCTGTTGCCCCGCGGGAGCGGATTCGCCGCATGGGTGCGCGAGAATCATCCCGAGGGTTCGGCGGCGGGGCCGAGCGATCCGGCCCTCGATGGGTGGCTCGAGGCGCAGTCGTGCGGAGCGTTCGAGCGGACAACGGTCGCGTCGCTCGCGCGATGGGCGCGAAGGTCCGTCGAGTTTCCCGGGTTGCTGCTCAAGCCGGGCGGCGAGCGCGGAAACGGGGGACTTCTCTCGGAGCACGCGCTTCGCTTGAGCGCGCTGATGGCGTTGACCCAGCATGACGCGCTCGCTGTGGTTGAGCCCGAGGCGCTCTCGGCCGGGAGCGAGACGCGCTCGGACCTGAAGCTGCGCGCGAAGGACGACACCGAGACGCGGGCCTGCCTGGAGTTCAAGATCTACCAGCGCAACGACTACAAGACCGTCGTGCAGCAAGCCATCGGCTACGCGATCCCGTCGGACGCGTTCACCGCGGTGATCGTCGTCGATCGCACGGGCAAGACCCTCGAAGACTACGAGGCGCATTGCTTCGACAGCGCTGCGCCGCGCGCTCGCGTGCCGTCGGCAGCGGGCGTCGAGCACCCGGCGCTGCTAACCGAGCACGCGCGCTCGAACGCCGGGTCGATTCGCGTGTGGCACTTTCTGCTGCGGCTTCCGACGGGGAGGTAGTCGTCGCATCGACCCTCGGCCCGCTCGCGTCGGGATTGGTTCGATGTTCGACGACGCGCCGTGGACTGGGGCGCGAGGGGCGCAGGATCAGAGCGTGTTTCGACCGAGGGGCGTCGGCTGTCCTATCCTCCGTACTGGCTGCCCTGCGTCTTGGTGACGTCGCGCTGCACCATCGAACTGGGGAAAGGAAGACCCATCGTGACCTTCAAGTTCATGCACGCCGCGGACATTCACCTCGACAGCCCGTTGAAGGGCCTCGAGCGCTACGAGGGCGCGCCCTCGGCGGAGATCCGAAGCGCGACTCGTCAGGCGTTCGGTCGCCTCATCGACTGCTGCCTCGAAGAGAGCGTCGCCTTTCTGCTGCTCGTCGGCGACCTCTTCGACGGGGAGTGGAAGGACTACAACACCGGCCTCTTCTTCAACGCACAGATGACTCGGCTGAAGCAGCGCGGCGTCCGCGTGTTCGTCGTGCGCGGCAACCACGACGCTGCGAACTCCATGACGAAGGCGCTCCAATACCCGACCAACGTGCACGAGTTCTCGACGACGAAGGCCGAGACCGTGCGCATCCCGGAGCTCAGCGTCGCGCTCCACGGGCAGAGCTACGCGAACGCGGAGGTGCACCACGACCTCTCGGCCAGGTACCCGGCGCCTGTGTCCGGGATGTTCAACATCGGCCTGCTGCACACGAGCGCCGACGGCAGCGCGAAAGAGCACGCGGTCTACGCGCCGTGCAGCATCCAGAGCCTCGTCGACCGCGGCTACGACTATTGGGCGCTCGGGCACGTGCACCGGCGGCAGGTGCTACGGAGCGAGCCCTACGTTGTGTTTCCCGGCAACCTACAGGGGCGGCACATCCGCGAGACGGGTCCGAAGGGTGCGACCCTCGTCACCGTCGACAAGGGCAAGGTGACCGTCGAGGCGCGCCAGTTTGACGTGATGCGCTGGCACCTGCGCGAGATCGCGCTCGATCATGCGCGCAACGCCGCGCACGCGATCGACCTCGTCTACGAAAGCCTGGAGGCCCTTCGTCGGGAAGAGGGCGCTACGCCTCTCGCCGTGCGCGTGCGCCTGCACGGGGCGAGCGAGGCGCACCGCGAGCTGATCGCGAACACCGAGCGATACACGAACGAGGTCCGCGGGCGCGGCGCAGAGGTCGCCGACCTCTGGGTCGAGAAGGTGATCTTCGACACGCGCACCCGCATCGACATCGAGGCGCTGCGAGGGCGACCGACGCCGCTCGGCGAGCTCCTCCGCACGATCGACGCCCAGCGGTCAGACCCCGAGGCGCTCGCCTCGCTCGTCGCCGAGCTCGCGTCGATGCAAGACAAGTTCGCCTCGCTCGACCCCGCCGACCGGCCGACGTTCGATCGGCCAGACGTTGTGCGCGAAGCGCTCGCCGACGTGGAGCAAATCCTGATCCCGCTGCTCCTCGATGGAGGTGACGCGTCGTGAAGCTCCTTCGGCTCGACCTGCTCGCCTACGGCCCGTTCACCCGTCGGCCGCTGGAGTTTCCCGCGGACGGCCCGAACCTTCACATCGTGTACGGCCCGAACGAGGCGGGCAAGAGCACCACGCTTCGGGCCATCACCGGCTTCTTCTATGGCATCGAGATGCAGACGGGCGACGCCCACCTGCACGCGATGAACGAACTCCGCATCGGCGCGACGCTTCGCCACTCCGACGGCCAGGAGCGCGCCTTCGTGCGCAAGAAGGGAAACCGCGCGACCCTGCTCGACTCGAAGGGCGCGACGGTCGATGAGTCGGCGCTGCGCGCGTGGCTGAGCATCTCCGAGCGAAAGCACTTCGAGCAGATGTTCGGGCTGAGCCACGAGCAGCTCCGACAGGCCGGCGCGGCGCTCGCTGACGCGAAGACCGACCTGGGAAAGATGCTCTTTGGCGCCTCGCTCGACGGCACCACGCTGCACCAGATGCTCCTGCGCCTCGACGCGGACGCGGAGAAGCTCCTCTCGTCCGGCGGAAACGCTGGCGCGATCACGAAGTCGCTCGTCGCCTACCGCGAGCACATCAGCCGGGCGAACGCGCTCAAGATCCCCGCGAAAGAGTGGCAGGCCACGCAGGCGGAGAGAGACATCGCCGCTTCGAAGCAGCAGGAGATCTCTGACGAGATCGTCCGGCGTCGCACGGCGCGCCACCGTCTCGAACGGCTGCAGCGAGCGCTCCCTTGGGTGCGCCAACGCGAAGACGCGCACCGAGAGATCGCCGCCATGGGTGAGGTGCGATCGGTGCCGCACGAGGTCGAGACCCAGCGGCGCGAGCTCACACACGCGATCGAAGCCGCGGAGGGCCGCCGACTGCGCGCGGAGAACGCGCTCGAACGCGGGAAGCGCGATCGAGACGCGCTCGAGGTGCACGAGTCGATCCTCGGCGCGAGCGCGCGGATCAGGCAGCTCACCGAGGACCTCGGAAAGTACAAGACTGAGCTGCGCGATCGGCCGGGCGTTCAGAAGGAGATCATCACCTATCGCAACGAGCAGCGAGAGCACCTTCGCAAGATCGGCTGGAGCGACGTCGAGCCGCGCAACGTGAGCTCCGCGCGCGTGGACGAGGCGTCGCTCGCGCGCATCCGCAAGCTCGAACAAGACGAGGTGAAGCGTCAGTCGAGCCTCCAGGTGCTCCGGGGCCGCGCGGGCGAGAAGCGCGCGCTCATCTCCGAGCTCCAGGGCGCCCTCGCAGCGCAGCCGGCGCTGACGGACGCGTCGGTGCTGCGCGCGACGTGGGACCACTTGCGTCCCGACAAGAGGCACTCTGACGGCCTTCGCGAAGCCGAGGCCCAGCTCGCCGCGCTCGAAGCGAGCTGCGCGGTGGCGTGCGCCGCGCTCGCTCCCTGGCGAGGAACGCCGGACGAGGCCCTCGCGCTCCCTGTTCCCGCGGAGGAGCTGATTCGCGTCTTCGAGGTCGAGCTCGCCGCGGACGTGCGGGCGAGCAGGGACGTGATGGCTCGCGTCACGACGAGCGAGGGCGAGCTCGACGAGCTTCGCGCGAAGCTGTCGTCCCTCGTGGCTTCGGGAGAGCCCGCCTCCCCGGAGCGAGTCGTCGAGGCTCGGTCCCGGCGCGACCTCGTCTGGGGGCGCGTGATGCATGCCTGGAGCGCGGGGGGCGCCCCCTCGGTGATCGACGCGGAGTCCGGCTCGGACGTCCCCCTGGCGACGGCGTATCTCGCGACCGTGCGCGCGGTCGACGAGCTCGCCGACCGGCTCCAGCGCGACTCGGAGCGCGCCGCGCAGTGCGCCGCCCTCCGTCGCGAAGAGGCCGCAAAAGTCCTGGACCTCGCCGCGGGTGCTCGCGATCGGACCGAGCTCGAAGCGCGCGCGAAGCAGCGCAGCGACGCGTGGCAGGGGCTCTGGATCCCGTGCGGCATCGAGCCGTCGACGCCCCGCGAGATGCTCCTGTGGCGCGCCCGTCACGCATCTCTCGTGGAGCAGGTACGACGGCGCAACGAGGCCGCGGTGAAGCTCGATGCCTCCCGCGCCGTGCTGCGAGATCAGACGAGCGCGATCCTCAGCGCCCTGGGCGCTGCGGGGGCGCCGATGCCCGAGGCGACCCCGTGGCTCACGCTGCTGTTGCACGCCGAGAAGACCTTGAAGGCAGCGGACGAGCAGGCCGCGACCCGCGCGACGTTGCTGCGCGATCTGAGCAAAGAGCAGCGAGAGCTGGGCGACCTCGAAGGCAAGATCGCTGCGTGCGAGTCTGAACGCGGCGCCTGGTGCGCGCTGTGGGGGGAGGCGGTGGCCAGGCTCCGGCTCCCGCCGGACGCGCTTCCCGAGCAGGCCGACGTCGTCATGGAGGGGCTCGCCGAGATCTTTCGTCTGGAGGCGAACTGCGAACGACAGGAGGCCCGGCTCAAAGCGATCGAGAAGCAGATGAACATCTTCGAGGGCAGCGTCACAGCGCTGGTGGCGGAGTTCTGCCCCTCTCTCTCGGGCACGGCCATCGAGCGTGCGGACGCCCTCGACGAGCTCCACACGACGGCCACGAAGAACGGCGAGCGGCGGCGCGCCCTCGACGAGCAGGTCGCTGTTCACGTGCGCGAGCTCGAAGACGCGAGCCTCGCGCTCGACGTCGAGCGGCGACGGCGCGACGCGATGCTTCGCGACGCCGGGTGCGAAGACCTCGCGGCGCTGGACGGCGCGATCGCGCGCTCGAAGCAGGCGCGCGAGTTCGAGGCGCGCAAGGTCGAGGCCGAGAAGCGCCTGCTCGAAGTGGGCGAAGGCTGGTCGCTCGAAGCGCTCGACGACGCGGTTCGAGAGACCGACAGCGACCGGGTCGAGTCCGAGATCGCCGCGCTCGACGAGCGCCTGAAGGTCCTCGAAGCTGAGCAGCAAGAGCACAACAGGGCCTTGGGCGCCCTCGGCGAGCGGCAGAAGAAGTTCTCGGGCGCTGACGACGCGGCGGCCGTCTTCGGCGAGGCCCACCAGATCCTCGCGCAGGCGCGAGGCTACGCAGAGCGCTACGCCCGGCTGCGGCTCGCGACGGCGCTCCTGCGGCGAGGCATCGAGAGCTATCGACAGAAGAACGAGGGGGCGATTCTTCGCCGGGCGAGCCGACTGTTCGAGTTTCTCACGCTCGGGCGCTATCAACAACTCAAGGTCGAGTATGACGGTGACAAGGCGAAGCTAACCTGTCTGCGTGGCCACGAGGCGGTCGACGTGAAGAACGCGCTCAGCGACGGTACGCTCGACCAGCTCTACCTCTCGCTTCGCCTCGCGAGCCTCGAGCAGCACCTCGACGCGCAGGAGCCGATGCCCCTGGTGCTCGACGACATCTTCATCCACTTCGACGACGAGCGCGCGCAGGCAGGCCTCGTCGTGCTCGCCGAGCTCGCGAAGAAGACGCAGGTGCTCTTGCTCACCCATCACGCGCGCAACCTGGATCTCGCCAGGAGCGCGCTCGACCCGGGCGCGTGGACGGAGCATCGCTTCGCGTCGCCAGCTCAGCAGCCGCAGTGAAATCACTGGGTGGTCGCCTCGACGCGCGGGGGGCCGTGACGGGTTCGCGTCCGACGACCCCCCGTGAGCGGCCAGGCAATTTGCTCGAGAGCAGCCCGAGCGTCGACCAAGCGTCGTTGTAGGTCTTGTCTCTACGGCTTCCATGGCGATGGCCCTTCGTGGTTGCCTCGCTGCCGCGATGGCACGTGGCGGTGGAACAAGGCGCGAGCGCACGCTGTGCGACGTTCTGGGGCGGTTTCTCGGGGACAAGCTCATCCCGGACCTGAAGGCGCGCGCGGAGGGGTCCGAGTCGGTCCGCCGCGAGCTCGAGCGCACGCTCGCGCACGAGCGCAGCGAGGGAAGGACGGCGGATGACTACCTCGCGTTTCGCGATCGCATGCTCGAGCAAGTGGGCGCGGCGTGGCTCTTGTCCGCGGTGTTCGTGCGGTACCTCGAGGACCAGGGGCTCATCGAGCATCGCCGGATCGCCGGGGACGGCGCCGAGGACTCGCAAGAGCGCTTCAACGCCGCCTTTCCCTCGCTCGCGGCGAACGCCCGCGAGTACCTCCTCGCCGTCTTTCGCGAGTGCGCTCGGCTCCCCGGCGCGCGCGAGGTCCTCGGCCCCGAGAGCAACCCGCTCTATCGCCTCGGCCCGAGCACCACCGTCGTCGCCGAGCTGCTCGAGCTCTTCCGCGAGCGACGCCCGGACGGCGCCCTCCAGTGGCGCTTCGACAGCCCCGCAACGGCGACCGCCGACGTCACTGCGCCCGTCGCGCCAACCGCAGACACACGCGTGCTCGGGGACCTGTACCAGGACCTGAGCGCGGGCGTTCGCGAGCGGTACGCGCTCTTGCAGACGCCGGACTTCGTCGAGGAGTTCATCCTCGCGCGCACGCTCGACCCGGCCGTGAAGGAGTTCGGACTCGACGGGCTGCGCGTGATCGACCCGACCTGCGGGAGCGGGCACTTTCTGCTGGGCGCGTTCGAGCGGCTCCGCGCGATGCACCAGAAGGCCGCCCCCGCGGCAGACCCGAAGCAGTGGGCCCGCGACGCCCTCGACCACGTGTACGGGGTCGACCTCAACCCGTACGCCGTCGCGATCTCGCGCTTTCGCCTGCTGATCGCGTTCGTCCGCGCCGCCGGGATCCGCACGCTCCGCGAGGCTCCGGCGGACCTCGCGCTCGACCGCCACGTCGTCGTCGCCGACTCGCTGCTCTACGGTGGAAAGGGCCAGAAGAACCTCGTCGAGCAGGGCTCGGTCACCAACGCGATCACCCGCGAGAAGATCGGCAGCGCGGCGTTCTCCCTCGAAGATCCCGCGGCGGCGCACGCGTTGTTCGCCAGGCGCTTTCACGCGGTCGTCGGCAACCCGCCGTACATCACCTGCAAGGACGCGGCGCTGCGAAAGCGGTACAGCGAGCGGTATCCCGATAGCGCGATCAAGCTGTACGCGCTCGCCGCGCCCTTCACCGAGCGCTTCTTCGAGCTCGCGACGCAAGGGGGCTACGTCGGGCTCATCAACGCCAACTCGTTCATGAAGCGCGAGTTCGGAAAGGGGCTCATCGAGAAGGTGCTCCCGAGGGTGGCGCTCTCGCACGTGGTGGACACCTCGGGCGCGTTCATTCCGGGCCACGGAACGCCGACGGTGATCCTCTTCGGCCGCAACGAGCGCGGTCGCAGCCCGACGGTGCGAACGGTGATGGGCAAGCGCGGCGAGCCCGAGACCCCCGCGGACGCGGCGAAGGGCAAGGTGTGGAGCGGCATCGTCGAGGGCATCGACGCTGTGGGCTACGAGGATGAGTTTGTGAGCGTGGCCGAGGTCGATCGCGCCTCGTTCACGAAGCATCCGTGGTCCCTCGGTGGCGGCGGCGCCAGCGAGCTCAAAGAACTCATCGAGCACAAGTGCCCAAAGCGGCTGAGTGAGGTCGTCGACGATGTCGGACTTGCTGTCATTCTCGGCGAGGACGAGTTGTTTATGTTGCCACGTAACGGTGCGGCAACCGTAGCGCTTCCGAAGCGACCTTTGGTGACGGGGGAGGACATCCGAGACTGGGGGATGACTCCGAGCAGCGACACGATCTTCTCGTTCGACGAGCAACTGAAGCCCCAGCCAAATCCTCGCGTGCTCCGCTACTTGTGGCCCTTTCGGCGAGTGCTCGAAGAGCGCATTGTGTCGGGGAGCACAAGTATGAGGGCCGCCGGGAAGCCGTGGTACGACGTGCGTCGGCTTGCTCGCGACAAGTTGCGCACGCCGCTCTCGATCACGTTTCCCGCCGTCGCGACACACAACCACTTCGCGCTGGATCGCGGAGGGACATTGTTCAAAGACGCGGCGCCGATCATCAAGCTCCCCGAGGGGGCCACGGAGGAGGACCATAGGCGCCGAAAACTAGCCGGAGCTCCCGAGGCAACGGCGTGAGAAAATGCTCGGCGATCGGAGGGAGCTGAACGTGCCATCCAGGGCACAAGCG
>LNEO01000349.1 GCA_001465015.1 Deltaproteobacteria bacterium Ga0077539 | reverse complement strand
AGAACGCCTGCTGAGCTAGCTCGAGCCCATTCGCCCATCGGGTCTGCGAGGCACTATGCGCGGCAGCTCGCTGCCGCGCCGCCGCTCGCTGCCGCGCCCCGGCTGTCGTATGGCAGGAGATGCACCCATCGAGGATGGTCGGCTCGCTCGCCGCGGTGGCGAGCGGCTCGCTGGCGAGCAAGCCTGGTCCCGTGGCGCGTACGATCCCGCGCACGACGACGACGACGCCGCCGTTGCGCAGTCCGCCGATCGCGCACTCGGGGCGCAGCGTCACGCGGACGGTGCGGCGCGAGCGGCCCGAGAGCGTGCGCGGGGAGCGAGAGCACGGTCCCTGCGACGTTCATCGTGCTCGTGGGGACGACCGCCGCGCCGTCGTCGGTGATCGATACGAACGACCATGACTGCGCGAGGTCGATGTCGATCGAGGCCGCCGTGAGCTCGGAGTGCGCGATGCCGACGCAAGTGCTCGACTGGGGCCGCAACGAGCAAAACGTGAAGCGGTTCTTCGCGACGCTCGTGGCGCTCGCGAGCGGGCAGCCGCCGCCGAGATTTCGAGACAAACGCGTAGGAAAGCTCAGTTGGTGCAAAAGCAGGCAGATTGCACGCGCTTACTCACAGTCATGCCGCAGTCGATTTGCCGCTTGAACGATGACGGCATCGCTAGTCGATGCGACCAAGACACTCATCGGAGAAACCTCGAAGGCCGAGCGCTCGAGGCCATTCAAAGTGAATTGTCTCAACATCACTCCATCCTGAACCCACAAAGTCCCTCGAGCAAATGCGACCGGAGGATGACTGAGCTCGAAGGCGGCACCTCGATCGCCAGCGGACCCAACCTCACGGAGTTCGATGCGCCACTGTTGTTCTCCACTGAACGCGCCGACCGCATAGATGATTGTGGGGGTTCCGAAGACAAGCGTGCCATCGAAGCTATGAAGAGCGCGAGCAACGTCCACGTGGCGGCGAAGCAGCGTCTCGCTGTCAGTGGTCACAACGTCGACGAAAGCAGCACCTCGTTCAGCGCACTCGATCGCTACTGCCCCCCGAGTCAAACGCAGCAGACGCCCCGCTGTGACCGAACTATCTGCTGCGGCAAAGCGCGTCCACTGAAGCGTAAACTCTGCCTCATCGTCGAAGCGACGGCACTCAACGCCAAAGTCTGTAGAGAGCGCGACGACGTACGGATCGTCAACAACTACAGCCCGATGTGAGATGTGCGTTGATAACGCGGATGCCTCGAATACCTTCTCGACCCCAGAAAGCGAAATAACAGCAGCGCCGTCGTCACCAGAGACCAAGACACTCGTGTTGGCAAAGAAGTCTGCACAACGCACGAGAAACGGAACTCGATAGCAACGCGTAGGCTCTGCCTCGTACGCAGAGCACTCATACACGACACACGACTCCCCAGAGTCCGTACCGAAGAACAGCCGATCCGCATGCGCTCCGACGTACCAGCAGTCAGAAACGGGCAAGTCGATCGCGATTCGCCCATTGCCATGGGCAATTGTGTACCGATCGGCGTCTTGATCAAGAACGACGACAGACTGCGAGCACGAAGTCAGCAGCTGGTCGTGCGCCGACAGGGTGATAAGTGTTGTCATTTCGATTGTGTTCTCCAACGAGGATAGGACATCCAACGGCGGTCCGTCGCCCACGCGTCCGCTGTCGGCGACCCGATCGCCCGTTGCCTCCTCTGCGCCGAGCCCTTTGCTACCGCGCCGCGATCGTCCCACCGCCACGCACAGTGCGTTCGCCGCTGTTTTCACAGGCGATTCAGTGTTGGCTCGTCGAGACCGAGGGACGCACCGCGCGGCGCGGCCTCGACGACTGGTCGCGGTGAGCTCACTCGGCGTTGGGCTCTGCGCGAATCGCACGCAGTCGGACTCGCATGTCCGCGAGCGCTGCGCCAATCGCTGTCGAAAACGCCTCGTCCCCGGCGCGCTCCGCGAGCGCTCGCTCGATCCGAGGAGCGTCTTCTTCGACGCCATTCCAGCGAATCAACGTCTCGAGACAGCTGAGGAGGCTCTCGTCGATCGTTGTTGGCAAAGCGGGCATCGAGGCAAGCGTGGCGGATACTCCGCTCTCTGAAAACAACCACGGGAAGTGTTCGAGAATCCTCGGGAGCGCGTAGCCCAAACTTGGGGTCGTCCACCAGCGAGCGATCCAGCGCTCGAACGGAGCGCGCTCGACCACAATGTTCGCGCGTAGAAGCTCGGCCGCGCTATCGAGCTCGTCTTGTTCGATGAGCAGCCCCGCGCACTCAGCCGCGAGCGCGTTCATCGGTTCGTCGCGCGTCCAATGCAGCGAGGTGATTCGCTGCGCGACCGTCGTGTGCGGGCCGTTGTAGCGGTGAACGAAGTGAGCGCGAATGTCGTCACGGAGCCGCTCGGCAACGGCGGTCCACGGGTTTACAGGCGAGCGGATCTCGGTTCCGTCGAACACTTCGTCCATCACGCAGACCAGTCGATCGAGCGCTTGCGCGTCGACGCGAGGAGCGCAGAGCACGGTGCACGTGTCGCCGTCGTAGCCGAAGTGATCCATCAGCTCTCGAAAGCGCATCGTGTGCTCGTCGCGTGGCCTGCTGCTGCTCACGCCGATCAGCCACAGGATTGGCGAGGGCACGCCGAGCGCGCTCCACGCGCAGACATCGTTGCCTCCTTCGACGGTCGAACCCGCCGTCGCGATCGGCATGTAGATCGTGCCCACGATCGGCTGCGCGGGATCGTCGTCGGGAAAGTCGTACCCGTACGGCTCGGTGACGAACACGTACTCGCGCTTGGGCGACGCCCACGAACGCGCTGGTAGCAGCACGCGAAGGTTGCGACCCGCTGTGCGACTGAGCGACACCGCGCTGCCTGCGACGAGCACGCGCACCCGCGGCCGTCCGCGATGATCCAGCGCCGGGGACACCCAACGCGGATCGTCTTCGCGCGGACGCGAGGGCTCCTTCGCCCGCATGATGCCGGCTGTGCGATCGAGCTCGCGCGACCGACGCTGCGCGACGCGCTGCGCGCGCCCCACGCTTCGAGTCGTCGCGAGCTCGCGAAACGCGCCGCGTCCTTCGAAGCTCTGCCCGAAGCGCTCGAACGCTTTCACCGTCAGGCTCGTATCGACGTCGAGCGCGCACTCGGGGTGCAACGGAAGTCGCACGGTCTTGTTCTTGGCGTCCGTCGACTCGCGCTCGACATAGGTGTCGCCGTTGTTGATCGCGCCTCGACAGCGCACGCAGCTCGCCTCGCCGCGAGTACGAAGAAGAAATCGCATTCGACGGGCTCACAGTGTGCGTGTGTCGAACGCGGTACACCAGAATTGCCGACCGAGCACGGCTCCCGCCTCGCGTGGCATGCATCGTGGTTGTTCGAGCAGCACGCGCGCGAGACGTCGGGCGGTCGATCGCTGATCGAGAGGGAAGATCATGGGACTTTCCAGGCATTCGGAGAGGTCGAACACGCTGCACCGAGCAGCAACGCTGTTGGAGGATAGACCCTCCAACGGCGGTCCGTCGCCCACGCGTCCGCTGTCGGGGACCCGATCGCCCGTTGCCTCCTCTGCGCTCGTCGGCCCGACGCTGCCGGCACGCGAGCGTCACAGCGCGCCGCGCGTCGCGTCGCTCAGGTTGCGTTCGCCTCTGTTTTCACGGGTGATCCTGCGTTGGAGCGACCTGCGCGTGCGCTGCTTCTCGGGCTCTCGACGGCCCTACCGACTCACTGAAACCGTCAGAGTCCGCCAACGCGGATCGCGCCGGCGAAGAAAGCGCGTGCAAATGCCGCACACCGCCGAGCCACCGCGCTCCCGCTGTACACTTCGAGCCGATGAAATCATCCCGGCGAGGCCGATCCGTCGTGTGTGCGTTGCTCTTCACTGGCTGCTCCGAAGCGCCCGCGCCAACGGACTCGGGCGTGCCCGATCGGGCCGTGGTCGACGCGACGATGGACAGCCCTCAGCGCGACGCGGACGATGATCGTCCGGCGATCGATGACCGTCCGTCGAACGACAGCGCGCTCTGCGGCGATGCATGCGGCCCTGGCGCACGATGCGTCGGGGCGTCGTGCGTCGTCGACTGTCGCGCGATGGGCGCCAACCCGTGCGTCGCGCCGACGGCGTGCGACATGCTGACGGGGCAGTGCCTCGATCCGGGCCGCGCCTGCACGATTCCAGGAGCAACCGTGCGCTGCGGCGCGACGGAGTTTCCCTCGCTCTGCGGGCCAGGAACGGTGTGCGACATGCCCACGGGACGCTGCAACCCGAGCGGAGAGTGCGCTCGCGTCGTCTGCGACGCCGCAGGAAACTGTCGAGGCGTCGATTGTCGAACGGCAGGCGCGATGACCATGATCCGCGGCCTGACGTTGACCAGCGCGACCTCGGGACCTGCCGGCGAACCGAGGGGGCTCCGCGTGCGAGCCCGGGTGGACGCAACGAGCGTGTGCGGGCTCAACGTCACAGTGGAGCTGCGGCGAGATGACGCTCTCTTCACGAGCGCGGGCAACGATCAGAGCATCTGGCGCATCACGCTCGACGGCCGGCGAACGCGCGTCCTCGGCGGTCTCGGCGCAGTCTCGGGACTCGCCGCGGATCGAACAGGGCAGCTCTACTACATGCTCACGCGCACTGGCGAGGTGCGGCGCGTCGTCGATCCCGGAGGGGGAGCGCCGGTGATGTCGGAGCTGTATGCCAGCACGGGCGCGCCAGCGGCAGGCCGTGGAGTCGCGCGCATCACCTTCGGTCCCGATGGGCTGCTGTACGCCGCGAATCGATCTCGGATCCAACGCGTCGAGCGGGATCGAACCGTGACCACGGTCACCTCGGTCACAGGGCTGCTGCAGGACACGATCACCGGGCTCACGTTCGATGCGAGCGGCGCGCTGGTGTTCTCAGAGATCTTTCCGCGAGTGTTTCGGCTCGCGCCGGGCGAGATGGCGCCGACAGAGTGGTATCGAATCAACGCGATCGTCCCGAGGAGCGGGACCGTGACAGACTTCTTTCACGAGGCGCTCGCGCTCGGTCCGGATGGTTTGATTTATGGTGCTTCGTTTCCGAGCAACCCCCTGAGCGGCGTCGTGTATCAGCGCCGTGCAGACGGCACGCTCTCGGTGCTCGCCGACCACGCGCGGATGACCGCTGCCGTGCCGTCCACACGCTGGAGCGGCATTCACGGAATCGCCTTCGGAGGCTGCGGCGATCTGTACTTCGTCAACCAGAACACCCAAGGAGACACCCGCGAGGCGCTCGGTCAGGTGCTCGTGCGCCGAGCGGAGAGCGGCGCGATCAACCTCATCAACGAGGGCTTCAACCTCGAGTGGCCCGACGGCTTCGACGGCGATCTCGTGGTGGCGCAGGTCGCGTTCGACCGCGCGACCGCTGCTGTTGACTCGAGCGGAGACGCAGAAGTCCGATTCGACAGTCCGATGGTCCCTGGATGCTATCAAGTCCGCGTGTTGTTGACGGACCCGATGACCGGGGCGATCCGAGAAGCGCGCGGCTCTGTCACCGTTCCATAGGCGATCGGCCGCGACCAGCGCGCGAAGCGTGCGCCCGCTCGAGGATGCGACGTTCAACGCCGCGCGCTCGACACGCGTCCGCTGTCGGCGACCCGCTCGCCCGTTGCCTCGTCTGCGCCCTTAGGCCCGACACGACGGCGCTGCGATCGTCCCACGCCGCCGCACCGTGCGTTCGCCGCTGTTTTCACAGGCGATACTGTGTTGGCTCCCGGTGTACCCTCGTGATGCGTGGAATCGACCTTCAGGGCCAAACCATCGGACCGGGTCTCGCTCGGGGACTACGACCTCGATGCGATCACGATCGTGCTGGGCGCGAATGAGACCGAGCTCGACTTCCGCCTCGAGCTCGGCGAGGGCCTCAGCATTTTCTGGGCGTTGCCGGCTTCCCGAAACGGACGGCTTCGTCTCGCGCACGTCGATGGCGCCGCGTACGACCTGCCCGAGCCCGTCCTCATTTCCGATCCATGGTGCTGCGACCTGCCACCGATGGCGTGGGACGGCGCGCTCGGCCAGCTCGGCAACGGCCGCACCCTCGTCGCATGCCGGATCGAGGCCACTGCGCAGCCTGCGACGTATCGCTGCGAACTCGTCACGCGGCGAGGTGACAGCGAGGAACTCGTCACCCGCCTGACGTGGCGCGCGGACGATCCGTGGCACGGTGCAGACGCAGCGACGCGCGCGAAGCTGCTCGACCAGCTCATTGCGCGCGCAGCAGCGACTAGCGAAATCGATATCGGTGTCATGGCCTTCATCCAGGAGCAGGGTGGACGCCTCTTCGACGAGAGCTTCCTCGATGGCTCGGAGTACGCAGCGATCCACGACCTGTTGAGCGCCGCGCGCCGTGCGAACATCGCCGAGGTCCGCGCCGCGCTTGAGCGCTGCTGCACCCCGGCGCCAGTGCCTGCACGCGTGCGCGCCACGCTCAAGGCGGCAGCCATCGCCGCTGGACATCGTGGCCGACTCACGCCCCCTGCGTTTTCCCCGGATGGGGCCCGCTTTGTCGCGTACGACTCGAGGGGACTGCTCGCGATCCATGAGCGTCGAGGGAACGAACTCGTCGTTGCGGCGCGGGTTCAGGTCGATCCGCCACGCGTGTCCAGCCGCGGCGCAGTGGGCGGCGTCGCCTGGTCACCAGCAGGGGACATGATCGCGTTGGCCGAACCGACCGGTGTGCGCTTGAGAGACGCGTGTGATCTCTCGGAGCGTGGATTCTCGAGAAGGGCCGGGGACAGCACGCTCGCGTTTGGTGGAGCCGGGGCCTGGCTGGCATCGCTTCACCCCCATGGTGTCGACATGTTCATGGTCCCTGTGCTTCTCCCTCGTCATGGGGTGTTCGCCGCGTCTGCGGACGCGCTCGCGGTCGACCCGGCCGGCGACATCGTGGTCGTCGTCGACGGCGGTGCCACCGAGGAGACCGCGATGGGCATTGTCACAGGTCGAGAGCCCGCGTCCGTGGTCGTTCTCCGTGTCAGCGACAATCACACGACGACGCTCGATCCCGGCGGCCCCGTGCGAGGTGTCGTGTACGACCAGTGGCGACGACACGTGATTGTGAATTGTTTCGGCGGCGAGGTTTCGATGTGGACGCTCGAAGGCGCCCTGGTTCGCCGATGCAGGCCCTACGGTGTCGACGTGAAAGCGATCGCTCTCACGGAGCGGTGGCTCGTCATGATTCCCAATCGCCCCGTCGGCCAAGCGACGCTTGACCTGTGGAGCGTCGACGCCGGCGAGCAGGTCGCATCCGCACCGATTCCGGGCGGTCTCGCGCCGGACTGGGTGGTCGCGAGTCCGGATGGCGACATGCTTCTGACGCGCGAACTGCCGGTGGGCGGGACCTTCGGGATCCGCACGTGGACGCTCGGGTAGGAGCATAGGCCCTCAAACGGCGGTCGGTCGCCCACGCGTCCGCTGTCGGCGACCCGATCGCCCGTTGCCTCGTCTGCGTCCTCAGCCCGATGCTGCGTGGACGCAAGCGTCACACCCCGCCGCACCGTGCGTTCGCCGCTGTTTTCACAGGCGATACGGTGTTGGTTGCCGCGCTCGAACTCGACCGCGATCACCCGCACGCCTGATGGCCGAATCGTCCCGGTAACGGGCATCGCGTACGATCATGCTCGTTCAGTACAGCAAGCGTATCGTGCAAAGTTCCGCGTCGGTGCCTGCGTTCTCGGCGTCAGTCTCCTGCTGCGTAAGCTGAATTCTCGACATTCGCGCGCCCGTATTGCACGCACGGCAGAACACCACCGCCCAGCCGATCGAAGGCGTTACGGACGAAAACGAGAATGCTCGATATGCAAGCGCCTGGCGATCGCAGTTCGGGCAAACTGGAGCGCCGCCGTCTCGAAGCGAAAGAAACGCGTCGACCCAATCGTTGTACTTCATCACACGCCTCGGAATCTTGCCCAGTACGCAGCCTCAGAAGCGTACGCCTCTTCTTCCCACAGTCGTGCAGTTGCAAGGTCTGTCGCTGGACCGCCGTTTCGTCGAAACTGATCGATGTGGGTTCTTTCGTGTCCGAGCGTCTTCACAAGTTGCTCGTAGTTTGAGAAAGCCCTGGGACACAAATCGATTGGGTGCATCTACTCCCATACGACGACAGCCTCGGCGCGGGAGCATGCGCTGGTCGATGCATCACGGTCACCCGGTTGCGCGACCCGCGATCACAGCACAAGCGCAGGAGAGACGGAGCGATTAGCACCCCCGTTTTCAAGTCGTCACGGCGCCCGATCGAAGCGCAGCGCGTCGACGATGGTGTAGCCGTCGCTCGTTGAAGGCACAGGGATCGCGACGCGCGCGCCCGCCCCGAGCTCGTGCACGCCGAGGTCCGCCCAGCCGTCGCCCGTACGTTGGTTGAACGTGACCGTCACTGGCGCTGCGTCGCCCGCGCGCCGGCTGATCACGTAGCGCACAGCGGTGTTGCGATTGCTGTGCGCGATGTACCGCGCCAGCACCCGATAACGGCCGCTCACCCGCGAAGGAACGGTGAAGGCCGCCTCCCCCGCGCGCCCCGCGGCGAGCGCCGCATAGTTGACCCCGACGTACCCCGGCCGCGCGCTGGTGATCTCCCACGGTCCGCCGGTGGTCGAGAGCACGCCCTGCGTGGCGTTGTCGATCATCACAGTGGGCGCGTTGGCGGGCTCTTCGCCGGTCGCCGGGTCGAGGCGGTTGGGCGGCTCGTACGCGCAGTGGTTGTTGTCCAGCGCGCGCCCGCTCTTGAACGCGCACACCCAGCGAGGAAAATCGCTGGACCACCATGTGCGAAACATCCGCACGGGCCCGCTCGGCGCGACCGCCCCAGCGGTGCGCGGGTAGTTGACGTCCACGGATTGGCCGTTGAGCACGTCGTAGCCCTCGATCACCGTGGTGTTGACGCGAACCGAGCGCTCGGCGAAGGCCGCGTGCGTGTTGTTCATCTGCATGCCGATCAGGTGCGCCAGCTCGACGACGTGCTCGCCCTGCATGCGGTTGCAGCCACGCGAGACCGGGCCGCGCTTGAGCAACCACTCGACGCCCGTCGCGGTCATGCCGTGCGTGATGGGCCCGTGAAACGCGATGTTTCGTCGTCGGTTGTACTCGAGAAAAGGAAAGCCTCCCCACGGCACGAAGTCACCGTTCGAGTTGGCCGCGTATGGGAGGTACGGCAAGCCTCGAATGTCCGTGTAGCTCCCCGGAGCGTTGGTCGTCGCGCCGGTCGCCACTGGATACACGACGGTGACCCTTCGACGTCCGCGGTCATCCGTCACCGTCGCGTAGAACGGAACGGGCCCTGAAAACCCCTGCGGCAGATAGCCGCTCACGCGCGCGGTGTGCCCCGCGATCGACACGACGATCGACGGCTCGACGAGCGCGGGCAAAGGACCGTTGTAGATCCAACGATTGCTGTCGCTAGCCGAGCCCCAACGAAGCTCGCTGATGTCGAACGAGTCGGCCTCGTCCGTCGCAGGCCCGCTCGTCGGCGCGCAGCCGAAGAGCACCAGCGTCGTCGAGAGCGCCGCGAGCGAGCGGCGAGCAAACAACCAAGGCGAAGTAGGATCTTTCATCACGGCGCAACACCTCGAAACCAGCACCCTTTACGCTCGCCCGTCAACACCGATCGAGCGTGCGGTTCGAGCGATCGCGATGAGCAACTGCGCAGTCACCAACGGGCGGCTAGCGCGAGAGCGCCTCGTCGACCGATCGCACAGGCCGCACGCCGATGCTGTGGAGCAGTCCTCGCGCGCGCTGACGGAGGATAGGCCGTCCAACGGCAGTCCGTCGCCCACGCGTCCGCTGTCGGGACGCTCTGCGTTCTTAGGCCCTTTGCGACCGCGCCGCGATCGTCCCACCGCCCATCGCTATGGTTGCGTTCGCCGCTGTTTTCACAGGCGATACTGTGTTGGTCGCGACCGCGCTCAACAGCGCTCAGCAGCGCTTCAGTAAATAGTAGAAGTGATCGCCGACGCCCACGGGCGCGTTGATCCCGCCGATCCCGAGGCAGGTGTCGTCGTCGAGCGCCTTCACCTCGTCGTAGAGGTGCTCACGAAAGAACGGCAAGCAGTCCTTGTCGTAGTGGAGCTGCCAGCACTCGGTCGGTCGCCACCGCGACGGCCCCGGGATCGCGCTGAACAGCCCGCCCTGCAAGAACTTCGCGCCCACCCACCAGCGCGACGAGTGAAAGTCGATCCCCCAGGGCAATAGTTGAAAGCCCACGAATTCGAGCGCGACGTAAGGCGCGTTGCGCACGAGGCACGCGGGAGGGAGCCACGTGAGGAGTGTTCCTCGAAAGCGTCCTCTGGGGCACGGGCGCTCGGGCGCTTCGATGTAGATGCGGTCGAGCTCCGAGCGCGACATCCCCCGCAGATCGCGCTTGTTCGCGGACGAAGGGAGCACGCTCAACGGCACCCCAGCCTCGCCACGCGCAGCTCTGCGCGCGCGCCGCGCGCCGATGGAATCTCTTGCCACACAGCAAACACGTTCGTTTCGTCGGTGACGACCTCGCTGTCGCCCGCTTCGACGCCAGCCTGCGAGAGCTGCGCGGCGGTCGTGGTGTCGAGCGCTCCTTGCGGACACACGCTCGATTGACGCATTCGCGGGCGGAGCTCACCGAACGCGGGCGTTCTCACGAGCGTCGTCGACGTACACAGCGTGTTGGCCGAGCCGCCCACGCACGTGCACAAGACGCCCGCGCTGCGCCCGTCGCTCGTCTGCGCGACTGCGCGCCCCATCCCGAGCTCGTACGGCGCGCTCTGGTCGAACAACGACTGCGCCGCGCCGCGCGGAGTCACCGACGTGCGATCGACGACGCGCGCGTAGAAGTGGCTCGCCGAGCCTCCGGCCCCGCGAAAATCAGCGCTGGCGAACGCGCGTTGCTCCACCCACGAGACGACGATCCCCTGCGCGCTCGCGGCGAGGCGAGCTCCCATTCCGCCGCGGCCTTCGGTCACGACGACGCCACCTGCGACCGAGGGAGCGCAGTTTTGCGCCGCGGACGTTCGAGGGAGCACCGACGCGATCGCGAAGACCAACCACAACGCCCGACGTTGCATCGCGACGAGGCTCCCTCGCGATGCCACCGGAGCGCAAGCCTGCTCCGACGCTGCGCTCCATCCGCCCAAAGCTGGTCAGCGAACATGTTCGACGAGCGGGTGTACCAACGGTGGATCGCGCAGATCTTCGAGCGACCGCCGTTGGATGTGCTATCCCCCGCATGGATTGCTGCATACTACGCTCATGGGAACGATCGCGAATCGTGGGGTCTTCGTCGCTGTGGTGTTTGTTGTGTGCGCCGGGTGCGAAGCGCCTCGGCAAACAGACGCCGGGTTGGTGCTCGACGTTGTTGCGCCGCCTCAGACGCGCTGTGAACTTTCGACGCCAGTGTGGCCCGAGCGCAACACCGCGCCACCACAGTGGGGATCGGGGCAAACGTTCACGTACGCAGTGAGCGAGATGACTGTGGACCAAACCCCACGGGGTTCCGAGACGCCGATCGCGGGCTTCGACCTCGATGGGCGGTTCACCGAATACTCCGATCCCGGTGGGTGCGGCGTCGAGGATTCGATGTCAGCGCTCGAGTGCGAGAACAATTGCTCGCCCTCGTACGTTTCGCGCGACGGTCGGTGCGCGCGCGCGGGCTGTTTCGGGACGAGCTGCAGGGCTGGCGTCGACAATCGACTTCCGGCGCTCTTGGATGCCTTCAGCGCGTTTCGGTACGATGACTTCGAGAGCGGCGACGTGCGCCGATCGATCCAACAGGTGTATCGAAGAGGGCAAGCATCACTGCTCGTGCAAGTGTCCGGCGTCGATCGTCTGGACGACGACGATCTCGTTGCGGTGCGGGTTGTGCGCGGTGTGCCCTTGTACTCCGCGGGGGACGCGGGGACGTGCAGCTCGATGGTAGCCGACCAGCACTACGCGGTCGCGTCGAGCGCGGTCATTGGTGGCGACATAGCGCGACCACGCGTGCGTGACGGCGTTGGGCGCATCCATCGTGGAGTGTTGCGCGCGCGCTTCAGCGACGAGATTCATGTGCCGTTCATCGACAGCGGTCCGTCGATTCGTGACTGGCCGATCGAGTCTGCTCAGTTCGCGATCAACCTCACCCAAGAAGGCGGAACCGCAGGTAACCTCGGAGGCGCGATCACCACGCAAACGTTGCTCCCTTCGTTTGGGACGATGCCCAACGCGGCTGCCATCGCGGGTATTGTGTCCGGGTTCGTCGATCTGCCCGACAGCAACGACCGATGCTGGGAGCAAAGAGCCTGTCGGGAGATCTTCGGTCGCATCAGCATTGGCGTGCACTTCTCGCTCGTGCGCGCGGTGCTCGAGCCGCGCGTGCTCGACGCGCCTCCTGCCGGAGCGTGCCCATCGAGCCCGCTTGTTCCTCGCGATGGCGGCGTCTACGAGCGCTTCGATGCGTCCTCGTTTTGTCATCGGTGACTCTTGGGTGAGCCCCACGTCGCTCGCTGCTACCGGCGCGCGCTCGGTGCTCGTGGCCTTGCCGTAGTCGTTCGAGCGTCAGGGCCAGCCCGGCTCGCGAACAAGCCGATCGCCACGCTGAGGATAGGCCCTCCAACCCCAGTCCGTCGCCCACGCGTCCGCTGTCGGGACGTCTGCGTTCTTAGGCCCTTTGCGACCGCGCCGCGATCGTCCCACCGCCCATCGCTATGGTTGCGTTCGCCGCTGTTTTCACAGGCGATACTGTGTTGGCTCGCCTGACACCTTCAGCGACGACGCGAGCTGTCGTCGCTTCAGCGGAGACATCGGCCTTGTTTTCTCTTGGCGTTCGCTGCGCGCTACGATTGTTCGATGGCACGACGGCAGCAGGTTGGATCGTCGTTGTTGCTCGCCGCGCTGCTCCACGCGTGCGAATACGACGACGCTCGCCACGCGCAGCGCCCGCGGTTGGTGGTCAGGCACCCTGCTTCGTCTGACAACGAGGCTCCGCCAAGCGAGCCAGCGCCGTCCGCGCCGCAGCCCGCCGAGTCGCCGTTGCTCGTGCAGCTCCGCGCGCAAACGCGGCCGCACGTCGCGGTCGCGCTCGGAGCAGAGTGGTTCGTCGGGTCCTCGTTGCTCGTTCCGCTCCCTGCGATTTCGCTCGACGTCGGAGCGCAGATCCGCGACGTGTTCGCCGTCTACGCGATGACGCGGGTCGCGTCGCTCGTCGCGCTGAACGCGTTCGAGCTGGGTCCCGCCTTCGAGTGGGCCCCGCTCGATGTGTTGTCGTTCGGCGCGGGCGCGACCGCCGTTGTCACGCACTGGCGTCACGGCATCGACTATTGGGGAATTTCTCGTGGGGTTTCCCGTCGTGCTGAACGTCGACATCCCCACGACGAGCCGGCCCAACATCGCGCGCGACAGCTTTCGAATCTCGATCGAGCTCACGCCGATGATCGACCCGGACTACTTGCCTCGGCCTCTCTTGAATCTCGGTGTCGGCCTGGGCTACTCGCGTCGGTGATCGCTTCGCCTGCATAGGGTCGCCCCCTTCGACGCGCGCCGCAGCGACACCGCCACTGCGGACCGCGCCCTCGCGGCGGACTCGATGATGGATCCCGACGCTGATCCCGAGCCGCCCCTGCCAACACGGCATCGCCTGTGAAAACAGAGGCGAACGCACGGTGCGAGGCGGTGGGACGATCGCGTCTGTGCAGCATCGGGCTGAGGACGCGGGCGAGGCAACGGGCGATCGGGTCGCCGAAAGCGCGCGCTCGAGCGACCTCCGTTGGATGTCCTATCGAGCAGCCATGCTCGACGACCTCGCGGCCCTCGCGCGCGAACCGGTTTCCGCGTTGACTTCACTTCGAAGCGCGATCGGTGACCGCGAGCACGACGGACCGCTGCTCCGTCGCTTGTAGCGTGTTCGAGTCTTGTGTCGAGCGGAGCGCGAGCTCGCCCGCGCCTCCCCAGTGTTCAGAGTGTTTGCGGCGCTTCGCCACAACTCGCAGCGGCGGGGCCTCCGCTCGGAGACAGCGCCCGGCGCTACGGCGAGGTCTGCCCCGAGCGCGAGTCGGGCGGATCCGCTGGGACGATCAGGCCTTGTGCAGAGCCGCGGCAGAGCAGTGACACAAAGCTTCCGTCGATCGGCGCGTGCATGCGCACCGAGACGTCGTCGTAGCCGTCGTGGTCCTGGTCACCGGCCGCCCTCGGACTTGCGCCGAGGTAGCCTTGTTGGCTCACGCGGAGCGGCCTTCCGACTTGCAACCCACGGGAGCCGCCCAGGAAGTACACAGTCCAGCTCTCGGGAGGGCCCTCGGAGAGCACAACGTCCGTCGCACCGTCGCCGTTCACGTCGCCGATGTACTCCGCGCTGGTGTCGATGCTCCGTCCGCTGCGGCGAGCGGGGGTCGCCTGCAGCGCAGCGCCCAGGCCCGAGTCGGCTCCTGGCCACAGCGCGAGCTCGAACCAGTCGGTCCTCGGTGGCGCATTGCGAGTCTCCGCCACGCCGCCGTGGCTCGCCACCAAGAGGTCCGAGCGCCCGTCGCCGTTCGCATCGCCGCCGGCGACGATCGATCGTCCGATCGCCATTCTTCGCGGCGGAGGCACTGAGACGTCTCGAGCCGCCAGACCGCTCGGAGCGCCGAGAAAGAGCGTCACGCGCAACTCTCCCGCAGACTGCGAGGACGCACCCACCAGATCCACCAGTCCGTCGCCGTTCACGTCGTGGGCGGACCCGATCATTGTAAACGCAGGCGCGTTCGCGGGTGACGCGAGCACGATCGAACGGAGCTCGCCCGCGCTGCGGTCTGCGCCGAACAACACCGCCGCCGTCCGCGTTTGCGCGAGGCACGACCGGAGAAGCTCGCCGCGTCCGTCCCCGTCGACGTCGCCCACGAATCGCAGCTCGCACGGAGCGGAGCCCGGTTCGATGACCAATGCGCGGCGCACCGGCGCAGAGAAACCGCCGTCGCCAGTGCCGTACCAAACCCAGAGAGCACCGTCCGCGATCGCCACCACGTCGAGCATTCCGTCGCCGTCCACGTCGTATGCCGCTGATGGTGGTTCCGACGGCGCTGCGCCGGTCAGCGCGTTGAACGCCTCGCTGGGGAGCCCTGCGGTCGGCGCAGTGGCCGCGTCGACGATCGCTCCGCCATCCGCGCCCTCGACGCGTGTTGGCCTTGGCAAACGAGAGAGAGCGACGGTCTGCCGTAGCGCTCCGTTCGCGCTGCGCAAATGGACCTCGGCGGCGTTGTAACCGTCGCCGAGCCGATCTCGGTCGAAGTCCACCAGGTACGGAACCGCGCTCTTGCCATTGCCCGCGCTCGCGCCGGTCCTGGGCACGACAAACTCGATGGGCGTGCTCGCCACCCCGCCCACGGTCACTCGCCAGAACCACACTCCGTGCGCGAGGTCCGCGCTCGCGGCGGCGCTCTGCGCCCCTTCCGCCACCTCGACGGCGGCACCGACGGTGACGCATCGGGCGTCGCGGCACCACTCCACCCGCACAGCGCCGCGAACTCCGGCCGCAGTCTCCCAGCGCACCGCGGGCCGCACCGTGTTCACTCGAGTCCCCGCCATCGGAAAGATCCCGCGCACTCGTGCGGCCGACGGTTGTTCCGACGTTGTCACCGTCGAGCTCGCGTCCACCGTGGGCACGTCCCACGGCCACTGTTCATTCCCCAGGCGGCCAGAAATCGTGCTCCGCGCCGCGGCCGACGTTGGCTCACAAGCGAGGACACCGCACATGGCGAGCGCGCCGTAGAGTACTGGGCGAATCACCGAAGCGATGATGCACGCACTGTCACGCGTGGCGCAATCGGGGCACGGGTGCAGCGACAGCGCGCGTACTCGATCGCTGCGCACAGCGGAAGCTGTGTGAATTTGGGGGGACAGGACATCCAACGCCTGTCAGTCGAGCACGCAGAGGATAGGCCCTCCAACCCCAGTCCGTCGCCCACGCGTCCGCTGTCGGCGACCCGATCGCTCGGTGCCTCGTCTGCGTCCTTTGGCCCTTTGCGACCGCGCCGCGTTCGGCCCACCGCGACGCACCGTGCGTTCGCCGCTGTTTTCACAGGCGATACTGTGTTGGCGCACTCTTGTCCGCGGCGATACTGTGTTGGCGCGGAGCGCAGCGGGTGCGTTGTTGCCCGGCCCCTCGGCTCCGGGCCGAAGCTGCGCTGCTCTTTTCCCTCACAGAACTGGGGGTAACCATGAGGGCTCAACCTCTGGCCGTGAGGCGAGCGAGCGTACGCGTTGTTCCCTCACGAATACCAGGGCTGTCGCGCCCAAATCCGGTTCCCTGCTGAGGGATTGGAAGGGGAGTCGAGCGTTGCCATGGAGTTGCTGGAAGAGGAGAGGAGCTGCGTGCGTGGAGCGCAGTCAGCCAGGGCGAACACACGAGCCGCGAGGAAGGTGCGACAAACTTCCTGCGAATGAGCGGTCAACATGTCGATCGAAGGCGCGAGTGACCGCGTTGGACGCGTCCAACGCGGCGATGGAGGCAACGAGCGAGCGCGTGACAGGCGTCGACGCGGCGATCGAAGCCGAAAGCGAGCACGTGCGACGCGTCCCACGTGCTGGCGAGCGCGACGAGCGGGCGCGTGCAAGCGTGAACACAGCGCTCCCCCAGCGCTGAGCGCGCGTGGGACTCAGCGCGTGACGCAGACCCCGAAGCGGCGATCGGCAGAGAACGGGTCGCAGATGTAGCCCGTGCGGCAGGAGCCGAAGCGAGAGACCCCTACGCCGTTGTCGCACAGATCGAGGCAGATCGACGACGCGCCGATCGTGTTGGTGTTGCAGATCGACCCAGCAGGGCACGTATCCGAATAGTCATCGAACACCGTGCACCCGAGCGAGCAGTACCCTCCAGTGGGCATCGTGAGGCAGGTGCGCGATGCGCACGACGGGTCCCCGGTGCACGGCTCGCCCACGCCTGCGCCGGTGGTGAGCGGCGCGGCCTGACAGGCTCCCGCGGCGACGTTGCAGGTGAACCCCGAAGCGCAGTCGGTGTTCTGTCGGCAAGCCCCGAGGCGACAACGCATGTCCGAACCGCAAACCTGCCCCGCTACGCAGGCGTTGGACGTGCCGCTCGAGCAGACGCGAAGGCAGATCACCGAGCCGGGCGAGGCTTCGGCGGTGCCCGCAGGGCAGGTCGCGCCCATCGAGCGGGCGCAGATTCCGAAGCGAGAGCCTGTCGGAGCGACACAAGTGCCGCTCGCGCAGTCAGCGTTGGCGGTGCAGGTCGAGCTCGGGAGCCCCGCGCCAGCCATCACCGTGGGCTCGGCGAGCGTGACGGGCAGACAGACGCGTCGACCGCTGTGTGTTCCGCAGTGCCATCGCGAAGGACAATCGCCGGTGTCGTTGCAGGGCTTGAGGCAGATTCCCTTCGAGCGACCGCCCACTGTCGTAAACCGCGTGGGAAAGGTCGAAATGAGGCGGTCGGGGAGCGAGCCCATGGTTGGAGGATCGATTCCCTCGGCGCCCAACCAGCACAGCCCTTGCGCGCCGCACACGGCGTCGTCTTCGGTTGTGCAGTACGACGTGCAGAAGCCCGTCGTCGCGTTGCCGAGGCACAGCTCGCTTCGGCATCCGTTGGTCGCGGGCGGGGTCGTCGTTCGACACGTGCCGTACAGCCCCGCGACCGGACTGGGAACGCACTCGCCCCCCATGCAGCTCGCTCCAGTCGAGCATCCCGCGGGGCATGCGGTCTCGTTGCACGTCCGCGTGCTCGCCACGCACGTCCGTCCGGGCGTATTGCAAGCGTCGGGGCCGCTCGTCGAGCACTCCGGAACGCACACGCCCACCGGCACGACGCCCGCATCCATCGACGAGCCGTCGCGAAACCCGAGGTACGAGCACGCCGCGCCTGCGCCGCAGAGCTGGCTATCCACGTCGCCGCAGCGCTTGAGACAGAGCTTCTCGCCCGTTTCGGGCACGCAAATTCCTTGTCCGCCCGCGCACGAGGTCCAGTCTGCCTGTGTGTTGCAGGTCTGAATGCATCGCGCGGTGCCAAACGAGCGGAAGCACTCGCCGTTTTCTCCGGCACACGCGCTGGCCGCGGTGCACGGCTGCCAGAACGCCGTGGGAACCCCGCCCCCGCCGTCCGCGTCGGCCCGCCCCGCATCACCCGCGTCGCCGCCCGCGCCGTCCGCTGCGTCCGGGCCGCTGGCGCCGCCATCGCTCACCAGTGTGTCGTTGGGCACGCCCGTGTCCGTCTGCACGCCCGTGTCCGTCTGCGACCCGGTGTCCATCTGCACGTCCGCTGGCGTCGCCCCGTCACCGCCGTCTGGTGTCGGAGTGACAGGACCGCAAGCCGCAGCGATCAGCAGCCAGGGAGCGATCGAGAATCGCGTGATCGAGCGGTTCATCGGGCCACCTCCGACCGGCGCTCGAGCGAGAACGCCGCGCTCAACCGTACAGCGCCTTGCCGGTGTACCCGTTCGCGCAGCGCTCTCTCTTCGTCGGCCGTCGACGCTCGCGCATCGCCCGCGACGGGCTGTGACGCCGCGCCCTCTGCGAGCGGCGCAAACGCCGCAGGTCGCTCGCGCATCGCGGCCAGCACCGGGCGAAGCCTCGCGGCCGCCGTCGGATCAACGACGATCGAGCTCGCCGCCGCTGCCCTCGCGCGCGGCTGCTCGCAGCCCGCGACCGCGCCCAAGAGCGCCGTCGCCCAGAGCGTCTTGAAACTGTGTGTATACATCGATATCACCCTTTCATCTCCAGCGGCGCCAGGGCCGATTCGAAGCTCCGCGCGTACTCTCCCCCCACATCGCTGTCAACAAAGCCCCTTGCAACGATCGTCTCTGTTGGTCGAGGGCAGCGCCAGCTCGCTGCTCGCTTGCATGCGCGCGGGTGGGGGCCTCCCTCGCGGCTCGAGGCCAAACGTCGCTTCGTCAATCGATTTGCAACTCCCAATCGCCCTCGCAGTCCGCGTGCCCGGCTGCTTGCCGCAACGCGCGGCGCCGCTCGAACGCCCCGTCGCACAGCTCACTTGCGACTGCGGCGTCGACCGCGCGCGAACAAGACACCCGCGAGGCTCAACAACATCGCAAGCGGCCCAGCGTTGTTGGACGTGCGCGGGGTCGTGCACCCGCAACCCGCGTTCTGGCGGCCCGTCGAGGCGTCCGCCGCGTCGCCGTCGCCGTTCGACCGCGCGTCGGCGATGATCCGTGCGTCGCCGCTGCTCGCGTCCGCGACAAGTGCATCGCGAATGTCCGAGTCGATCGCGCCGTCCTCTGCTGCGCTGGAGTCGTCCATGCCGACGTCAGCGATCGCGCTGTCCTCTGCGCTGGAGTCGTCCGAGCCGACGTCGTCGATCGCTGCGTCGCGCTCGGCGCGAGCGTCGCTCTGCGGGCCTTCGTCGGCGTTCGTGGCGTCGCGCTCTGTGCCGTCGGACACCACGTCGCTCGCGGCACCAGAGTCTGTCGCTCCAGAATCGATCGGGATCGAATCGAAGCGCGCGGTGATGCTCGTGTCGCTCGTCACCATCACGTTGCACGTCGGTGACGCGCCGCAGCCTCCGCCAGTGAAGCCCGCGAAGACCGAGCCGCTCGCGGCAACGGCGGTGAGGTTCAGCGCGGTCGGCAGCGGCAAGCGCGTCGTCACGCACGTCGCTCCGCAGGAGATCCCGCCGACGTCGCTGCTCACCGTGCCGGTGCCTGCTCCCGAGCGCACGACCGTCACGCGCCCGCGATCCAGCTCGACCGCGCCGACGTCACACGAAGGAGCGCTCGCGCGGGGGCGTCCACGCTGGTCGGTCTCTCCTGCGGCGCATGTTCCCGCGCCCACGACTGCGCTGGCGGGCGAGGGCAGCGCCGTGTCCGTGGGGCCGCCGTTGCGTCCCAACGCGCCCATCATCGGGTCGACGCGCACGACGTCGCTGCTCGTCGTGGTGCACGTGGCAGGATCCTGAATGACGTTGTTGCCGCGCGATGCGACCCAGCCTCCGCGCTCGATTTTGCAGTCCGTTCCCGCGGTCGATCCGGCGAGCACCGTGTTCTGCAGGCTCACCTGCGAGCTCGTCGTGAACGTGATCGCGTTCACCGCGCCGCCCACGTTGCCGATGAACGTCGAGCTTCGAACGGTGGCTGTGCCGTCGAGCACGTAGAGCGCGCCGACTCCAGCGCCTGCGCCCGCGAGTCCACGACCGCTCGTCACCATGAACGATGAGGCGCCTCCGCGTCCGCCGATCGCGCGATTGCCCGCGAACGTCGAACGCGTGATCGAAACGCTCGCGCGCCGAGCGAACACCGCGGCACCGAAACCCGCCCCGCCGCCGCCGCCTCCGCTTCCAATCGAGCCGCGCCCTACGACCGCCGGATCGCACGAACCCACGGAACCAAAGACGCCAGTGCACGGGTCACCCGCGGTCCCACCACCCCATTCGGAGGTGGCCGCCGAAGGCGTCGGGAGAGGCGCGAACACGAAGCGAGACCAGCCCGTCGAGCCGCCGCCGCCGCCGAATCCGCCTCGTCCTCCGCCGTCGTAGCGAACCTGCGGCGTCGAGTCGGTCACGAACGCCGAAGCGCCTGCGCCACCGCCGCCACCCCAGCCACCGAATCCGCCGAGCTGGAGCACCGCTGCGCCGCCCGTCGTCAAGATCACGCAGGCGCCGCTGCCGCCGCCGCCCTCGCCGCCGATGTGGCCGATGTCGACGCTTGCGGTTCCGCCGTTGGGCTGGCCTCCAGCGCCAGAGAGCCTCGCGCCGCCGTCGGGCCGTCCTGGGGTTGCCAGTCCTCCGCCTCCTCCTCCGCACCGATACTCCCCCGACAAAGTGGGGTCGCGCGTGACTCCGTTACCGCCGTCGCCGCCCCTCGCGACGTTCTGCAACATGGTGACGCCATCGAGCGTGAGCGCGCTGCCATCGGCGACGAACGCTCCGCCACCGAAGCCGCCGGCGCCGCCGCCGCCTGGAATCCCGCCGTTTCCCCCGAGCGCTCTTCCGTTTTGAATGGTGACATTTCGCAGCGTGAGGTGCCCTCCGTTGATCACCACGAACACGCGCCACGTGGAGGCGCCGTCGATCTGCAATCCTGGAGCGTTCGTTCCATCGATCGTCACAGCGAGGGCGTCCACGACGAGCGCCGTTGGACCAAACGGAATCAGCGGCGAGCCGCCCAAGAGCGTGCGCGGGTCGGGCGTCACGAGGTTGATCAGCGAGCGCGCGAGCGAAGGATGAAACTCGACCACATCGCCCGATCGCGCCAGCGCGAGCGCCGCGCGCAGCGATCCATCGCCCGAATTCGAAGCGTTCATCACCGTGAGCGTGACGGCGTGCGCCGTGGCTGGCCCCGCGACCGCGGCGAAGGTCGTGAGCGGCAAGCACACGCGAAGCGCGCGGCGAATGGAACTGGTTCGAACGCGCATGGTGTCGGCACCGTTTCAGTCCGCGATCGCGCCGTCAACTTGCGGTCAGGCATTGATATGGCGAGCGGCAGCCTCGCGTCGCGGTCAGTGCGCGAATCGACGGTAGGAAATGGTCTCGTCGCGTCGCTCACGCTGCTGCAGAAGAGCCCGCCTTCGACGTCATCGTCGACGAGCTTCGAGCGCATCGCGCCCGACGGCTCGATGCAAATGAGGCGAAGCGCCGTCGCGGTGACAGGCATTCCCACGGGTTCGAGGATAGGCCCTCCAACGGCGGTCGGTCGCCCACGCGTCCGCTGTCGGCGACCCGATCGCCCGTTGCCTCGTCTGCGCCCTTCGGCCCTTCGCTACCGCGCCGCGATCGTCCCACCGCCACGCACCGTGTGTTCGCCGCTGTTTTCACAGGCGATACTATGTTGGCGACGGGCGCTCGAGCCATGGGGCGCCACGCCACTTGAATACTTGTGCTGATCGTACGAAGCCCATCCTCCGTACTTGCTCACCGGCTGGGACGGCGTGTCGGACCTTCACGACGTCATGCTTCGACCCGCGGTCGCAGCGGCGATCGCAGTGCAGGGCGCTCCGACGCTGATGTACGCCGAGGCGCTCGCCGCGGGCCTCGGATCGCCGCGGGACACCGCGTGGATCGACGCCGTGTTCACGTCGATCCAAACCGAGGTTCGGGGCCGAAAGAAACCAGGAAAACCGCGGAGAGCCATCGACGATGAAGGCTGCGATCTTCTCGCGTTCGCGCTCGAAGGCGCAGCGCTCTGGCACGCCGCGGTCGAAGCGGACTTGGTGGTGACGGCGTACAAACCCAAGGCCAACGAGCGACGAAGCTCTCCGTGGGCGAGCATGTTTGCTCCGAAGGCGCTGCTCTCGAAGCGCTTCGCTGCGCTGCCCAACCCGTACTCGCTGCGGGTCGCGGTCCCTGCGCGCACAACGACGTTCGACTGCGCATCGCGCTCGTCGCTCGCTGATTGTTCGAAGGATCCGATCGACGCTCGCTCGCTTCGAAGCAGCACAGTTCGGCACGATGCCCGACCGCGAGAAAACGTCGGTCGACCTGACAGTTTACTGACGGACCGCCGCGAAGCGACCGATTGAACTTCGATTGGTTTCCCCGCGCGCACGAGCGCAACATCGAGACTCGGTTCACTCGCGTGGCGCGCCCGCGTCGGGCGGGCCGTCGGGCCCAACGTGCGACGTCCCAAGCGTGAGCTATGCCATCGGCGAGAACTTCACTCCGTCGTGCGGCTCGGATCGAACGGCGACTGCGGCGCATCGGCTGCTTGTTTCGGGGTCGTTTGCAGGTCAGGGACCTCGGCCGACACACGCCCCTTCGAGCCGATCGGCATGACAATGTACGACCCAGACTATCGGAGCTGTGACTCGAGGCGAGCGGCTCAGCGAGCTGTCGTTCGCGCGGTGGAAATGACACCGTTCGCGCGCGCGACGATTTCTCGATGGAACGAAGCGCGGACCCGCACAGCTCTTCTCGAAACGAAGGTCATCGCCACAACGCGAAGGCTCGCTGTCATCCATGCCTCGAACTGCCTCCTCTACACCGAATCGCTCCGCTGGGATCGGCCGCTCGATTTGCTCCACAAGCACGGTGTCTTCCGTGGCGCTCGCGGCGCTCTCGCTCGCGATGTGGGGCTGCCCGCCGACGCCTCCATCGGACAAACCAGACGTCGCGAGCCACGATGTCGTGACGACCGACAGTTCTCCGCTCGACGCGCGAGCACGCGAGGTCGGATCGATGGACGTCGAGCGCTCCGACGCCTCGATGGCCGACTCGGACGTCGCCGATCGAGACGCCGCGCCCGCCGATGCACCGTCCGGTCCCTGCTACTTCGGCGATGCCGCTGTTCGCCCCGGCGAATTCTACTTCGACGGCTGCCGCTTCTGCTTTTGCAATCTGGGAGGTGTCGTCGCCAACGCGTGTTGGACCCGCGTGTGCACGACGGACTCTGGGATGATCGAGTCGGAGTTTCGTGCGGTCGACGCCGGAGCGTGCGCCCCCCAGGCGCGCACGCTGCATCAGCCCAACGAAGCCGAGGTCCGCTATCCCTGCGGAATCCCGGGCGACCCCGTGCGCGCATCGGACCCGCGCTGCGCAAGCCTCTGCGCACCAGGATTTTCGCGCACCTACGACCGGGTGGGCTGCAACCTGTCACGCGAGCCGAACACCGTGCTGTGTTGGGGACGATGAGCGCGCCCGCGAGCGCTCGGGGATCGATCTTGAATTCGTGTGCAACGCTGGCGACGAGCGCGCCCTCAGCCCCGAGCTGCTCTCGGCGCTCTTTCGCATCGCGCAAGAGTCGCTCACCAACGTCGAGCGCCACTCGCAAGCGCGGCGCGCCACGCTCAGCGTCGAGCGGACCGGCGACGAGGTCGTCCTGCGCGTCGAAGACGACGGCGTCGGGTTGAGCGACGAGCGGCCCGCGGGCTTCGGCCTCATCGGCATCCGCGAGCGCGCTCACACGCTCGGCGCGCGGTGCGTGATCGAGAACCGCGCCGAGGGAGGCGTTCGGATCGTCGTGCGCGCGAGCGTCGCCGGGTCGCAGCGAGACCGCTCGGAGTCCCGCGACGCCGTTGACAGCGCCACCGACGCGCGCCGACCATGATCGCGCCGTGCGCGCGCAGCCTGCATCGAGGATCCTCATCGCCGACGGGTGCATCTACTCCCATACGACGACAGCAGGGGCGCGGCAGCGAGCTGCCGCGCATAGTGCCTCGAAGACGCCGGTTGCCGCGGTCACTCGGTCTATCTCGGCAGGCGTTCTCGCTCGCGCTCGAACTG
>LNEO01000348.1 GCA_001465015.1 Deltaproteobacteria bacterium Ga0077539 | reverse complement strand
CGCGCGAGCGAGTGCAACGACAGTGGGCGCAGTGCTGAAGCCCCCACCCGCGCTGCCGCGCGCCCCGCCCCCGCCTGGAACGGCAGGGGCGGCGGCTTTGCCTTGTGAAAATGCTAGCGAAAGCAGCGTACGTGTATCGTGAGGGCCCTTGCTCTGCAAGGGCTACGCGATCCTCAATCGAGCATCGACACACACGAAGCGAGCGAAGTGCAGCCATTGCAGAGCAATGGCCACACAATCAACTTGCTTGGTTGAATCCAACGATTTCGCAATGCGAAGCCGCCGCCCCTGCCGTTCCAGGCGGGGGCGGGGCGCGCGGCAGCGCGGGTGGGGGCCGCCCCGCGGCTCTGTGCACAACGTCGTTCTCCTCACTTGGGGGCCGCCCCGCAGCTCTGTGCACAACGTCGTTCTGCTCACTCGGGGGGCCGCCCCGCGGCTCTGTGCACAACGTCGTTCTGCTACCGCGGTACTCTCTTCGCACAATGCCGATCTCATCCTTCTCTTCTCGACGGCCTTTCGTGACGTTCGCGCTCGCGTTCGCGCTGACGCGCTGCGGAGCGAGCACCGCGCCGACCGACAGCGCGGTCGACGCCATCGCAGACCGCGCGTCGATGGCCGACGCCGTCACGAGCGACACGCTGCAAGACAGCGCTGTTCCAATGGACACGGGCGTCGCGAGCGACGCGACAGCCGACGTCCTCGCGCCTCGAGACACCCGCGTCGATGACGCGATCGTCGCAGATAGCGGCGACTCGGGCGTCGCCCGAGACGTGATCCTCCCCGATGTCACGACTGGCCCGAGCTGCGATGCACGTCGAGTCGTGTGCGACCGAATTCCGCCCACGTGCGCGCCCGGAGAAGCGCCGAGCGTCTCCGGTGCGTGTTGGGGTCCGTGCGTACAGGCGACGACCTGCGTCTGCACGAGCACTGCAGAGTGCCCGATGGTCCGCGGATTCAGCGAGATCTGCTACCCCTTCCGAATGCGCTGCGGCCCCCTGCTCTGAGCCATCCCCCCGACGCGCTCAGCTGTCCCCCCCATTCGAGCGACGCTCAGAACTCCGCAGCGCCGATGTCGTGCGAGGCTCCTCGCGGCCTCATGGTGCCGTAGAAGTCGATCGACGGAGCGCCGACGCTGGTTCCACGGTTGATGCACATCGAGCCCATCTGCAGGCGGAAGTTGCCAGCGGCCGTGAACATCGGATCCACCGAGATGTTCGCCGCTGCGGTCGGCGCGCCCACGAGCGCGTTGACCGCGGCGGTCGTGGTCAACGCCATCGAGACCTCGTCGAGGTACAGCGTGTCGCCGGCCGCGGCAAAGTGCAGGTTGTTGTTCTCGAGCAGCCGCGAGTCGGCGCGGGGGTGGCTCTCAGCGATCGCCGCGCGCGTCGTGCATCGCCCCGGATGGACGATGTTGTTGCGAAGCACGCCTCGCGCTCCTGGCGGAACAGAGTCGTTCGCTTCGAACGCGACGCCGCGGCTGGTGCACATCGGCCCGAGCATCGCCGGGCCCTCGCCGAAGATGTTGTTGGAGTGCAGGTCCGGCTCTGCCAGGCCCGTGCTGACGATGCGCACTCCGTCCGTGCGCGCGGGAGGCGCCGCCGAGCCGCCGCTGTTTACGCAGCGCGAGCCGAGCACGATGTTGTTCTCGACGCGCGCCGCGCTGTTGGTGAGCTGAAGTCCGACGCCGAGGTTGCGCGCGCACCCAGCCTCGATGGTGTTGCGAGCGATCACTGGGTTGGCGCCGTCGATCGTCACGCCAAACGCGTTGACGCCGCTCTGGCCCGTGATCAGCGAGTTGCCCTCGACGCGAACGCACGACCCGCGCTCGCAGCGCACACCCGTCGAGTTGGGCGGAAAGCCCGCCGCCGACCCTTCGATTCGGTTGTTGTTGAGCACCGTGCAACGGCTGGCGACGCCCGCGCTGTTCGCAGCGCACAGCACGCCGTTGGCGTCGGTGCCCGCGAGCTCGAGCCCGCCCACGATGCGCGTGTTGCCGGCGATCACCGCATGGCACGCGCCCACCGCGCGAACGCCGTCGGCGCGCGCGCCCATGACCGCAGAGCCGCCGGAGATGAGCGAGTTGTTGCTGACGAGCGGCGAGGCGCCGCCGCAGTCCTCGGCGAACACGCCGACCGAGCTGCGCACGCCTCCGAAGGACAAGATGTTGTTCTGGAGCACTCGCACGCCGGTCGCGTCGTTGGTGATGCGAACCGACGCGGCGCTCGTCGCGGCGCCCGAGCAGATCGCGCTGCGCTCGATGACCGAGTTCGGCGCGTTGTCGAGCACGACGCCAAACGACTCGATCATCGCAGGAGTGCCTCCCGTACGACCGCGGATGCCGCGCCCCGTCCCGCAACCGCCCGACTGGCACTGCCCCGCCATGTTGAACATGGCGCAGCTTCCGGTGACCAGCACCGTCGCGCCGGTCGCGCGCACACCAGCGCTCGACTGGGTAGCGTCGTTGCCGCCCACGATCGTGTTGCCCGACAGCGTCACGGTGGGACGCGCGAGACCGGGCATCGCGGACCCGGTGATCACCACGCCGTTCGAGGCCATGGTGCCGCGGCCGTTGATGACGTTGTTCGAGATGAAGACGTTGGTGGCGCCGACGCTCGAGACGGCCGCCGCGGTCGCTCCCGTGGCGCTGTTGATCGTGAATCCATCGAGCACGGTGGGAGTCACCACGGTGCTCGGAAAGACCACGCCCGACGCGCTCATCGCCACGTTGATCGTGGTGAGCGCGCCCGTCCTCATCCACGTCGCGCCGCCTGTCACGTATCCGCCGCGGACGGAGATCCCGTTGCGCATGGTGACGTCTTCTCCGTAGATTCCTTGCGCGACGCACACCGAGGTCGGGAGCATCATCGTGCCCGCGCGATTGATGCCGACCTGAATCGTGCGAAACGGCGCGGAGGCAGAGCCTGTTCCGGTCGTATCGCTGCCGCTCAGCGCCACGTGGACGCACGCGCAACCATCGTCGACGACGCCGTTGCAGTCGTCGTCGATCATGTTGCCGCACGTCTCACCAGCGGCCGGCGCCACAGGGACGCACGCGTTCGGCGCGCCCATCGCACACGCGGCGACCATCCGTCGGCACGCTCCGACGCCGCACGAAATCGCCGGGAGGTTGTCGACCATTCCGTCGCAGTTGTCGTCGGCCCCGTTGCACGCCTCGGCCGTCGGCGTGATCTCTCCAGTGCAAACGCCGAGCATGCCGCCGACGCACATGCGCACGCCCGCGCGACAGACGCCCATTCCCATGGTTCCCATCGGCCCCGAGTAGCAGCTCGCCGGGACGCACGCGCCCGCGTCGGCCCCAGTGTCCGTCGGGTTGGGTCGATCGGTGGCGACATCGACCGCGACGCCCGTGTCCGTCGTCACGCCGGTGTCCATCGACACACCCGTGTCCGTCGAAACACCGGTGTCCGTCGTCACACCCGTGTCCATCGACACGCCGCCGTCCGGGTCGACGCCGGTATCCGGATCGACGCCCGTGTCCATCGCACCACCATCATCGGCGTCGGGCAGTGAGCCTCCGTCGCCTGGATCTGCGTCAGGCGCCGATCCATCATCGGAGCTGTCGGGTCGCACCGTGTCTGGTCGCGAGCCGTCTCCCCCTTCTGCGCTGCCGTCACCGGGAACGCTCGTCCCCGAACAGGCGGCCACTGCAGCACCGAGCGCAGCGACCGAAAGCCATTGAAACACCGAAGAACCAGGTCGAACCACGGAATGCCTCCCTCCGTGAAAGTTTGAATGAACGAGGAACCGTCGGCCGACTGCAACGCGCGAACCGAAGAATCCGGTCGGGCTTGAGCGCTGAAATATCCTTCGAATTCCACGCGTAGTCGGGCTTCGTTCGAGCTCCGTCGCGGCGTCTCTACGAACAAAGTTTCAGCGGATCGCAACGATTGCGATGCGGCCGACGCTGGGTGCATCGACTCCCAAACGACGACAGCCGGGGCGCGGCAGCGAGCGACGACAGCCGGGGCGCGGCAGCGAGCGACGACAGCCGCGGCAGCGAGCGCTGACAGCGGCGCGGCAGCGAGCTCTCATCATTCATCACCTGCGTCGAAGTAGCAGCGTTGTCAGTGGCGAAGCAGCGGACCCAATGAAAAGATGGGTGGCA
>LNEO01000347.1 GCA_001465015.1 Deltaproteobacteria bacterium Ga0077539 | reverse complement strand
TGGGCGCAGTGCTGAAGCCCCCACCCGCGCTGCCGCGCGCCCCGCCCCCGCCTGGAACGGCAGGGGCGGCGGCTTCGCATTGCGAAATCGTAGGATTCCACCAAGCAAGTTGATTGTGTGGCCATTGCTCTGCAATGGCTGCACTTTGCTCGATTGGTGTGCGTCGATGCTCGACTGAGGATCGCGTAGCCCTTGCAGAGCAAGGGCCATCACGATACACGTACGCTGTTTTCGCCAGCATTTTCCCAATGCGAAGCCGCCGCCCCTGCCGTTCCAGGCGGGGGCGGGGCGCGCGGCAGCGCGGGTGGGGGCTTCAGCACTGTGCCCACTGGCGTTTCACTCGCTCGCGCGCGGCAGCGCGGGTGGGGGCTTCAGCACTGCGCCCACTGTCGTTTCGCTCGCTCGGGGCCGCCTCGCGGCTCTGTGGCAAGCGTCGTTCTGCTCACCAGCGCTACCGCCGCACGCAACGAGTGAACACGCGCGCCTGGGGAGCGCCAGGAGCGCCCGTAAACGACGCCCACACCGGCCATCCCCGCGTTCCGTCGCTGTCCACTGGGGCGCCAACGACGATTGAACGCTCGGCGACCGCCGCGACGCTCGACGGCGTCGCGCTCGGTCCCCACTGGTACACGAGCGTCTCTGCGCTCGATCCGCGCGCCAGCGACGTCCAGACCAGCAAGGCGCTCGAGACATTGGCGTCGTCCCCAGCGACGCCGATCGCGCCGCTCGATGCATAGAGATCCTCGCTGAGCACGGACGCGCCGCGCGTCGCGCCCGTCTCGGGGTCGTGCCGAACGAGCGTGAGCTGCGAGCGAGGCATGGCGCCTTCTCCGCTGCGAAAGTGCAGGCGAACGAGGTCTTCGCCCGCGCGCACCGCGGCCGAGACGCTCGTGCCCTCTTCGGTCCGCGAGTTGCTCTGAAGCAGCACGCCGTGCCCGGTGATGAAGCGACGGATCTCGACCTGGTTGTTGACGTCGCGTCGCGCGCGCGTCTCGATCGAGAGGTACGCCGATCCGCGATCGGAAAAGTGCATGCTCACCGGATCGCTGAAGCGCGCGATGCTGTGCCCGGACGCGGCGCGCTGGAGCCCCGATTCCAAGACGTTCCACACGCTACCGTCCCGCGTGATCGCGGAGATCCACGCGGGAAACATCGGCTCCGTTCGCAGCCACACCCCGAGCACGCTCAGGCGGTCCGCTCCCTGCGTGGGCGTCACCGAGCGAACCACGCGCACCCTCATCGCGTCGTCCATCGCCAGCTCGTGCACCGAGGCGTCGTAGCCGAGCGCGCCCTTCTCGCCCTGAAAGCGCAGCGAGAGCACCGGCCAATCGAACATCCCCGCCGCGCGCTCGCTGCGAATCGTGAGCTCTTCGCCGACCTGATCGAACGCCTCGTCGAACACGCGAAGAGACACCACGCGATCGGGGCTCGACGCGGCGACCGCGTAGCCACGGCCCGCGCGCGCCACGACAACACGCTCGATCGGACGCGCGGCGTCGCCAAACAACGTCCGCGGAACTTCGCAGCCCATGGGCACGGGCGTGGCGCCATCCGAGGCGGCCGCGTCCGGGGACGAGCCGTCGCCGGGCGCGGGCATGACCGACATCGGGCCACACGCGGAAAGGGCAAAGAGCGAGAGAATCACTGGGCGAAGCGCAGCGTGGGTCATTGGGTGTCTGACCCGGGATTGGGCGGCGCGGCGCGGGGTTCTCAAAAAAACACGCGCAGCGTCCCCCTCAGGCTCCCCCGAAGAGACGGTCAGCGGCGCATTCCGCCAGCGGACGCGGAGGTCACGAACTGCCCGCGCGGCCAGTGGCGATAGTACTGCGCCCGCAGGATCGGCCCGCCCTCGCGGTTGTATTCGCCCTGCAGCACCGTGCCGTACACGCGCACGAGCGAGAGCGCTTGAAGCCGGTTCTCTCCCTCTTGATCGTCCACCGCGAGCTGGATCAGCGCGGTAAACGATCCTCCGTCGCGGTCGTTGATCGTCACGCGACACGAGGAGTCGGTCTCGTCCTCGCACAAGTGCCGCTCCTGGTGCGTGCGGAGCTGCATGGTGACCCGCGCCGGACCGTTGCCGGGGCGATCGACGTCGGTGACGACACCCCACCACGACAAGAGCCGATCGTTGAACCGATCGGGCATGCGACGAACCTCGTCGTACACCGCGGTCTCGTCCGCGCGCTCACCAAACGATCGCTCGTCTGGGAGGTACGCGTACTGGCGCGCATAGCCATAACGGCCACCGCCGCTGCAGCTCATGGCGGCAGCGGCGAGGGCCGCGAGAATCAACGTCTGGGGCGTGCGAGAGGGGATTGGGTTCACGGTGACGGTCGTGGGGTGTAACAAACCCGCGAGCGACCGCGCAAATCCCCGCTCGAAATCACGGGAGGCGGGTGCAGGGGGCCAGGTTGTTCACCGCGTCCTGGCGATCGTTGCACACAAAGGCGCTGAGGCGCTGATCGCCGGTGGTCATGGACGCGAGGCCGATCGCGAAGATCGAGACCTGCGAGCCCGCGGGGACCGAGACGTTGGGCAGGGTGAGCGCGTTGGCGGTCATGCCCGAGACGCGCACCGCGAGCGTGGCCATCGAGAGCGGCATCGCGCTGATGTAGCCGTTGGCGTCGGCGCCCATCGCGCCCGCAAAGGTCGGGAAGGCGGTGTTCGTCCAGATGGGCGAGAAGGTCGCTCCCGAGAGCGCGCCCACGTCGACGGGGGGCGTTCCGGGCGATGCGTGAACGAAGCGGATGTTTGCGCGGCCCGCGGCGATGGGCGCGCGCGTGTCGACGAAGGGGCGCAGGTCGAACGCGGTCGCGCCCGAGCCTCCCACGGTGCCGCTCGCGGCGACGGTGGCCCAGGTGCCCGCGGCGAGGTTGGGCAGCGTGTACTCCGGCAAGCCCGCGAGGGAGGTGTCGCAGTTGGTCGCGGTCGCAGCGACGAGGCGCACCTGCCACTGTCCTGGCGGCAGCGCGAGATAGCCCGTGACGCTCGGGAAGGTGATACCTGCGGCGACGCCGCGCGACTCGAGGACGGGGCCGACGAACGCGGTCGTTCCCATCGGGCGCACACAAAAGTCCACCGCCGGAGCGTTGGGCGAGAGGTGCGCGACGCGAGCGAAGATGCGCTGCGGAAGGAGGTTGCAGGTCGTGAGGTTGTTGGTCGCTGTTCCGTCCACGCACACGAGCGCGGCGAGCGGACGCTGGTCGCTCGTGAGCTGCCCGACGGCGAAGACCGTCACGTTCGCGCCCGCTGGGAGCGCGAGGTCGTTGAGCTGCAGAGGATAGGCGCCGGCCGCGGGCGTCGTTCCCGTGGCGCGGACGGCCACAGTGACGGTCCCCGAAGGAACGGACACGCTCATGGCGCTCGCGTTGGGGAAGGACACGTTGGACAAGGGCGCGATCGCGGTGAACGTGTTCATCGCGAGCACTCCGACGTCGACCGCTGGAGTGCCGGGCGATCCGTGCACGAAGCGGATCTTCGTCTGCCCCGCGGCCGCAGGCACCGCGTCGTCCACGACCGGAACGAGGTTGAACGCCGTCGCGCCCATCCCACCGACGAGCCCGACTGCGGCCACCGTCGCGACCGCGCCGCCCGCGAGCGCCGGGAGGTTGTACTCGGGCAGACCCGCCAGCGACGTGTCGCAGTTGGCCGAGCCCGGCGCCACGAGCCGCACTTGATACTGCCCCGCAGGCAGGTCGAGGTACCGCGTCACGTTGGTGAACGCGATTCCATCGTTGATGCCGAGCCCGCGCAGGACGGGCATGCCGAACGACGCAGCGCCCATGGTGCGAACGCAGAAGTCCACCGCCGGAGCGTTGGGCGAGAGGTGCGCGACGCGAACACGAATTCCCGCCGCGCCCGAGTCCGTCACGACGCCCGAGTCCGTCACGACACCCGAGTCCGTCACGACGCCCGTGTCCCCACCGACGCCCGTGTCACTGGTAGAGCTGTCGGGAAGTCCCGTGTCCGTCGGAGACACTCCAGAGTCGCCGGCGTCGTTGCCGGCGGGCGTCGACGGGCAACCCGCGAGCCCGAAGGCTGCGAGCACGAAGAGTCCAGCGGGAGCACTGCTGCGAACGAAGCGAATAGAAGCCATGGGGTCGTATCCTCCGCGCGGGGTGATGAAGCGCGCCTCTGAGGGATCGTTCTGCACGGGCTGGCGCCGTCGAGCGCGAGCGTCAGGGGACGCAGGCACACGACAGATCTCCGGCTCCGACGATAGCGACACACGAATTCATCGTGCGTCGTTCGTCGCACCCAACGGGGTCGAGAACGAGCTCTTTGGCGCGGAGGCAGCGATGCTTGCCTCAACCGCGACGACCATCCGATGCACGCTTGTGCGCGGTTGTTGCGCGATTCTGGTGCGATTTTCACACGCGCAAATCGCTCATCGCCCGTCGGACGCGGCCGCTTTGCGCGCATCGCCTTCGCCAGCCTGCTCGACGAGAGCTCTGTCGAGATAGCCGTCGAGCACCTCGAGGGCGGACTCGTAGTACTCGCGCTGCGGCATCACGTAGGCGCCCGCGACGCGACCGCGCACGGCCTCGAGCATGTCGCGCGCGACGCGGACGCCCTCTCTGCGCGCGGGCTCGCCGGTGCCGACCTTGCGCATCCGCTCGCGGATCGCTTCAGGGATCTGCATGCCGGGGACCTCGTTGTGCAAGAACTCCGCGTTCTTGAAGCTGATCAACGGGCAGAGGCCGACCATCACCGGGACGTTCAACGGAGCGATGTCGTCGAGGAAGCGCTCGAGCACCGCGGGCTCGTACACAGGCTGGGTCATCACGAGCTCGGCGCCTGCTTGCACCTTGCGCCGCAGCTTGGCGAGCTCGCCCTCGTAGTCCATCGCCGCGGGCTCTGCCCCGGTCGCGAGGAGAAAGCTCGTCGCGCCTCCGAACGCTTTGCCGCCCGGGTCACGGCCGTGGTTGAAGCCTCGGATCATGCGCAGCGCCCCGACAGAATCCATGTCGTAGACGGGAGTGCACGAGGGGTAGTCGCCCATCTTCGGCGGATCGCCGGTGATCACCACGAGGTTGCGGATCCCGAGCTCGTGCGCGCCGAGCACGTGCGCCACCATGCCCAGGATGTTTCGATCGCGGCAGCAGACGTGCAGGATCGTCTCGATCCCGACGGCCTGCTCGACGCGCACGGCCATCGCGAGGTTGCCCATGCGCGCGCTCGCCCGAGGACCATCGGCGATGTTGATCGCGTCGACTCCCGAGCGCTGGAGCATCCGCACGTGATCGAGCGTCTTGGCGAGGGACAGGTGAGAGGGCGGGTTGACCTCGACGCTCGCGACGAAGCGCTTGCCGAGCTTGGATCCGAGCCGTGATTTCTGCGAGACCGAGAGCACCTCGACGCCCGGCGGAGGCACCGGGGTCGCGCCCTCGATGGCGCCCGAGGGCCCCTCGGCTTCGACGCTCTGCGACGCTTGCGCGGCGGCTCGCATCTTCACAGAGCCGACCAGCTCGCGGATGTGCTCGGGGGTCGTCCCGCAACAGCCGCCGACGACGCGAACGCCGAGCTTGATGAGCCGCTTGGAGTACACGCCGAAGTACTCGGGCGTAGCCATGTAGACCATGCGCCCGTCGAGCCTGCGAGGGAGCCCGGCGTTGGGCATCGCCGCCAGCGGGAGCCCAACGTGCCGCATTTTCTCGATGTTTTCGTAGACGCCCGCGGGGCCGTCGCCGCAGTTGACGCCGATGATGTCGGCGCCCCACTGCGCGAGCAGCTCGGCCATGCGCTCGGGGGTGGTGCCGTCGGCCATCGTTCCGAACGCGTCGTACGAGACCATGACCATGAGCGGCAGGTCCGACACCGAGCGCGCGGCGGACATCGCGAGCTGCACTTCATCGGGGTGCCGCATCGTCTCGATCGCGAGGACGTCGGGCTTGTGCCTGCCCGAGACCATGCCCTCGACCTGCTCGACGAAGGCCGCGCGAATCGCGTCGCGCTCTTCGGTCGGCAGGCTCTTCATATTGAGCCCCGTCGGCCCGATGGCGCCGGCGACGAACGCGCGCTGCGGCGCTTCGCTCACGGCCTGGTGAGCCAACGCGACGCCCGCGGCGTTGATCTCGCGCACGCGCTCGGCGAAGCCGAAGCGCTGCAAGCGAAAGCGATTGGCGCCGAACGTGTTGCTCTCGATGAGCTGCGCGCCGGCCTTGAGGTACTCGCTGTGAACGCGCTTGATGAGCTCGGGCCGCGAGAGGCAGAGCTCGTCATAGTTGGTCGTAAAGAGCACGCCGTTGGCGTAGAGCTGCGTGCCCATCGCGCCGTCTGCGACGAGCGGAGCGTCGCGCACGGTCTCGAGGAATGAGTTGCTCATGGGAGGGGTGAATATCGTGGACAGAGGGGGATAGCGCTGTCGTGTACGCGGGCGTATCTACGCCCGGACGTGCGCGAGGGCAAAGGGCGTCGTCCGTCGAGCGCACGGACGAACCGTTCATCGAGCCGCGCTGGCGAGCGGAAGCACCGTCGTCTCGCTGCGACAAGAGCGGCCGAGCTCTGCGCTCGCCGGCAGCGCGCCGCCGACGCGAAGCACCAGGGTGTCGAACGGGAGCGTGCCCTCGCCCGGCTCGGGCGCGCGCAGCAGCAGCACGGCGCCCTCGGTCCCCACGGTGAGCCTCGAGCCGTCCGGCTGGAGCGTCGATGGATCGCGCCCGGCGCACGCCGCGGGCTCCTGCCCGTAGGTCCCCTCGAGCATCGCGGGGACGAGGTCGTCGCACCCGCGGCGCGTCGCGCAGCTCGCCATCACGAGCGCGTAGCGGGCGATGGGTCGCGCAGGCTCGTCGCAGCGAGCGAGCGTGGCCCGCGCTCCGCAAGCGCCGATTTCGCTGCGAACCGGCGCGGTGAACGTGACGCGCAGACAGCGACCGCCGTCCTCGAAGCGCACGGCGTACCGGCGTTCGACCTCGTCGAGCTCTTCGGGCATCGCCGCCTCGGCGACGGCGCGGGTGACGCTGATCGGGCAGGTGTCTCGCGCTGGCCCAGACTGCTCGGCGGCGCGGCAGCCAGCGAGCACCAGCGCCAGCGCGCAAACGATCTTTGAATTCATGGGTTGAGCTCTCTTCGCCGGGCGTCTTCGCGGCGTCAACCGCCGTCCTCTGGGCGCGGCGTCGGGTTGTCGGGGACCGCTTGTCTCAGCTGCCAGGCCTGCAAAAATAGCTTCTTTTCAGCGTCCGAGAGCTGATCACGGATCCGCCCCGCGACGAGCGTCGGGGTGAGCACCATCGCGGCGCTGGACGCGAGCAAGAAGGCCAGCGTCGCTGTTGGCGATAGCTCGACCGCGCGCGGCAAGAGGACCATCGCTCCGTCGCGAAACTCGAACGACCGGGGGACGAGCCCCAACAGCTCGAGGGCGACCGGGGCCAGCACGGCGAGCACGCCTGCTGCGAGCGCGAGCTTGCGCTGGGATTTGTCGGCGAAGAGCGCGAAGAGCATCCCGTTGGTGGCCACCAACGTGGGCACGACGATGAACGGCGAGACGAAGACGCTCATCCAAGAGACGGTCGCCGTGCTGAGCGACAAGAGCGCGAACGCCGCGCCGGGGCCGACGAACTTCTTCGCGGCGAACACGCGAGACGCCGCGCTGGTGACGGCCACGAGCAGGATGGCGACGAGCGCCGCGGGCCAGCTGCGAACGCCCATCCACAAGAGCAACGGAGTGACAGAGAGCCACGTCGCGTAGCGCACGGCTCCGATGCGCAAGGCGCTCGCCTTGGCGTCGACCGAGGCTCGTTCGAGCTCGACCGCGGCCTCCTTGGGGACGTCCTTCGGAGCGACCGTGAGCAACAGGGCCAGCGTCGTTCGCGCGAGGTTGTTGGTCGGGTCGAACGCGAGCGCGCGAGACACCTCTTGCAGCGCTGTCGCTCGGGCCTGGAGCGAGTCGGGGCCTTGCTCATCGAGCGCTCTTTGTGCGAGCGCGTACGCGTTGCGCGCGCCCTCTTCGGCGATCGCGCGGCGCTTCTGGGCGTCCCTGTCGCCGTCGAGGAAGCGCTCGATCTCTTCGGACAGCTCCCGGGCAGATCCGATGCGGTGTCGAGGCTCGAGGGCGAGGGCTCGCTCGCACAGCTCATCGAGCTCTGGCGGAACCTCTTCGACGGGCCTCCTCGCGCTGGGTCGAGCGTCGGCGGCGCCCGCGTTGAGCGCCAAGACCTCCAACATCGTCCCGCCCTGGTGCAGGCGCTGCCCAGCGAGGATCTCGAACAGCATCGCGCCGAGCGCGTACACGTCGCTGCGCGCGTCGAGGTGTTCGATCGCGCCGCGCGCCTGCTCGGGGGACATGTAGCCGGGCGTTCCCATGAGCGAACCCGCGACGGTCTGCGCGGGCTGCGCGCTCGCTTCTCGGGAGATTTGCAGGGCGTCGTCGGAGCGGACGTCGGTCGTTCCGACGACTTTGGCGATGCCCCAGTCGAGCACGTGGACCTCGCCGTGATCTCCGAGCATCACGTTGGAGGGCTTGAGATCGCGATGCAAGACGCCGCGGGCGTGGGCGAAATCGATCGCGAGGCACAGCTGCGAAAATCCGGTCAACAATCGCCTTCGCGTAAACCGCGCTCGGGCCCGAGGGTCGCCCGACACCATGAGCGCGATCGCGTCTTCGAGCGTGATCCCCCGAACCCGCTTCATCGTGAAAAACGGGTGTCCTCCCGGGATCACCCCGAGGTCGTACACAGGAACGACGCTCGGATGTTCGAGCTGCCCCTGCACGCGGGCCTCGCGCACGAAGCGCTGCAGGGCCTCGACGTTTTCGCGCGGGTCTCCGCGCATGACCTTCACGGCGACGTCTCGACCGACGACGTCATCGTGGCAGAGCTGGACCTCGCCCATCCCGCCGACGCCGAGGGTCTTCTTGAACGCGTATCGCTCCGACCAGCTCGCGTCCTTCGAGATCGGCTTGTCGACCGACACCTGATGCGGCGTCGTAAACGTGTCCTTCACGGGGTCTGCGACCACGGGAGCGAGGGGATCGTCGTCTTCACCATCGAGCACGACCGCGGGGCGCGCGGTGGTGATCGTGGGAGTCACGACGCTGGTCGCGGGTGTGATGAGCGCGGTGTCGAGCGAGCCGATCTGGGCGGCGCTGAGCTCGGACGCGCTGGCCTCGGCGCGCTTCACCAAGGTCGCGGCCTGATCGTCATGCTCGGTGCGAATCGGCGGTGCCATGCGACGTCTTCGAGCGAGCCTATCGCAGTGCGCCGCACGCGCGGTGATTTTGTGTGCGCATCGTGGCATCCGTGCGTCGCCTACCCGAGGCGACCGTGCCGCTATCAAGAGAACTGAGAGCAGGGAGTGGGGCAGGCGCTCGCGTCCACTGTTCCGTCGATCGAGCGAGTGACGAACGCGACGCGCTGACCCGTCGTTCCGCTGATGGTGCAGTCCGACGCCGTCGAGCTGCAGGCGAATCCGCTGCGCTGGGCGTTGCGCAATTCGAAGCGGTTGGAGCAAAGCTGATTGGGAACTTCGACCGTCGGGCACGGGCCGTACTGCGGGGCACCGGCAGCGGTCAGTCCGAACAAACATTCGGTGGTCGTCGGACAGAAGACCGTCGTCGCCGGGTCTCCTGGATTGGGCGGCCCATCGCCGTACACGACAGTGCAACCCGCGGCGGTGGTGCACGTGAACTCACCGTTGAACGTCGGCGAGCACGGCGCGAGGTCGACCATCGGTCGCGTCCCAGCGGGGGGCGTCGTCAGCCCCGCGGGAACAGCATATCCACGCACGCACGGCCCCGGCATATTGGTCGGCGGCGCGTTGGAGCAGCCGATCATCACGACGGCGAGCGTCGAGGGCACCACGAGACTCCGAGCGATGCGAGCGTGCATGGCGAGAGCATAGCGAGAACGGCCGCGGTCGAACGAGCAAGACGAACGGGGACGGTCCTCAATAACTCAACGATTCAAGGAGCCGCGTGGGCGGGGATGGGCGGGGACCGCTGCGCGAGGTGTACACTCCGCGCGAATTCCGTGCGCTCCTTCACTCCGCCGCTCTGCGCGATCGACGCAGACCACCCCGAGCGAGCCGTCGATGACGCCCTGGTTTCTTCCGGGTATTCGGTGCTCGATCGTCAGAGCATGAGCGCTCTGGTCGGTCGACCGTTGCCCCTCGAAGACTGGTCGCTCTACTGGACGGACCTCCCGCCGGATCACTACCTCCGTGACGGCGGTCGTTATCGCCGCCGCAGATACGGCTGCTTCGTCGCCGATGACGCTTCGCTCGTGCACACCGAGCGGCGATCACACTGGCAGCCAGTCGAGTACAACGCGCTGCACGGCGGGATCGAGCGATGGTTCGAGCCGCTGACGCCAGAGCTCGTCGACGACGCGGCGTGGAGCGCGCTGTTGCTCTCGCTCTCGGCGCGGGCGAGTGCGCTGCGAGGCAAAGAGCGCTGGTTCATCGAAGCGCATCAGTTTCGCATCGACACGGCGGACGGGATCGGTCGGCCGACGCCCGAAGGCGCGCACCGCGACGGCGTCGACCTCGTGGCTGTGATGCTCGTCGCGCGCTCCAACGTGCGCGGCGGAGAAACGCGAGTGTTCGACGCGGACTCTCCGCGCGGGGTGCGCTTCACCATCGAAGAGCCCGGGACGACGATCTTGCTCGACGACGAGAAGGTCCTTCACGAGAGCACACCGATTCAACCGACCGGGGCGACTCCTGGCCACCGAGACACGCTGGTGATCACCTTGCGCGCCGACGGTTTTCAGGGCGACCGGCCGTCGATGTAACGATTCGAGCGGCTCGGACGTATGCGCGCGGTACTCCCGTTCAGAAGGAAGCTTGGATGCCCAATCGACACTCGAGGATCGCGCTCGCGTTGTGGACGCTGAGCGCCTGCGCTCCACCGCCGAGCATGCCGCCGCCAGAAGACGTGGTCTTGGCGGACCGAAGCGCGGTCGTCGACAGCGGGGTCGCCCCAGACGCGACGACCTTCGCTGACGTCGTGACCGACGCGCCGAGCGACGGCGCGGCGGACTACCCCGCGGGGCCCTACGGGAGCAACGTTGGCGCGACGCTGGCCAACCTGTCGCTCGAGGGGTTCGTCAACAACTCGCGCGCCGAGCGATCTACGCGCTCTCCGTTCGTACCGTACTCCTTCGCCGCGCTGCGCGCAGAAGGGGCTCGCTACGCGATCGTGCACACCAGCGGCTTCTTGTGAGGATCTTGTCAGGACGCGGCCCGGGCTCTGGCTGCGAATACGACACGAATCACGGCGACGCGCGCGGCTGCGGTGGAGATCCTCGTTCCGTACGCGGGAGGCAACTCGCAGCGGACGAACCTCGAGCAGTGGATCACCCGCTACGGGCTGCAGATCACCGCGGTGATCGACGCATCCCCGGGCCAGACCGTCGCCAACGCGCAGCTCGGCGGCCGCGACCAGACGTACATCGTCGATCTCTCGACGATGCGCGTGCTCTGGAAGCGCACGTTCGGGGCGGGCGGCGACGTGACCGCTGCGGTCACCGAGCTCGAGCGGCTCACGTCGATGTAGAGCGGTCTACGTCCCGTCGCCGACCGGCTCGGGGGCCACCCTCAAGCGCACCAAGCGAACCTTGCGGGGCGTCGCGTCGAGCACGGTCAACGTGCTGCCGTCGTGCAGGGTGAACGTCGCGCCGTTCACAGGGATCTCTCTGCCCAGGTGGATGCACAGCCCCGCCACGGTCGTGTACTCCTCGGGCTCGTGCAGGTCGAGCCCGAGCTGTCGGCTCACCTCTCGGATCGGCATCTCGCCAGGGAGATCCACGGAGCGATCCGCGTCGAGCACGAGGGGCGCGATGGGCGCTTCTTGCTCACTTGAAATATCGCCCACGATTTCTTCGACGAGGTCCTCGATGGTGACGAGCCCGACGACCGCGCCTCCCTCGTCGACGACGATCACGAGCGGCGCCTGCTCGCGTTGCATGCGCCGAAGCAGCGTTCCGGCGGGCAACGTCTCTGGAACGAACTGCACCGCGCGCAAAACGCCGCTCACAGCGTCCCCGCGCGCGTCGCCCGTCGAGTCGGCGGGCGCGCGGCGCGCGAAGAGGTCTTTGACGGCGAGGTAGCCGATGACGTTCTCGGGGGTTCCGTCGTAGATCGGGAGGCGCGCGTAGCGGTGGCCTTCGAGCGACTTGCGGACTTCGTCCTCCGAGGCCTGGCGCGAGACGCTCACGATGCGGCTGCGCGGGACCATCACGTCGAACGCAGTGAGCTCGCGAAACCCGATCGCGCGCGAGGCGATCTCGCTGGACCTGGCGTCGAGCGACCCGGTGCGCGCCGCCTCTTCGACGAGCTCTTGCAGCTCTTCGGGAGAGAGCCTCGTCTCTGTGAAGCTGGTCTTGTCGCCAAAGAGCTTCAACACGAGGTTGCTGAGGCCCGTGAGCGCCCACACTGCGGGCTTCACGACGGAGGCCATGACCCGCAGCACAGGTCCCATCGCGAGCGCGTAGCGCTCCGGGCTCCGCAGGGCGAGGGACTTGGGCACGAGCTCGCCGACGACGACCTCGAGCACGGTGATCCCCACGACGACGATCAAGAGCCCCGCCTTCGAGAGCCATTGACCCAAGACAGGAACGCTCGCGAGCTTCTGACCGATCCCGTGCGCGAGGCGCTCTCCGCCGATGGCGGCGGCTGCTGTTCCGACGACGGTGATGCCGATCTGCACCGTCGCGAGAAACCGCTCGGGCTGCTTGCGCAACCACTGCACGGCAGGCGCGCCAGCGCGCTTCTCATCGATGAGCTCGCCGAGCCGTGTCTTGCGGAGCGTGAGCACCGCGATCTCGGCCCCAGCGAACACGCCGTTGAGCAACATGAGCGCGAGGACGATGAGCAGGTCCGTGCCCATGGCGCGGGATACTGCCACGATTGCCGAGGACTACCGCCAGCGATCTCTGCGCGATTGGCCCGAGTGTTGTATTCGCTAAGATGAAGACGCCGTCATGTTCGAAGCAAACGAAGCACTCTTTCGCAGAATTTCCTCGGGCTTGTGCGCGATCACGCTCGCGTTGGGGCTCTCGGCCTGCGGCGCGTCGGTCGCGCCAGGACCCGACAGTGGCACAGACCGCGACACCGGCGTGGGGAGCGACGTCGCGGCGGATCGCGTCGTTTTGCCCCCGCCCATCGACGCGGGAGGCGAGTGTCGAGCGTCGATGGTGCGCACCGTGCTCGCGCCGACCGTTCTCTTCGCGGGCCAGCCGCTCGGGCTCACGGTGAACGCGCCCGGCCTGGGATGCGGCTGCGCGCTCGAGCTGCGGCCCAACGGGCTGTCGAGCGCGCGCGGGTTCGACCCGCAGCTCTGCAATTGTTGCCGCGATTGCGAGTGCGTCGACGAGAGCTACACGGCGAGCGTGTTGTTGGGCTCGCCCCGCAGCGGCCAGTCGGACCTCGCCGTGACAGGCAGCGAGCGTCGTCGCGTGTTCGTGCTCGACTCGCCGCGCCAATGCGAAGCGGTGTCCGTGCGGGTTCGCGACGTGCTCGTGCAAGCGCCGGAAGGGCGGACGACAGGACCGCGCTTGCATTGGGCGATCGTGTCGGGGACGCACCGGATCTGCTGCGATGGCGGCGTGGGCTTCGTCGACAGCATGCAGCGCAACACGATCACGCTCGAGCCTCAGTCGTGCGAGACCGTCGGCTGCGCGATGGCTTGTCCGCCCATCGCACAGCGCCCCGAGCGACCGTTTACCTCGGCGCACTTGCTTGGAGAGCTGCCGAACGGCGAGTATCGATTGAGCGTCGGCGGGACGACCGTGACCTTCACCGTCGCGCCGTGAGCTACGGGATGCGCTCGGGACGGCTGTAGCCCGCGAACGTATCGAGCACCCCGCGATCTCGGTCCACCGTCACGCGGATGGCGTCTTCGGGGCCGCCGTTATTGGGGCGCATCGCGGTGAAATACACGGTCCACTGCGGGCCGTTCGAGCTCGCTCCGACGAGGGAGCTCTGCATGACGAGCGACCGTCCTCGCCAGGCCCGTGCGCGATCGAGGGACGCGAGCCGCTCTGTGGCGAAGGCCAGCACGCGCGTCGCGTCCGCGGCGATCGAAGGAACGCTGCGTCGCAGCTCGGCGAAATCCGGGCTGCGAAGGAGGGTGTGCGGCGCCGTTCCGGACAGCGTGTAGCTCTGCCCGACGCCCACGGTCGCGGGCTGCTCGGAAGCAAAGGGCGCGGGCATCGGCAGAGCGAGCGTGACAGACACGCCGATCGGCGCGCCGAGGACGCCCGTCATCACGCAGCACCGCGGCGCGAGCGAGGCGCCCGTCGGAAGCGCGATCGGCTCTGCGGCGATCGCCGCTGCAAACTCTCGCGCCATCGACGCGGTCGCCGCCTCGGGCGAGTCCCACGAAGCGGCGCTCGCGCGCGGCGTCGCGGGGGGATCGGTCGCTGCTCGGGCGATCCTTTGCGGAGGATTCTCCGAACGCGCCCCGGGCGAAGGGCAGCCTGCGGCGAGCGACACCAGCGCGAAAGTCGCGTGTCTCTGGAGCATTTCTTGCGCCGAGCGTGACACACGCGAGGTTTGCGCGCCCGCACAGGCCTCTCACCAGAGGGCTATACACACGCTTTCATGGCTGTTGTATGACCTTCGCCGCCATGGTGAAGGTCGCAATCAACGGGTTCGGGCGTATCGGTCGACAACTGGTCTCGGCGATGGTCGAGCAAAACGTGTTGGGCAAGGAGCTCGTCGTCGTCGCGGTCGTGGACATGACCACGGACGCCGACTACTTCGCGTACCAGCTCAAGTACGACTCGGTGCACGGCAAATTCAAAGGCGAGATCCACACGGAGAAGAGCTCGGCGGACAAGAAAGAG
>LNEO01000346.1 GCA_001465015.1 Deltaproteobacteria bacterium Ga0077539 | reverse complement strand
GCTGCCGCGCCGCCGCTGTCGTCCCTCGCTGCCGCGCCGAGGCTGTCGTCGTATGGGAGTAGATGCACCCACCGAGGATAGGTATTCGCAACGCGAGCCGAAAATCCGCCGAGGAACGCGATGGCTCCGCAAGCTCGAGGCCGTCGGGGCGTTCGCGCTCCTGCCGCGTACATCGAAGATTGCATCGAGCGACAACTGCATGCATGCGCTGCCCTGCGGCGCATGGCTCGCGACGCTCTTGCGGCGCGCACTGCCCCAGAATTCATTCTGGGGCAGGCCCGAACGCTCGTTGGCTCAACTTTCCCTCGCACAACTTGGGTAACGATGGGCGCTCGCCTCCCGGCCGTGCGCCAAACGAGTTCTTCGATGCCCGTGCTCCTCCCGGGTTCTCGTGCCGTTTCATCACCTTCCCTCGGGGCGTTGCGCATCACGTGGTGAGCAGCCGAGGAGTCCCCTCGGCCCTTTACAAATACCTTCCCACTTCGCGGACGAGGGCGTCCAGCGCGCTGCGCTCGGAGAAGCGCTCGGTCCTGCGCTGCGGGCCCGAGTCGCCGCCGACGAGCACGCCGGCCTCTCGCCACTGCGCGAACGCGCGCTCGACCAGCGGGCGCGTGACCGCTTCGCGCCGCGTGAGCTCGCCGGTGAGCAGCCACCGTTGCCCGAGCGAGAGCGCCTTGTTCACCAGCTCCTTCGCAGGAATCGACCCCTTGTCCAGCAGCTCCGCCGCGCGCGCGGTGAGCCACCACGCTTCGACGAAGTTACGCAGCATTCCCGCGTCGAAGCGCAGTCGCTCGATCGCGGCTCGGTCGGCGATCGTCACGCGCTCGCGCGCTCCGTCGAGCACGAGATCGCCGCGCGAAGTCGCGCCCGCGAGCGCCGAAGAAAACTCTCGCTCGCGATCCGAGTCGAACGCGAACTCCTTGGCGAACATCGCGCAGAGCGCGTCGTACTCCTCGCGCACCGCGCGGACCGTGGCCGAGCGCTCGTGCGCCGTCGTCGCCGCAGAAGCGTCTCGCGACGTTGCTGCGAGGGCCGCGGTGGCCACGATCGAGCGCGGGACGAAGAAGTGCAGGAGGTTGTTCTTGTAGTAATCGAGCGCGATCCGGCGCGCTTCGGGCACGTGGTAGATCGCGTCGTGCGCGGGGCCGTGGACCTCGAGGCTCTTGCCGTCGACGAAGAGCGCGATCACTTGATCGATGGCGTCGACGCGATACGGGCGACGACCGCCCTCGTAGCCGACAGCCAGGGCGCTCGCGAAGCGCGCGCCCGCGGCGCGAAGGTCCGACACCAGCGCGTCGATGTGCTCGAGGAGCTCTTCGCGGGGCATTCCTCCGCGGCGACGAGAGAGCAGCGCGGTGGCGACGAGGGCCGCGGGCGTGACGGGCGTGGCGCGATTGATCTCGCGCATGACGCGATCGGCGAGCACCTGCGCTTCGGCGCGACGCGCGTTGGCCCGATCGATGAGCGCGCGCTTGGCCGAGGGCGGACGGACCGACTCGCGCCGCGGGTTGTCTCTCGGCTCGTCGCTCGAAGGCTCGATCGCGGGGGCCTTCGCGCTGCGAAAACGCTGGATTTCGCCCACTTGAATGTACGCGCGACCGTAGCGCGAGGCGAGCACGCGAGGCAGGCTCGACGCGAGCTGCCCGGCGTCCTCGGCCTTCTTCTCTCCGCCCGAGAGCTCGTGGACAAACGAGCGCTCTTCGACCACGCGCTCGTAGCCGATCGAGATCGGAACGTACGCGACGTCCGTCGCCGTGCTCTCTGCGGCCTCGGTGATCATCGTGAGCAGGCCGAGCTTGGGGGAGAGGAGCTTTCCTGTGCGAGAGCGGCCGCCTTCGATGAAGAACTCGATCGTCGTCCACTGCGACAAGAGCTTGCGGAGATACGTGTCGACGAGGGTCGTGTAGAGCCGCGCGCCGCCGAAGCTGCGTCGGATGAAGAACGCTCCGAAGCGACGGAGCATCGGCCCTGCGGGCCAGAACGCGAGGTTGTCTCCCGCTGCGATGAGCGGGATCGCCATTCCTGCCCGCCAGCAGACGTACGACATGAGCAGGTAGTCGAGGTGGCTCTTGTGCGACGGAAGCAAGACCACGGGACCGGTGCGCGCCGCTTCGCGAATGCGCTTGAGGCCCTCTTCGTCCACTTCGATTCCGTCGTAGATGCGGTTGAACACCGCGTCCATCACCCGCTCTGCCCAGGGAAAGAGCCAGGGCGCCGGCCTCGCCGCGAGGCGAACCATGTCTCTGCGCGCGACGGCGGTGACCTCGTCGACCGGCTTCTTCTCTCGTTGCGCGGCGTCATCGATGGCCGAGCGCACGTGAGGGTGTCGTAAAACCTCTTCGATCGTGCGCTCTGGCGAACGAGCGCGGGGCCCGAGGATCACGCGGCGCTCGCGGTCGAGCCTGGTCGCGAGCGTCCAGTGGATGCGGTTGACGAGCGCTTCTTCGTCGAGCTTATGCGCGCCGAGCGCGTCGTTGTCGGCGAGGATTCGCGCGAGGTCGAGCGGCTCACCAGCGCGCAAGATCGCGCGGCGCAGGTACCAGAAGAACTGCGCAAACACCCTGAATCGCCCGGGATAATCGCTGCGTCCGAAGAGCTGATCGAACACGCCCGTCTCGACCTGGTCGGGGCTTCGACCCCACACGATCACCTGCGGAACGAGCAAGATCCTCCGCTCGCTCTTGCGCTGCTCTTCGACCAGCCAGCGCACGTGATCGAGCGAGACCGCCTCGCCGCGGCGGGTTCGTCCAGCGAGCCCGACGGCGGCGGGCGCCCTGAGAAAGAGCAGCGCCGAGCGGCCGTCGCGCACGGCCTGCTCGAGCGTCGCGCGCTCGGGCGGACGCTTGCCGAAGAGACCCGACCAAAACGTTCCACGCAGAAAGGGCTCGAGCAACCACAGCCCCAGGTGCATCACGAACGCGATCGTCGGCAGCGCGAAGCGATCGACGAAGTACGAGAGCGCGAAGAAGTCGAGATACGACCGCGAGCGAAGCACGTACACGACCGAGCCGCGATCGCTGAGCGCCCGCAGCTCGCGCACCCACTCGGGGTCTACCGCGACCTTCGAAAAAACCGCGCCGTAGAACCACGCTAGCAGAAAGCTCGTCGGACGCGTCGCGAGCGCGCTGCTCATCGCGGGCCGAACGCCGTCGGGTACGTCCGTGTCGGGCCGAGACGCCATGAACGTCCGCGGGCATATCACATCGATCGACCGTCGGTGTGTCCCCTCGGGCTCGAATGCGGTATCTTCACCCGACTTCCGAATGGACGAACGCTCGACGAGCGCCGCTGCCAAGCAAGCGAGCGCTACCTCCGCTTCCGAGGCGGACTCAGCGCTCGATGGTGACGAGGGCAGCGCACCGCACGAGGTGCGCGCGGTGACTGCTTCTTTTCAGGGCGCGGCCTCCAAGGCAGAGCCCGACGTCGAGTTGAGCGTCGACGACGCCCCGCTCGCCCCGATGGTGCGCGACCGCATCGGCCAGGTCGTCGCGGGGCGCTATCGCATCGTCGAGCTGCTCGGCGAGGGCGGGATGGGGGCGGTCTACCGCGGCGAGCACATCACGCTGCACAAGCGCGTGGCGGTGAAGTTTTTGCACCCCGAGCTGTCGCGACAGACCGACGTCGTCTCGAGGTTTCAGCGCGAGGCTCAAGCGGCGGCGATCCTCGAGCACCCCAACGTCGTCGCGGCGCACGATTTCGGGCGCGACGGCGACGGCTCGTTCTTTCTGGTGATGGACTTCGTCGACGGCGCGACGCTCGGCGCCGTCTTGGAGAAAGAGAACCGACTGTCGCCCGCGCGCACGCTGCACATCGCGCGACATGTCGGCGCAGCGCTGGCTCGCGCGCACGAGATCGGGATCGTCCACCGCGACCTCAAGCCAGACAACATCGTGCTCGTGCAGCGCGACGGGGACGAAGAGTTCGCGAAGGTCATCGACTTCGGCATCGCGAAGCTCAACTCGCGGATGACCAAGGGTCCGAGCCTCACGCAGGCCGGCATGGTGTTCGGAACGCCCGAGTACATGGCTCCCGAGCAGGCCCTCGGCGCGGACGTCGACAACCGCGCGGACCTCTACGCGCTCGGCGTGGTGCTCTTCGAGTGCCTCACGGGACGCCGGCCGTTCGACGCCGAAGACGTCGTGACGCTGCTCGGACTGCAGATCTCCGAGCCTGTTCCCAAGCTGCTCGAAGTGGCGCCAGACATCGACGTCCCGTCAGAGGTCGATGACTTCTTCGCCAAGGCGCTCGCCAAGAAGCCATCGGCGCGCTTCGCGACCGCGACCGAGCTCGTCGAGTCGCTCTCCAACGCGCTCGGGTTTACGTTTACCGGCCTCGGCCCCGCGGCGACGAGCCGAGTCTCTGCGCTCTCGAGCACAGGCAAACACCCGGTCGCTGTCAGCCCCGCCGCGGTCACCAGCCAGAAGATCGCCGCGATGCCGACGCCGTCGGGGCCCATCCCCGCGGTCACAGCCACAGACAGCGCGCTGACGCCTCCGCCGACGATCGTGCCCCTCTCGGAGATCGCGCGGCAGTCGCTCGTCGTGATCCCCAAGGCGGCGGCAGAGACCATCGTCGGCGCGACGCGCGACGCGTGGACAGAGCTGTCCAAAGACGAGCTCAAGAAGAAGAAGACACAGACCATCCTCGCGGGAGCGTTTGCGTTTTGCGCGGTGGCCGCCATCGGCGCGGGCTACTCGAGCGCCAAGCGATCGCAGAGCAACGCGACGGGCACCGACTCGCCGCAGCCGACGGTCGTGCGGATGGTGGGGGCAGACACCGGTATTCAAAGCGCGAGACACGCAAACGGGCAGCCGTCGCCGCGGGTCCCGCCGACGCCGCGCGTCGACGACAGCCACAGCGCGACGAACATCGTTCGGCCGAACACGCAGCCCACGGTCGCTCCGCCGCCTTTGCCGCGACCGACCAGCGACCTCACTGCGGACCTCGCCGCCTTTCGCGCGCAGCCTGTGATCCACGTGCTGCTCGATCCTCGCGGGAGCATGCCGCTGCGCGGTCGAATCGAGGCGCTCGAAGCGCAGCGCGCGAGCGGGATGAACAGCCCCCTCATGGACTTCACCCTCGGCGGTCTGTACGCGCGCCTCGGCCCTCGCGGCCGCGCGACGATGCTCGAGCGCTACGCGAGCGCGGTCGCAGGCAGGGCCGAGCTCGCGTCGGACGCGCAGATGATCGACGACGTGATCGCCGCCGCCGAGAGCGGGCGCAACGCCAACGGCGAGCGAGCCCGCGCGATGCTGCGCGGCCCGATGCGCGCGTATGTTCCGCAGCGGCTCGTGGCGCGGCTTCCGCTGGCGCGGGCAAAGAAGGACAGAGAGCGGGACATCGCGCTCTTGTCCGCGGATTTTGCGAGCAGCATCGACGCGACGGTGCTGCAGCTCATCGAGGTGTTTCGCGCGCGAAACTGCGGGCAGATCAAGACCGCAGTCGACGCGCTCGCCGCGACGGGCGACGCCCGCTCGGTGCCGACGCTCGAGTCGATTCCGCGCGCGCCTCGCCGCTGCGGGTGGGGCAGCCCTTGCAACCCTTGCCTCGGCGACAGCGTCGACCGCGCGCTGTCCGCCGTACGCGCGCGTCCAGCGCCGCCAGGCTGGTAGCGAAGCCGCTCGCGGGGAGGCTCATCGCGCTCGATATTGTGTGCGTCGATGGTCCTTCCAGCTCCGCGTGGGCCAGCGCAGACTCTCGATGCAGCGTCGCCTGCTGCGAAGACAATACGAGCACAGGCCGAGCGAGAGAGCGCTCTCGAGCGCCATCGCGTGGTGCTTCACGGTCTCTCTCGAACGCAAGAGATCGATCGTCGCGAGGCCGTGATCGCTTCGCAACAAGCTCAGTGAAATCCGCATCTTCTGTAGCTCCTCTCGGGGTCAGCTACAGAAAGGCTCCTTCGGTCTGGCTGCGGCTTCGGTCCACGCGATGCACGGGACGCGGGAGGTGCGCACGCGGACGGCCGATGTCCACAGCGAGCGCGCCGCGTCGGTACACTCTCGCGCCATGAGCACGTCGCGCGACTCGGCCATGGTGCTGCCCCTCGACGACGAGGCCGCTCTCTTTCGCTGGACCGGCGAGCGGCTCGAGCAGCGCGAGGGAGTGAGCATCCCGCGCACGGCTCCGTGGGCGGCGAGCATCGAAGGGGACCTGCTGTGTTACGCGGCAAAGAACGAGCTCACGATCGTGCGCGGCGTCTTCTCGGGCGAGCCCGAGGCGCCGCAGGTGATCGCCGTCCCCGGCAAGGAGTACGACTTTCACTGCGTCGCGCTGAAGGGAGGCGTGCTCTTCGCCGCGGGGCGATGCGGCGAAGAGATCATCGGCTGGCTCGACACCGAAGCGGACGAGCCCGTCTGGCGCCCGCTCGAGGTGCACACCGACGCTAAACACTGGGGAAAGTCCGTCGATTCGCTGCTGATCGACGGCGACCGTCTCATCGGGCTCGACGACATTCTGCTGCCCAAATGGTGGCTCGTGTACGACGCGAGCGACCCGCGCGCGTCTCGTCTCGTCGAGCACCCTTCGCTCGCTCCGCACAGCACGTACGAGGTGTTTCACCACGCGACGCTCGCGCACGAGGTCGTCGCCGCGGTCTCGTGGTCGATCAACCACGGCGTGGCGTCGGTGCACCTCTCGCTGTACGAGCGAGGGACGCTCTCGGAGATCGGCTCGGTTCGCGCTGCGGCCGGGCCGCTCAGCGCCCGCTTCGGAGGTCGCAGCCGCGAAGGAGCGCGGGACTTTCTGCACGTCGACGGCTTCGACGAGCTGCTGGTGCTGAGCGCAGGAAGCGAAGGCGTGGGGCTCCTCGATCTTCGTGAGATCGACACCGTGGCCAGGCCCAGAGAGAACGCGTCGCGGCTGGCGAGTTACCGCGCGGAGTTTGCGACGCGCGTCAACGAGAAGCTGCGATGGCGCTCGCGCGAGGGGCACGCCGCGGTGCGCGCGTACTTCTGCGACGCGGCGCACGTGGCGATCTCCTGGCAAAACGCCGCGGGCCAGTGCTGGGTCGAGCTGGTGAAGGTCCAGTCGTGATCTGCTCCCGCGCCGCTGTCACACCTCGCTCTTGTCGCAATCGACGCCCCCCTTCGATTCGTTGTCACGCGGCGCCGCGCTGCCTCGTCCTTGGCGCATGAACACCGTGATCGTGGGCGCTGGCTACGCCGGCCTGTTGTGCGCGTTTCGTCTCGCGAGGCTCACTGCGAGGCCGTCGGACATCACCGTCGTCGACCGGTCCGAGCGCTTCACCCAGCGCATTCGACTGCACGAGTTTCTCGCGGGCGCAGAGGAGCCCACGGTCGAGCTCGCCCGTTGGCTTTCGGCACACAAAATCAATTTCGTCCGTGGCTCGGTGGACCGATGGGACCCCGACCAGAAGCAGCTGTTCGTCGACGGAGCGCCGCTCGCATACGAATGCCTCGTCCTCGCGCTCGGCAGCCGTACGGACGAGAGCCTCCCGGGAGCGCGCGAGCACGGAGCGACCTTCGAGCGATGCCGCGAGCTGCGGGCGAAGATCCCCGAGATCGCCGCGCGCAACGGACGAGCGCTCGTGGTCGGCGCAGGGCTCACGGCGCTCGAAGCGGCGGCCGAGCTCAAAGAATCGCACCCGACGCTCGGCGTCTCGCTCGTCTACGACCGCGAGTTCGCCCCGTTTTTGTCCCCGAGAGCGCGAGCGCACGCGCGCGCAGTGCTCGAGAGGCTCGGCGTCGAGCTCGTGACCGCGACCCGCGTGGAGGCGATCACCGCCCGCGGAGCGCGCACGAGCACGGGCGAGCTCTCTGCGGACGCCGTTCTCTTGTGCACGGGCTTCGTCGGGCCCGAGGCGTTGTCGCTGTTCTCCGCGCGAGGACTGGCGCTCGACGCGAAGGGCTTCGGCAGGGTCGACGCGCGCCTCCGATCGGTGAGCCACCCCGACGTGATGGTGATCGGCGACAGCGCGTCGGTGCTCGGAGCCGAAGCGATCCACAAGTCCTGCAAGAGCGCGATGCCGATGGGCGCGTACGCGGCGGACGCCATCGTCGCGCAAGCGCGCGGTCGAGCGATCGAGCCGTTTTCGCTGCGCGACGGGGGCGTGCTCGTGAGCCTCGGCCGGCGCGAAGCCGTGGTTCAGGGCTACCGCGCAGACGGCTCGATCGACGGGCCGGTGATCACTGGGCGACTCGGCGTATTCTTCAAAGAGATGATCGCGCGGTACACCGTGTTCAGCCTGCGCGCCGAGAGCCACAACTGGCTCGCGTACCGATGGCTGCGCGGAAAAGAGCGACCCGCGCTCGCTGCGCCCGCCACTGCGCGCGGCGAGCCCAGGGAGCTCGCGCGATGACGACCCACGATGGACCAGCGTTCGACGCGCGCAGGGACGAGCCGCTCGAGGCTCGCTTCGAGCGCCAACGGGCGAGGCTCTTCGCGATCGCGTATCGCATGCTCGCGACGCGCGCGGACGCCGACGACCTCGTCCACGAGTGCTTTCTGCGCTGGATGCTCGCGCAGCGGGGGGCAGACGCGCCCTCGATCGACAACGACGGCGCGTGGCTCTCGACCGTGATGGTGCGGCTCTGCATCGATCACCAGAAGTCCGCCCGCGTGCGGCGCGAGCAGTACGTCGGCCCATGGCTCCCCGAGCCGCTGCCGACGAGCGAGGCGGACGATCCGGGCGAGAAGACCGCCCTGGCAGAGTCGGTTTCGACTGCGTTTTTGCTGGTCCTCGAGTCCCTTTCGCCCGTCGAGCGCGCCGTGTTGCTCTTGCACGACGTGTTCGAGTACGAGCACGACGAGGTGGCCCAGATGCTCGATCGCAGCGCCGAAGCGTGTCGACAGTCGCTGCATCGCGCGCGAGAGCGTCTTCGGCAGAGGCGACCGCGATTCGCGCCGAGCAAGGCCGAGCACCTGGCGGTGTTGCAGGCGTTTTTGCAGGCGATTTCGACGGGCGACGTCGCGACCCTCGTCGCTGTGTTCGGCGACGACCCTCGGGTGCTCTCGGACAGCGACGGAAAGGCCACCGCGGCCCTCAAGCCCGTCACCGGCGCCGATCGAAGCGCGCGGCTCTTGATCGGGCTCGCGAAGAAGGGCGGCGCGAACGCGACGCTGCGGCTCTGCGAGCTCAACGGATGGCCCGCGATCGTCCTCGAACAAGAAGGTCGCATCCACTCGGCGCTCTCGATCGAGACCGACGGAGCGAAGGTCTTCAACGTCCACATTGTGCGCAACCCCGAGAAGCTCGCCCGGCTCTAGCCCTGGAAATTCGGCCACGAATTGCGTCTCGACTGCGCTACGATGGCAGGGATGAAGCGCGCTCGTCTCGTGCTCGTGGCGCTCCTCGCGAGCTGTACACAGGACCCCGTCGGCAGCGTCGCGCACCGCATCAGCGCGCGCGATCCCATGGCGCTCCGCGCGCACAACGAGGTCGTGCTCGACGTGTCGAGCGCGGGCGAGCTGCTCGTGGGACGAGAGATCCCACCGCCGCCCGACTCGGACGCGGATCGATTGCTCGAGCTCCGATGGGTCACCGGTCAGGGGACGAGGCCGTGGAGGTTCGACGGCGACGAGGTGCTCGAAGCGAGGTTTGTTCCGCGATCGAGCGCGGTGCTCGTGCTGACCCGTGAGCACGCGCTCGTGCGGGTGGATCACCCCGAGCGCACGCAAGAGCAAGGCGTCGAGATCGATCGCGCCGTGCTCGGGCCGCTCAGCATCGACAGCGCGGGACGGTACGTCGTGTACACGCGCGGCGAGATGCCCGACTACCAGCTCGTGCGCGCGGAGATTGCCACGGCGAGCCGGGTGGCGATGGCGCCGACGCTCGTTCCTGCGTGGTGTCCGACGATCATGCCGGACGCGAGCGAGGTGCTCGTCGTGGCGAGCCCCGCGGGGACGCCCGCGTTCTACCGCGTGCGCGAGGGTCGCGAGCCCGAGCGATGGGATCTTCCGGCAGAGACGCCGCTGCCCACGGGGCCCGGCGCGGCGTTGGTGATCGATCGCTCGCTCGTCTACCAGAGCGACGGCGCGGTGGTGTCGCTCGGGCTCGACGGGACCCTTCGCGCGTCCTTGCAGGGGCGGTCGTTGCCGGTGCTCTCTGCGGACGGCACACGAATTCTACTGCACGAGCCCCAGCGAGACGGACGAAGCGTGCAGCTCGTCGACCGCGCGGCGCTCGTCGCACAGCCCGGGATCGGGCCGCGATGACTCGTCGCACGATCGCCGTTTCGTCAGCATTTTCGCTCGCGCTCGCGGTGCTGACCGTTGGCTCTACGGCGCGCGCCCAGGTGCGGCACCGTCGACCGATGGGCCCGGCGCCCACGGTCAACTACCACTTCGACAACAACGCCGCGAGCGGCTCTTGTCGCGACTACAACTGCGGCGGCCGCTGCTACGACGGACACTCTGGAACAGACTTCGGAATCGCGACCGGCACCGAGGTCCTCGCCGGCGCCGACGGAACGGTCATCGCCACCAACAACGGCTGCGCCAACACCGGCTACGTCGGCAACCCCTGCGGCGGCCGGTGCGGCAACTACGTGCAGCTTCAGCACTCGGACGGCTCGCGAAGCATCTATTGCCACATGCAGCTCAACTCCTTGCGCGTGAGCAACGGGCAGCGAGTTCGGTGCGGCCAGGTCATCGGACGCTCAGCGAGCTCGGGCAGCTCGTCGGGTCCGCACCTGCACTTCGGGTGGCGACGGTCGGCGAGCGCGGCGTCCCAAGACTCGTATCGCGGTCGATGCACGAGCGCTCCAGGGGCGTGGGTCGATCAGAACAGCTATCCGCAGAGCCCAGCGGCGACGTGCCAGTGCGTTCCGAGCGGAGAGACCTGCAACAACCGCGACGACGACTGCGACGGCCGAATCGACGACGGGCTCTCGCGCGACTGCTACACGGGACCTGCGGGCACCGCCGGTCGTGGCGCGTGCCGCCGAGGGACCGAGACCTGCGGCGCGGGTCGATGGGGCGCGTGCGCAGGACAGGTGCTCCCGCGCGCAGAGACCTGCAATCGCATCGACGACGACTGCGATGGAATGGTCGACGAAGGCGCGTGCGTGATGGACGCTGGCGTCACCGACGCAGGGCGCGACGCTGGGCGCGACGCGAACGCACAGGACGCAAGCGAAGAAGACGCGAGCGAAGGGGACGCGAGCGAGAGCGATGCGAGTGAAGGCGACGCAAACGTGGGCGACGCGAGCGAAGAGGACGCGGAGTTCGACGACGTGACGATCGAGGAGGACGCGGACGTGTCGCCCGATCGCGTGGATGTTCCCAGCGGATGCGGGTGTCGGACGCCGGCGGCGCCGGTCAGAGGTCGCTCGACGGCGCTGATCGCGATCATGAGCGCCGCGACCGCGCTCGCGACGAAGCGAACGCGCAAGGCTCTCGGCGGGCGCGGCTAGAGCGCGTCGGCGACGCGTCGTGGTGGCGCGAAGAGCACCGTATGCGGCGGGGCGTCGTGGGCCCGAAGAGCGCATGCAACAAGTGCATGCGCATGAGCGCCGTATGCGGCGGGGCGTCGTGGGCCAAAGCGCCCAGACGCCGAGGAAATTGGTGCGACACGTCTCCCTCCAACCGCCAGTCTCCATCGCTGCGAGGCCTTCTGTTGGCGAAACGCAACCCGAGAATCCCACGCTGTTTCCGAGGAGATTGCTCGGGGCGCTTCTTCATCGCAACAAGACATCGCGAGGCGCGAGGCTCGGTGCAGGTGATCGCAGAACGGCCCTTGGAAGGACGATCCGAAATCAGCCTCGTCCTCGGCGTCCGGTCGCTTCGACCGCGACGCCCCGCCGCGCTCGGCGCTCATGCGCATGCACTCGTTGCATGCGCTCTTCGCCGTGTTGTCCGCCGCCCGCTCCCCGTCGCTCTAGAAGCGCTGATTGACGCTTGCATGCGCTCTTCGCCGTGTTGCCCGCTGCCCGCTGCCCGTCGCTCTAGAGGCACTGATTGACGCGGATGTTGCACACGCGGCCCGGTGCGCAGGTGCGCGCGGGCGGGCAGCAAATTTGCCCGCTGTTTCCGCAGGCCCGACACAGTCCGCTCACGCAATAGTTGAGCGCAGCGCACGTCGAGCCCGCGCAGCACGCCATGCCGGTCAGACCGCAGTTGCGACAGGTGCCAGCGTCACACGTGAGCCCAGCGCCGCACATCGAGCCCGCGCAGCACGGCTGTGTGTTGCCTCCGCACGCGACGCACATGCCCGCGGAGCAAGAGCTCCCTGCCCCGCAGGCGTTGCCCGCGCAGCATGGTTGTCCCGGCGCTCCACACGCGGCGCACATGCCCGCGTTGCAGGCGCTGCCGGCGGCGCACGCGTTGCCTGCGCAGCACGGTTGTCCGCTGGCGCCGCAGGGCAGACAGCGGCTGATGTTGCAGAACAAACCTGTCTCGCAAGCGGTTCCGCAGCACGGGAGTCCGGCGCGTCCGCAGGCCTCACAGAGACCAGCGATGCACGTGTTGCCGGCGCTGCAAGACATCCCCGCGCAGCACGGCAGGTCCGAGGCTCCGCAGCTCGGGCCTCCGACGACGTCCATCACCATCGTCGGCACATCATCGCGAACGTCGATCGTCGGACGATCGCTCGCGACGTCATTGGGCCTGACAGGAACATCGTCGACTCTCGGGACGTCGACGATGTCGACCGCGCTGGCCGTGTCAGGAGCGTCCCTCGCGTCGAGCCCCGCGTCCCGCGCTCGCGCGTCGACGCGCCCCTCGTCCACCATCGCGCACGCGCCGACGGCGACTGCCACGATCAGCGTAAGCGATGAAACAGCGCCGCGAAGCATAGGAGATTCGGTGATTGGAGCATCACGACCCGCCGAATGTCCAATCGCTCACTCGACAGGCGCGGGGCAGCAGCGGCGGACCTCGCGGAGGAGGCGCGCTGGTTACGACCGCGGCAAGCGCGCGCGCTCGAGCGCGTCGACGACGGCGCGCACGAGCGCCCTCGGAGAGCGCGACACGTGCTCGCTCGCGAGGATCGCGTCGAGGTCGACCGTCGCAGCTTCGCCCCGTACGCGCTCGTGCAGGGAGTACAATCGCAGCGCGATACGCTCGCGGTCGTTGGCGCTGAGCTCGGCGACCTCGACCGGGCGCGCCCTCTCGAGGCGAAGCGCGAACATGGTCGCGTCCTCCCACGAGAGCGTTCCCTTCTGCGCGATCACCTCCTCGAGGAGGGCGGGCGCTTCGCTGCGAAGAGACACCAGCGAGTCGGGCGTGAGCGCGGTGACGACGCAGGCGCGGGGGAGCGTTCCGCCGCAGTAGAACGAGAGAGAGCGGAGGGCGGTGCGACGATCGACCCGCGAGACGCCGGCGCGGTAGAGGTTCTCGGCTTCGTCGATGATGACGACGGGGCCTGCGCAGCCCTCCATGGCCTCGAGCAGCGCGAGCCACAGCAACAACCGCTCGTACGAAGATTGTCGATACGATGGAGCGCTGGTCTTCTCTTCGAGGTCCGACGCGCCGAGAAAGCTCGCGAGCGCCATCGCCGGCCGGGCGCCGCGTCCTTTGGTGCCGCGTAGCGCGGCGCGCGCCACGGACGCGAGGTCTTCGTCGTCGCGATCGGCGAACGATCGCAGCGTCTCGAGCAAGCGATCGAGCAACCTCGCGCTGCGAGTCCAACGATCGAGCACGTCGAGCGCGCTGGGGTGTTGCGTGCCAGGGATCTTCGAGTTCGCGAGCAGCCTTCGGAGGTGCCGCTGAGGCGCGCCGAGATCGACGGAGAGCTGCTCGAGCGAGAGGCGAAACACAGGGCGTTTCTCTGCGAGCGCCTTGCGCTCGAGGTGCAAGAGCAAGTGCGTCTTTCCGCTGCCGTAGCGGCCGGTGAGCATCGCGAAGACCGAGCCGTGGTGGTCGCTGTGCGCGAAGAGCGTCGTGATCGCCTTGTCGATCCGCGCGAGACCCACGCTGAGAGAGTCGACCGCCTCGACCGGAGGCAAGCCCTGTGACGCGCGGATCAACGTGCGAAGCTCGCCCCGCGAAACATCGTCGGGAACGGGTCTCGCGGCGACCCCCTTGCGCACGGCGATCGATCGCGCAGGCTCGAGATCGACGAAGGTCGCGTGGGGAGGGGCGATCGACTCCGACGCGATCACCTCGGGCGCTGCGACGCGGGCGTACAACGGCGGCAGCGACTCGATCGACCGCGGCCCCGTGTAGAGCGCGTCCGACGCGCCCACGACGATGTGGGTCGAGCGCAGACCGCGACCGCCGTCAGCGTTGTCGATGAGCTCCCGCAGCACGACGTACGCGGTCTCTCGACGGGCGGCAGGGAGCTTCGCGAGGGCCTCGCCGCGCTCGAACAAGAGCAACATCCCTCTGTGACCGAGCACCTTGACCAGCGTGGAGAGCTCAGCGAGCGTGCGATGCGCGTTGTCCGCGCCGAGCGCGCCGAGGGCGACCGGCGCTGACTCCGAGCGAGAGACCGTCGTGCCGTCGAGCCACGCTTCGATGCGATTGGCCTCGCGCACCTGTCGCAGCGATGCTTCGATGTACGCGCGACACAGCGCGTGAACGTCGCCGCCCGACGAGAACACCTGGCTGCCCTCATCGAAGCGCGTCAACGCTCGCGCTTCGTGGCGCGAGATAAACGCGTCGAGCAACGGGACGATGCCGCGAGCGCTTCGCTTCGATCCTCGGGCGGAGACCCGGAGGTCTCGCGCGCTCGCGCGGACGAGCACGTCGAGCGCATCAAAAGCACGCGACTCGAAGATGCTCACCCGCGACACGACGAAGCTCATCGAGAGCGCGCGGTCTTCGAGGGCGTCGAAGAAGGCTTCTCCCGCCGCGCCGCCGCGGTGTCGCACGAAGCACACCGACGCGCACTCGGCGACAGCGAGGTCCTCGAGGGCCTGCGCGCGGCACTCGATCAACGCCGCCGCGTACGGGTCGAGCGCCGTGGTTGGGGCTTCAGTGGGCGTTGGCTTCATGAGGTCGAACACAGCGTCGAAGGACGATCGACGCTCGATGATGCTGACGGAGTGGGGCGATCTTCGCAACGAGTCCGCACGTTTGGTCGAAGCGCTGGGGCAGGTTCCGCGCAGACATATTCTGTCTACGACGTCGCCCTCGGCCCGATCGTTGTGCGTCGGCTCGGCTCGCGCTCACCCGATGAGCACGACGTCGTCGGCGACGAGGTCGATCGGCTTCAGCGTCCACCGCGGCTCGGTCGCGATCGCGGGAGCCTCGTCGAACAGCCGCGTCTCGTCGGACACGACGCTGACGAGCGAGCGCTGTTTGCCGCGCTCGACGAGCACCATGAATACCTGTGCGTCTCGATCGCCCGTCGTGAACGGCGCGCCGCCCTCGACCATGCGCCAGGCGCCCACGATCGTTGCTCGCGGCTCGACCGAGAGGTCCACGACGATCGAAGGGCCTTCGTCGCCCACCGGGTCGAGCACGATCAGTGGCCTGCGAAGGACCTCGCGAGACTCCGAGTCGATCCTGCCGCGCACGGTGTAGCGCTGCCCCGACACGCGAACGGCGCTGCCGACGCGAGCGTCGCGCAGCGTCGGCGCTCGGGCGCCGAAGCGAGAGAGCCACAGCAAGCTGGCGGCCGCCGCGAGCGCGAAGGAGCCGGGGATCAGCGGGTAGAGCTCGGGGTGCGTCCTGTGCGTTGCGGTCAGGGTGCGGACGAGCGCGAGCAGCGAGAGCGCGGGCAGCGCGGTGAAGACCGCGACGATCACGTACTGCCAGCGGCCGCTCACGGGCGCCGAGGGAGCAGTCGCTTGCTCGATCCAGGGGAGCTGCTCTTCGAGCGTGCTGGTCTGCGGCTCGGTCACGCGCTTGTCGACCGTGTTGACCGCGCCGCAATTCGAGCAGGCGCAGATCACGCTGGTCTTGGACAGCCCGCCGCCGCAGAGCCGACAGCGCGGGCGCTCGCCGACCTCGAGCGGAGGCAGCGCGCGCAGCGTCGAAGGGGGCCTTCGAAGCGCCCACAAGGACACAAACGTGGCGCTGAGCGCGCTCGACGCCCACAGCGCAAAGGCGAAGATCTGCCACCACGCGGTGACGACGGCCATCTCGGCGGTGTCCCCCGTCGCGCTCTGCTTGAGCTTGATGAGCGTCTTCAGGGTCAGGGTGGGAGGCACCTCGGAGACGATGTTTGCCGCGGACATCGCCGCGAAGAAGAGGCCCGAGGACCCTGCGAGCACCGCCATCGCGATGGCGAACTCGCGGGTCGTGGCGTCGACGCGCTGCGCGCGTTGCTGCGCGCGCGACGACAGGACGAGCGCCTTGTCGAGGGCCCGGTGGACGGCGTCGCGCTGCGCGGGATCGAGCGGCTCGGCCGCGTTGCAGCGGGAGCAAGGGGCGCTCGGGTCCACGAGGGTCACGGCGAATTGCTCACCGCAATGGCGGCACGTCGCCAGGAATCCTGCGCTCATGAGGGCAGAGCCCGTCCTGCGTCATCGATCGACACGGCGGCCGATGTATACACCGGCTTTCGTCGAGGGAGGGGCATTCGCTCGTCAGGCCCCGTGGAGCACCGCCCCAGCGGCGCATCGTCGATGATCGACGCTGCGTGTCTCGGGCAGGATCGAGGGAGATCCGCGAGGGGTTTGCCAAGGATTTGTGCGATCTCGAGATTCGGAGCACCGTCCGTGAATGATCGAGCAATTCTGGGTCTGGTGGGCGACGGTGTCCGACGAGATCGCGAGGTCCTTTCGCGCCAAGGGGCTGAGCCAGGAGCTCATTCGAGCGATCGCCGATCACGTCGCGGCGATCGACGACCGGCTCGACTGGGAGTTTGGTCCCGGCGTCGAGGCCGAGCATCACTTCTGCCTCTCGGGAAAGGGGGACCCGGCGCTGCGCGTCATCGCCGAGCGCTGGCTGCGAGCGGCGCCGAAGCCCGACGGGACGTGGGAGTTCTACGCGTCTCGACAGGGCAATCCGCGCGGAGGATTGAAGCTCGAGATCAACGGCTTCTCGATCGAGCTCGACCAGATGTCCTTCGGGATCCAAGAGGACGAGGGACGCGAGCGGCTGCACGTGAAGGTATTTCACCCGTTGTTCTCGAAGATCTCCGACGAGCAGCTGGCGACGCGGATCGCGTTCATCGCGCTGGACAACACGCTGGGAGAAGACGACGTCGAGCGATGGATCGGAGCGATCGAGCTCGGAGAAGGCATCGCGGTAGACGCGGTTTCGCTGGGGTCTCTGGGCGCGAGGGTGCGAGCGTTTGCCGCCAAGGCGACCGGAGATCGCTGGAGTCTCTTGCGCGGGACGCTCGACGGCGCGCCGATCTTCGTGATGATCAACACGGCCATCAAGCGCGTCGATCACCTGCTCTTGGACACGCACCTCGAGGTCATGATCCCGCTCGCGAACCCGACAGAAGAAGGGCTCACGACCAGCGACGAGGCCGCGGTGCTCGATTCGATGGAGGACGAGCTCGTCGAGCGCCTCGGGGACGAAGCGGTGCACATCGCGCGCGAGACCACGAGGGGCAGGCGCGTTCTGCACTTTCACGTCATGGAGGGCGGGCCCGCGGCGGCGATCGTCGATCGCTGGGTCAAGAGTCATGACGGACAAGCGCGCGCCGCGTACGCGTGCGAAGTGCAATTCGCCAACGATCCGCAGTGGGACGTGCTTCGGCGCTGGGTGTAGCGCGAAGCCGGGCCCGTGACCGGCCCGAGCGGTGGTAGCATCGGGGCTGCAACGCGTATGCAGCCGGCGACCGTTCGTTTCATGGATCAGCGTGTGGTGTTCGATCGCGTCACGCGCGGGTCGTTCGTGGTGCGGATCGCGGGGCAGTTCGTGGGGTACGGGGTGGACCCGCACGAGGTTCCGATGATGCAGCAGTGGCTGGGACAGGCGGCGTTTCACGCGCTCGATCGGTTCGTGCAGCCGCTCAGCGAGCTGCCGAAGCAGACGCAGTTCTGGTCCGCCGAGGTGACCGCGCTGATCAACCCGGTGTTCAACCAGCATTTTCGCGCGCAAGGCACGGTGCAGATCGCGTCGGTCGAGGTGCTCCCCGCCGCGACGGGCCCGTCGATCCCCGCGCCGAACGCGCCCGCTCAGCCCGCGCCGCGCATGCCGCACATACAATCAACTTTACCCGTCGCGTCGGCGCCTCCTCCAACAGCGCCGCAAGTCGCCGCGCAGCCCCGCGTTGCGCCGGTCGTCCTCGCGCCGCCCGAGCCCGTCGAAGAGCCCATCGCAGAGGGCCCGGTGAGCGAGCACGAGCCGTGGGAGCTCGAGCTTCGAGCGATCACAGATCCGCCGACGTCGGTGCAGATCAAGCCCGCGGCGGTGATCGTGTACACGGGCGCTGCGATCGCCGCGCCTCGGATGGACGCGGCCAAGACGCTCGCGGCCGAGTGCGTCGCGGCCGAGATCGAGCACGAGTGCGCTCGGGGCCGGAGCGTGCTCGACCTGCTGCTCTTCGCGTCGATGCTCTCGAGCGGAGTGAACGAGCGCTTCGCCTCGGAGGTCGGCGCGCGGGTGCGGGTCAAGGGCACCATCGCGCTGCGAGACCTGCGCCTGTCGCAAGAGGACGCAGAGCGGCTGCGAGACCTCTACGGGCAGATCGCCGCAGCGCGCGGCGGATGAGCGCGCGAGGGATCATCGCGATCGCGACCCTGGCGCTCGGCGCGGGCACGGCCTGCACTCAGGCGCTCGACGCGCAAAACGGACGCGACCCTCGAGGCTCGTCCGGAGGGGCCGCGGTCGCCGACGCGGGCGCCGCGAGCGCTTCGACGGGGCCCTCGATGATCGACGACCCCGAGGCGCTCGCGGCGGTGGCGAGGCACCCGAGGCTCGCGGGGCGCGCGGTGATCGCGCTCGGCGAGGCGCGCGTCGGGACGGCCAGCTTTCAGCGCCGCGAGCGCCAGGCCCGCCACGGACGACACCATCGGGGCCACGATCGAGCTGGGCACAGACGGGACGCTCGTGGTGACCGACGTCGGGTGGAACCCTCGCGATCGCACGGGCCGCGCGCTGAGCTTGCAGCTCGGCAGCGACCGGTACGAGCGCATCGATCGATCGCGGGGGGCGACGCTCGAGGAGCTTCCGGCGAAGATCACCGAGGCGTTCAACGGGTTTGCCGCGGCGTGCGCGGCCGGCGATCGCGGGCGCGCGACGAGCGCGGCGCAGGCGATGGCGTCTCTGTTCGCGTGGGAGGTGGTCGCGTTCGAGGACGTCGTGACCGAAATGCTCTGGGCCGCGGCGACGGGCGACTACCAGCTCGCGCACGGAGAGACGACGATGCTCGACGGAGGCCGTCGCGCGAGGGTGACCGCCGTGATCACGTACCGAGGGACGCCGCACCGGATCAGCGTGATCGCGACGCCGCGCGCCGACGGGAGCGGCCGCTGGGTGATCACCAGCGAAGAGCCTGGCGAGTGAACGGCAGGTTTGCCGAAGGAACGGCAGGTTTGCCGAGCGAATGGCGCATGAAGAGTGCGCATGCACTCGTTGCATGCGCTCTTCAACCGGGCTGCCTGCAAGAAACTCTGCCCGGACTTGGGACGGACCGCGCAGCGCTGAAGATCCGCTGGT
>LNEO01000345.1 GCA_001465015.1 Deltaproteobacteria bacterium Ga0077539 | reverse complement strand
TGCGCATGCACTCGTTGCATGCGCTCTTCAACCGGGCTGCCTGCAAGAAACTCTGCCCGGACTTGGGACGGACCGCGCAGCGCTGAAGATCCGCTGGTTGTGCGAACGGCAAGTTTGCCGACGGAACGGCAAGTTTGCCGGCGGGCCGCCGCGAGGCGCTTCGCGCTCGCGGATCGCGCGGGCAATTTCACTTTTCGCTCGGCGTCTACGATCCTCGCGCGGATGCGGCTGACGGCGCTCGACTGGGCGGTGATCTTCGGGTTCTTCGCGCTCAACGTGATCATTGGCCTTCGGTACACGAAGCGCGCGGGCTCGTCGGTGAGCGAGTTCTTCTTGTCGGGTCGCAACGTTCCCTGGTGGCTCGCGGGGACCTCGATGGTCGCGACGACGTTTGGCGCAGACACGCCGCTCGCGGTCTCGGGGCTGGTCATCAAGCACGGCATCGCCGGCAACTGGCTCTGGTGGAACGCCGTCGCCAGCGGAATGCTCACGGTCTTCTTCTTCGCGTCTCTCTGGCGTCGCGCGGGCGTGATGACCGACGTCGAGCTCATCGAGCTGCGCTACGGAGGCAAGCCCGCCGCGGGGCTGCGCGCGTTTCGCGCGGCGTACATGGCCCTCCCCGTCAACTGCATCATCATCGGGTGGGTCAACCTCGCGATGGCCAAGATCGTCGGGATGACCGTCGGCATGCGCGCCCTGACGAGTTGGCTGCACCTCGCGACGACGCTCGACGTCTTCGCACAGCCCGGCGCAGAGCGAGCGGTGACCGTCGCGCTGTGCCTGTTGCTCACGGGCTTGTACGTGAGCGTCTCGGGGCTGTGGGGCGTGCTCGTGACGGACCTGCTCCAGTTCGTCGTGAAGCTCGGGATGACCATCGTGCTCGCGGTCGTCGCGGTGCGCGCGGCGGGCGGAATGGACGCGATCATCGCGAGGGTTCCGGCGGAGCGGCTCACGGTGATTCCGCCGGTGGGCGCGGCGTGGATGCCCGTGCTCGCCTTCACCGTGTACGTGGGCGTGCAGTGGTGGGCGGCGTGGTATCCGGGCGCCGAGCCCGGCGGCGGCGGCTACGTAGCCCAGCGGATCTTCTCTGCGAAGAACGAGCGCGAAGGCGTGTACGCGACGCTGTGGTTCAACGTCGCGCACTACACTGTCCGGTCGTGGCCGTGGGTGCTCACGGCGCTCGCCGCGTACGTGCTCTACCCCACGATCGACGACCCCGAGGGCGCCTACGTCCGCGTGATGATCGATCACCTCCCGCCTTCGCTGCGGGGATTGATGATGGCGGGCTTTCTCGCGGCGTACATGTCCACCGTCGCGACGCACTTGAATTGGGGTGCCAGTTATCTCGTCGGCGATCTCTACAAGCGCTTCGTCGCGAAGGACCGCGACGAGGCCCACTACGTTCGCGCGTCGCGCTGGGCGACGATCTTCACGATGATCGTCTCGGGCGTGGTGAGCCTGTACCTCGACTCGGTCGCGGGCGCGTGGAAGCTCTTGCTCGCGCTCGGCGCCGGGACGGGCCCGGTCTTGATCCTGCGCTGGTACTGGTGGCGCATCAGCGCATACAGCGAGATCGCAGCGATGGCCGCGAGCTTCATCGCCTCGATCGCCGTGCAGCGCGGGCTCGGATGGAACGCCGATGACCCCACACAATTCGCGAAAATTATGCTCTCGACCCTGGTCATCACGACGGTGAGCTGGATCGCGGTCACCTTCGCGACCCGCCCCGAGAGCGACGAGACCCTCGATCGCTTCTACGCGCGCGTCAGGCCCGGAGGCCCCGGATGGCGCACACAGTCAGCGCGCGCCGCGGCGAGCGGGGCAGACAACGAGGTCGGCGAGTCAGCGTCGTTGCCGGTGCGGCTGCGCGATTGGGTCGCGGGGTGTGTTCTCGTGTACGGCTCTCTCTTCGGCGTCGGATCGATCCTGCTGCGGCGGTACGCGCAGGGCGTCGCGCTGCTGGCCTGCGCGATCGTCGCGGCGGTGGTCATCGCCAGAGACATGAAGCGACACCGAATTTGAGCGGTCCTTCAACGGAGACGCCGACCACCCTTTGGTACCCTCGTGAGTTTGGCAACCTTGCCGAGAGACCAAAGCTCGCGAACGGTGCGCTTCGCTAGCTGAAGCCAAGCGAAATGCGCGCTAGCCTCCGCGCCACGACGATGACCCAGAAGCCGCCGAGCCAGCTCGACGCTCGGATTGGAAGAGTTCTCGCAGATCGCTACCGCATCGACGGGTTGTTGGGGCGCGGAGCGATGGGCGTGGTCTACCGCGGGACGCACGAGCTGCTCGGCGGGCCGATCGCAGTGAAGTTTCTGCACGGGCCGTGGGCGAAGCTCGCGGAGTACCGAGCGCGCTTCAAGCGCGAGGCGCAGCTGCTGGCGAAGCTGAGGCACCCGGGGCTGGTCAGCGTTCTCGACTACGGCGAAGACGAGGGGACTCCGTACCTGGTGATGGAGCTGCTCGTCGGGCGCACGCTCCGCGAGGAGATGCGCAAGGGACCCTTGCCGTTCGCGAAGATCGTCGACGTCGTGGGCGAGCTGCTCTCGGTGCTCTCGGTCGCGCATCGAGAAGGCGTCGTGCATCGAGACATCAAGCCAGAAAACGTGATGCTCCTGGCTGAGCCCGACGGCGGTCGCGTCCGCGTGAAGCTCTTCGACTTCGGATTGGCGTTCGCCAACGATCAACCCGAAGGAAAGCGATTGACCGAGCCCAACGCGATTCACGGGACGCCGCTCTACATGTCCCCCGAGCAGTGCCGAGCGCGCCCCGTCACCGCGGCGAGCGACGTGTACTCCGTGGGCGTGCTGCTCTACGAGATTTTGTGCGGCGCCACTCCGTTCGGAGGCGAGGGCTCGACGGACGTGCTCGCGCAACAGGTGTTTCTCGAGGCGCCTCCCATGGAGGAGAGAGGCTCGAGAGAGGTCCCTGTCGCGCTCGAAGAGGTCGCCCTCGAAGCGCTCGCAAAGCGCCCCGAAGCTCGCCCCACCGTCGATGCGCTGCGGGCCCGGCTGCTCGAGGCCGCAGCACACGCAGGCGTTGCGCGATAGCCCGCGGATTATGGTCGCGAAGCGGCCTCGTACAAACGTAGCGAAGGGGACCGAAAACATGATACCCCCTAGCGTCAGATTGGGCGGTCTTGCGCACGAGCGTTCGGCCCTTCATCGCGCCAATTGCGCCGACGAGCGGCGCATCCACACGTTTGCGACTCTTATCGACGACGTTTTCAGGAGGCTCTCTACCGTGTCGAACTCCAGTCATTCATCGCTTCGCCGATCGGCGATCGGCCTGCTCGCCGCGGCGGCAGTGTCCGTCGCAGGGGCGAGCGCCGAGGCGCAGACCGCGCCGTACGCGTTCAACCGCTACGAGCCAGCGCCGGCGGGCGAGACGTTCTTCGCTGCGCAGCACCCCTGGTACTCACCAGGCGACGGCTCCTTCGGGATCCGAGGCGGGATCGTCGCAGACTATGCGTACCGCCCGCTCGTCGCGCGTCCCAACCCGGGTGAGATGGCCTCGAGCGTGCTGATCGAGCACATGCTGCTCACGCACTTTCAGATCGGCATCGGCTTCATCGATCGCATCAACATCCACTTGAACGTCCCGCTCGCGCTGCTCCAGACCGGGCAGGCCTCGACCATGACGAGCGTCGGAGCGTTCAACGGAGTCGCCGTGGGCGACATGCGCCTCGGCGGTCGCGTGAGGATCTTCGGTCACGCCGACACGACCCCCGCGTCTCTGCATTTCGGAGCCAACTTCCTCTTCAACTCGGGCGTGTTCGGCATCGACAACGCGAACGTGGGCTCGTTCACCAACGTCTCGGATAACCGCTTTCGCGGCAAGTTCGACCTGACGTTCGCCGGTCGCGCGTCGGTGCTTCGCTACTCGCTCAGCGCGGGCTTTCACTTCCGCGACGTCGAGACCTCGTTTCGTCAGGGCGTCGCCAACGCCGCGGGCCACGAGATCTTCGCCACCGCCGGACTCGGGATCGTCCTGGCCAACGACCGCCTCACGATCGGCGCCGAAGGCTGGATGTCCTCGGGCGTGTCGAACTTCTTTCAGTATCCGTGGACCAACGCCGAGGTCATCGGCGGCATCCACTACCTGATCGCGGACACCATTTTGGTCGGCGCCGGCGCGGGTCCCGGACTCACGCAAGGCGCGGGCACCCCGACGCTTCGCGGTCTGTTTCACCTCGCGTACGCGCCGGTTCGCCGCCCTGCGCCGGCCGCGCCGAGGGACACCGACAGCGACGGAGTGCTCGATCCGGACGACCAGTGCGTGGACGTTCCGCAGGGAGATCACCCGGACCCCGCGCGTCGTGGCTGTCCGCTGGGCGACCGCGATCGTGACGGCGTGCTCGATCCGGACGACCAGTGCGTGGATGTTCCGCAAGGCGAGCACCCGGATCCCGCGCGGCGCGGATGCCCGCTCAACGACACCGATCGTGACGGCGTCTTCGACAACGAAGACCAGTGCGTCAACGAGCCGCAAGGCGAGCACCCAGACCCCGCTCGCCGCGGATGCCCCGACGGCGACGCGGACTCCGACGGCGTCCTCAACGCCCAGGACCAGTGCCGCGACGTCCCTGCCGGTCCGCGTCCGGACCCGGCGCGCGCGGGATGCCCGATCCCCGACCGCGACGGCGACACCGTGCCAGACCCGACCGACCACTGCCCGGATCAGCCAGGCTCGCCGCACCCCGATCCCAACCGCAACGGCTGCCCGGGGCTCGTGCGCATCCAGGGCTGCAACATTCAGATCAACTCGCCGGTGTTCTTCGCGACCAACCGCGACCGGATCTTGCCGCGATCGTTTCCGGTGCTGCAGGCGGTCGGTGACGCGCTCCGCGCGACGCCGGACGTCCGACGCGTCTCGATCGAAGGCCACACCGACGACGTCGGCGACGACGCCCGCAACATGGATCTGTCCAACCGCCGCGCGGCGAGCGTGCAGCGTTGGCTCGCCGAGCACCAGGTCGAGCCCAACCGCCTCGAGTCGCACGGCTTCGGCGAGACGCGTCCGTTGCGCCCGGTCGACGGCCTCCGTGGCCGCGCTCAGCGCGACGCGCGCTCGCAGAACCGCCGCGTAGACTTCCGCATCGTCGATCCGGTCTGCCGCGAGGCAGCGGGCGGCGCAGCAGGCGGCGCAGCGGGCGGCACGCCGGCTCCGTAGTGTAGGCATCGCGCTCGGCGGGGGAGCGCGTTGCGTCGAATTACGAACGCCGGGGGGCTTCGTGCTACGAGCGAACCTTCGACACCGTCGGAGGTCATCGCAGTGCGCGTCGTGAAGTTCGGGGGAACATCGGTCGGAGATCCCACTCGCATCGTCAACGCGTGCGACATCATCGCGTCCAAGCGCGCCAAGGGGCCCGTGGTCGTGGTGGTGTCAGCGGCCTCCAAGGTCACGGACATGTTGCTCAAGGCCGCGGACGCGGCGACGAGGGGGGCGATCGATGTCGAGCCTGTCGTCTCGAGGGTCCGTGCGTTGCTCGACGCGTTTTCGCTGCCGCACTCGCTGGTCGAGGGCGAGGTGCGCGCGCTGCGCGAGGCGATCGCGAAGATCCCCGCGGGCGAGCCGCTCAACGCAGAGCGATCGGACCTCGTCGCGTCCTTCGGCGAGCGCTTCAGCGTGCGCACGATGGCCGCGATCCTGACCGCGCGGGGAACGAAGGCCGACGCCTACGACGCCTACGACGTCGGGATGATCACCGACGATCACTTCGGCGCTGCAGAGCCGCTCGCCGAGAGCGCCGAGCGTATGCGCGACGCGCTGTCGATCCCGCGCCAGGGCGTCGCGGTCGTCACGGGCTTCATCGGAAAGACCCTCGACGGGCGAATCACCACGCTCGGCCGCGGAGGCAGCGATTACAGCGCGGCGCTGTTCGGCGCTGCCCTTCGCGCGGACGAGATCGAAATCTGGACCGACGTCGACGGCGTGATGACCTCGGATCCCAGGGTCGTGACGACCGCGAGGACCATTCCTGTGCTGTCGTTTACGGAGGCGGCGGAGCTCGCGTACTTCGGCGCGAAGGTGTTGCACCCCAAGACGATTCACCCTGCGGTGCGAGAGAACATTCCTGTCCGCGTGCTCAACACCTTCAACCCGACCGGCGACGGAACGGTGATCACCGAAGCGGGCGCGCCCGTCGAGGCAGAGCACCCCGCGCGCGCGATCGCATCGAAGAAGAGCATCACCGTCGTGCAGATCATCTCGAGCCGAATGCTGCTCGCGCACGGGTTTCTCGCGAAGCTGTTCGAGGTGTTCGCGAGGCACCGCATCGCGGTGGACATGGTCGCGACGAGCGAGGTGTCCGTGACGCTCACGGTGGACCGCGACGAGGCGCTGGGACCGGCGCTCTTCGAGCTGCGGCGCATCGGCGATGTGCAGGTGATTCGCGGGCGATCGTTGGTCGCTGTCGTCGGGCTCGGCGTGGGCGACGCGCTCGGCATCGCGGGGCGCGTGTTCAGCTCGCTGGGCCGCGCGAAGGTCAACATCGAGCTCATCTCAGCGGGCTCGGGTCGGGCCAACATGAGCATGGTGGTGGCCGACGCCGACGCGGACAAGGCGGTCCGCGCGCTGCACCACGCGATCTTCGACGAGAGGGCGTAGACCGTGAAAGACTGGGCGCGATCGATCGACGCAGGTGAGTGGGAGTCGCTCGCGCGCGAGCACGGGACGCCCTTCTACGCGTACGACGCCAAGGTGTTGCACGACCGGTGCAACGACGTTTCGCTAGCCTTTTCGCAAGCAGAAGTGCGCTATGCGATGAAAGCCAACGCGTGCCCTGCGGTGCTCGACGCGATCCGCGCCGAGGGCTTCGGCATCGACGCGGTGAGCGCTTGGGAGGCGCGGTTCGCGCTCGAGCGAGGGTTCGCGAAGGACGAGGTGCTGTACACCGGCAATTTTCCGAGCGACGACGAGCTGCGGGAGGTCGCGGGGATGGGGCTCATCGTCAACCTCGACGCGCTCTCGGCGCTCGATCGCTATGGAGCGATGGCGCGAGGCGCAAAGGTCTCCATCCGGGTGGACCTCGAAGAGGGCGCAGGGCACCACCCGCACGTGGTGACCGCGGGGGACGAGAGCAAATTCGGGCTCACGCTCGATGTGCTCGACGAGGCGCTCGCCATCATCGCGCGCAGAGGGCTGCGGCTCGTCGGGCTGCACCAGCACGTCGGCAGCGGGCTCTCGACGGACGAGCACCGAGAGGTGTGGCTTCGCGCGGCGACGGGGCTCTTCGACGTCGCGCTGCGCGTCGAGCGCGCGACGGGGCCGCTCGAGTTCGTCGACGTCGGCGGGGGATTCGGCGTCGGTTACCGCGAGGACGAGCGCACGGTCGAGCTCGCCTCGTGGGGGAGCGCGCTCGAGCGAGCGCGGATCGAGCGGTGGCCCGATCCGAAGCGCAGGCCAGCGTTGTGGATCGAGCCGGGGCGCTATCTCGTCGCCGAGTGCGGGGTGCTCGTGACGCGCGTGAGCACGATCAAGCGCGCGCGCGACCGCGTGTGGATCGGAACGGACGCGGGCATGCACTCGCTCATCCGCCCCGCGATGTACGGCAGCTACCATCCGGTCTATGCCCCTCGCCCTCGCGCCGGAGCGAGCGAGCGCTGCTTCATCGTGGGCCCGATCTGCGAGTCGGGCGACGTGCTCGCAGAAGAGCGCACGATGCCCGTGCCCGACGAAGGCGACGTGTTGATCATCGGCGTCGCTGGCGCGTACGGCTACGCGATGGCCTCGACGTACAACCTTCGCGCGCGGCCCGCCGAGCTCTTCTTCGAGCGCGACGAGTGGAAGGTCGTGCGCGAGCGAGAGCGCTACGAGCACGTCACGGGCAACGGCGTGTGACTACTTCGCCGCGGTGAGATCGCCGTGACAGCCCATACAAAACGCGATGTCGCCGTAGTTGGGCGTCTGGCACTTGGGGCACTCGGCGTAGAAGCGGCCCGAGGGGCCGAGCGCGGTTGATTTCATGGGCGCATCCTGAGCGACCGGCGGCGCAGAGACCACGGGCGCGGGGGGCGGCGGTGTGGGCTCGGGCGGTGGCGGAAGCGGCAGGCTCTCGATCGGAGGCAGCGGCAGGGCGGGCGGGATGGCCACGAACGAAGCGCGGCCGTCGACGTCGAGCGAGGCTCCGTAGAGCTGCGCGGCGAGCGCGGGCGTGGCGACGGGCGGCCCGAAGAGCCAGCCAAACTCCTCGCAGAGCGCGTCGGGTCGCGGGCGATCGCGCTCGAAGAAGAGCTGCATGCAGCGCTTCATGGCGTCGAGCGAGATCTTCGGGAGCTGCGCGGCCCAGAGCAACGCGGTGCCCGAGCGGAGCTGCGCTCGCAGCGGACGCCAGGGGGCGCCGTCGCACTGCACGCCAGAGACGCCGTGGTAGCCGCGCACCGTCGCGACGTCGCCCGGAACGCACGGGTCCAGCGGCAACACGGCGGCGTCGAAGAGCAGCACCGAGGCGAGCGCGGCGTGTCCGGCGGGCAGTTGCGCGTCGCGCTCGCGGATGAAGTCGCAGAGGGCAGAGCGCGAGCGGCCCGCGACGAGGCCGGCGCCGAAGAAGCGCGTGATCCAGGCGAGGACCGTTCCGCGGCGGACGTGCGCGTCGAGCAGGTCCCACCGCTCGTGGTAGGCGCGCCACAAGTCATCGGGAGAAACGACGGCGAAATCCTGCGCGCCCCACTCGAGGATCATGCCCTTGTGCCCGGCGGACCAGAGGATCGCGTTGACCGAGAGCTCGGCGTCGCTCGAGAGCGCGGGCGGTCGCCACCCTGGGATCACCGCAGAGATCCACGAGACGAGCTCGCCGCGCGCGTGCGCGAGCTTGAGCGAATCCCACACGGCTGCGACCTCGGTGCTGCGCGCGAGGACCGAGGGGCTCGTCCAGCGGTGATGGTTGCCGTGGGCGTCCGAGAGCAAGAGGGAGGCGCCCGCAGAGCGCACGGCGGCGTGGGCGATGGCGGCGATGCGCTCGAAGTTCGAGCTCTGCACGGGCGCGTCGCCGGAGCCTTCGATCTGCCGCGAGAGCGATCGAAGCTGCTCGTCGATGACGCGATACGCGGCCTCGGCGCGGATGCGCGCGTCGTAGCCGCGCCGAGCAAACTCATCGAGGCCCGCGCGAAGGGCCTTCACGCGCTCGACGAAGGCGCGCACATCGACGGTGGCCGGCGGCACCGGCTCGTGCTCGGGAAAGAGCACGAACCACAGGGCGGCTCCGCGCTCGACCTGCGCGAGGGCGCGCTCGACGGGGTCACTCCCGCTCTGCGTTGCGGTCTTGCCTCGTCCGCCCTTCCACTGGCCATGCGCGCGCGCGCGGCCGTCGGCCTCGGTCGACGACGGCTCGGCGACCTCGAGGACAGCGCCTTCGGGTGGAGGCGGAGGCTCGGTTGGACGAGTCACTGCGACGGCGAGTGTCCCTCACTGCGCCAACGGTTACAAAGCGTCGTCGAGCGGCTGCGGGGAGCTTGTGCGCGACGATTCATCGGTCTCACAGTAGGCCTGCGTGAGCCTCGCCGAAGCAGCCTCGGGACTCTGGCGATCGCTGTCGTTTCACCCGGCGGCCGCGGTGGTCTTTCACTGCGCGCTCGTCGCTGCAGAGCTCTGGCTGTTGAAGCGCCGGCCCGTCAGGGCGCCAAGGGACGCCCTCGCCCGCGCTGCGCAGTGGACGGGGCTCTTGCTCGCGATGGTGGTGATCGCGATGGCGACGACGGGGGACTTCTTCTTCGCGTTCAACCTCTTGTCGCACGCGGTCTTCTTGCACGCGCCCGCGCTGGGGATCTACCTCGCGGTCACGCTCGAGCCTCGCGGATGGAAGGCGTTCTGGGCGCTCATTTCGCTGGCGCTCGTGGTCATCATGGTGGACGCCTTCGCGATCGAGCCCTTCGCGTTGACCGTGCGCCGAGAGACGATCACCAGCGCGAAGCTGCGACGCCCTCTGCGCGCGGTGGTGCTCGCGGACCTGCAGTTCGACGTGTTCGACGAGCACACGCGGTCGGCGCTGCGCCTGGCGATGCGCGAGCGGCCAGACATTTTGCTCTTGCCGGGCGACTACGTACAACGCACCCGACGACGCGGCGGCGACGCGGTCCGCCGCGAGGCCAACGCCTTTTTGCGAGAGATTCGCTTCGGCGCCCCGCTCGGCGTGTACGCGGTCGAGGGCAACGTCGAGTGGGAGGCAGGATGGGAGGGGCTCTTCGACGGGCTCGATGTGCACACGTTTTCAACGGTCCGACCGGTGGTGCTCGAGGACCTCGTGGTGACGGGCATGGGGCTGAGAGAGTCGGCGAACCCTGTGCAGTCGATCGAGGCGGCGACGGGCGCGGGAGAGGGGCGGTTTCACATCGCCATGGGGCACGCTCCGGACTTCGCGCTCGGGGATGTGCGCGCTGATCTTCTGGTGGCGGGGCACACGCACGGGGGGCAGGTGCAGCTGCCGCTCGTGGGGCCGCTGTTGACGTTGAGCGCTGTTCCCCGCGCGTGGGCTGCGGGAAACAGCGCGATCGAGCTCTCGGGCGGCCGCGCGTTGATCGTCTCGCGCGGCGTCGGTCACGAGCGCGGGTCCGCTCCGAGGCTGCGCTTTCGCTGCCGGCCCGAGGTCGTCGTGATCGAGCTGCGCCCGCGGCGCTGACCGCAGAGACCGTGCAAGTCACCCTTGCGACGGGCGATGGCGCGTCGTACGAGCGTCGGTCACGAACTTCATGCCGTACACCCCACGCGAAATCGAGCCCAAGTGGCAGTCACGCTGGAAGGCCGAGCGAGCCTTCGCGACCGATCAAGACGCGAGCAAGCCCAAGTACTACGTGCTCGACATGTTTCCCTACCCGTCGGGCGCGGGGCTTCACGTGGGGCACTGCGAGGGGTACACGGCCACGGACGTGCTCGCTCGGTACAAGCGCGCGAAGGGATTTCGTGTGCTGCACCCGATGGGCTGGGACGCCTTCGGGTTGCCCGCCGAGGACTTCGCGATCAAGCACGGCGTGCACCCGCACGACCGCACGCAAGAGACGATCGCCAACTTCAAGAAGCAGATCAACTCGCTGGGGTTCAGCTACGACTGGGAGCACGAGGTCGACACGACCTCGCCCGAGTACTACCGCTGGACGCAGTGGATCTTCTTGCAGCTCTTTCACAAGGGCCTGGCGTTTCAGGACGAGATCGCCGTCAACTGGTGCGCCGCGCTCGGGACGGTGCTCGCCAACGAAGAGGTGAAGAACGGGCGCAGCGAGCGCGGCGATCACCCGGTCGAGCGCGTGATGCTTCGGCAGTGGATGCTGAAGATCACCGCGTACGCAGATCGCCTGCTCGATGACCTCGAGGGCCTGGACTGGCCGACGAGCACCATGGTGATGCAGCGCGAGTGGATCGGCCGCAGCGAAGGCGCGGAGATCACGTTCGCCACCGAGCTCGAGGGAGAGAGCATCACGGTGTTTACGACGCGCCCCGACACGCTGTTCGGCGCGACGTACATGGTGCTCGCGCCCGAGCACCCGTTGGTCGAGAAGCTCACGACCGCGGCGCAGCGCGACGAGGTGCAGAGGTACGCTCACTCGGCGAAGAACAAGAGCGATCGCGAGCGGCAAGAGGCGCTCGGGGCCAAGAAGAAGACCGGAGTCTTCACGGGCTCGTACGCGATCAATCCGGTCAACGGCGCGAAGGTTCCGGTGTGGATCGCGGACTACGTGCTGTGGGGGTACGGCACGGGCGCGATCATGGCGGTGCCCGCGCACGATCAGCGCGACTACGAGTTTGCCCAGGCGTTTTCGCTGCCGATCGTGCAGGTGATCGCGCCGAAGGGCGGAGGGTCGATGCCCGAGGGCGAAGCCTACGAGGTGAGCGGCGACGACGCGGTGATGGTCAACTCGGGGTCGTTTACGGGTCTCTCGAGCGCGGAGGGAAAGAAGAAGATCGTTGGGGAGCTGGCGAGCAAGGGCGTCGCGAAGCCGACGGTGAACTACAAGCTCCGGGACTGGGTCTTCTCGCGGCAGCGCTACTGGGGCGAGCCGATCCCGATTTATTTTCCGGTCGAGATGGAGCGGGCCGACGGCGATCCGCGCAAGGGAGACGCGCACAAGATCCGCTACGACCAGCCGATCGCCGTGCGCGAAGCGGACCTGCCGCTGCGCTTGCCGCCCACGACGGACTTCAAGCCGAGCGGCGATCCGTTGGGGCCGCTCGCCAAGCTCCAGGACTGGCGGTTCTTTCAGCAGGACGGGCAGTGGTTCGCGCGAGAGACCAACACGATGCCGCAGTGGGCGGGGTCGTGCTGGTACTACCTGCGCTTTCTCGACCCGAAGAACGGCGAGCACATCTTTTCGAGTGACCTCGAAAATCGCTGGATGAACGTGGACCTGTACGTCGGCGGCGCCGAGCACGCGGTGCTGCACCTGTTGTACGCGCGCTTCTGGCACAAGGTGCTCTACGACCTCGGCCACGTCACGACGAAGGAGCCCTTCGCGAAGCTGCGACACCAGGGCATGGTGCTCGGCGAGGTCGAGTACACCGGATGGAAGGTGGACAGCGACTGGATCACCGCGAAGGACGTGGGCGAAGAGCTGGACCCCAGCGAAGAGCGCCCAGGGATCTGGGCGACGCTGAAGAAGGGCTCGGCGCTCGCGCAGGCGGTGAAGCTGAGCGAGACGCAGGTGAAGAAGGCGGGCGAAGGCTTCGTCGTGAGCGAAGCGCCTTCGATCCTCGTCGACGCGCGCGCGCACAAGATGTCCAAGTCGCGCGGCAACGTGATCAACCCGGACGACGTCGTGGCCGAGCACGGCGCGGACGCGCTGCGCGGGTACGAGATGTTCATGGGCGACTTCGAGCAAGCGAAGCCCTGGGACACCCGCGCGATCAAGGGGATCACGCGCTTCGTCAACAACGTGTGGATGGTCGTGTTCGAGCCGAAGGACTGCGAGGGCGACGCGCACGCGAAGCTCAGGCACAAGACGATCAAGCTGGTGGGCGAGCGGATCGAGACGTTCAAGTTCAACACGGCGCTGTCGGCGTTGATGGAGTACGTCTCGGCGCTGCAGTCCAAGGGCGCGACGAAGGCCGACCGCGAGGCGCTGGTGCAGCTGGTGGCGCCGTTTGCGCCGCACCTGGCCGAAGAGTGCTGGGAGGCGCTCGGACACAAAGAGCTCGTCTGCAAGCAGCCGTGGCCGAGCTACGACGAGGCGCTCACGATCGACGACGTCCTGGTGATCCCCGTACAAGTGAGCGGAAAGATGCGCGGCACCGTCGAGGTGGCCAGGGACGCGACCGAAGAGCAGGTCAAGGCGCTGGCGATGGCGCTCGACAACGTGCAGAAGGCCCTCGAGGGCAAGACGCTCGTGAAGGTGATCTGGGTCCCGGCGAAGATGCTCAACCTCGTGGTGAAGTAGCGGGCGAAGCGGGGGAAGCGACGGGCGGGAGCCAAGGGCTCATGGTTACCCAAGTTTGGTGAGGGCAGATCCAAGGAGAACGCGCCTGGCGCAGAGCTGAAGCCCCCACCCGCGAGTGAGCAGAACGACGTTTGCCACAGAGCCGCGAGGCGGCCCCCACCCGCGCTGCCGCGCGCCCCAAGTGAGCAGAACGACGGTAGGCGCAGTGCTGAAGCCCCCACCCGCGCTGCCGCGCGCCCCGCCCCCG
>LNEO01000344.1 GCA_001465015.1 Deltaproteobacteria bacterium Ga0077539 | reverse complement strand
AGGAGCGCGAGTCGCGTCCGTTTCGAAAGGGTGCCCGCGCGTTCGGCGCGGCTGCGAGCTTCGTCGAGCTGCTGTTGGAGCTGAGCGGCGCGTTGCTCGGCGTCCTGCGCGCGCCGAAGCAAGTCGCGCCGACCGGGCTTGGGTCCCCGCCGCTTGGGGGTGAGTGCCTGGAGAACCGTTTGTTTTCGCAGGTAGAGCGTGCTGGGAGCGCATCCGCTGGCCTCGGCCACCTGGGCGACGGTGAGCTCGCCCATCTCGAGGGCGATGAGTGCGTCGAATCGTCGCTCGGCGCAGTAGACAGCGGGTGGGATCGTGCGAGAAGTTGTCATCAAGCCTCCTCCGCGACGCAGGGCTGCCAGGCTTGTGGCGTCGCGGTAGGCCCTATTTTCTCCCGGAGCTCCCTCCGCGGCGCGTCAGTTCTCCGACAAACTCAACCCCGCCTCAGACCGTTCGTCGGACGGTCCCGACCCACGCGCGTACGTGCGCTTCGCGATCGAGCGCATCCTAGCAGGCGAGCGCGATCACGCGGTGCTGTGGCCAGAGAATTTTGCCGCGCAGCAGGCGAAGCTGAAGGCTGCGTGAAAGTGGCGGCGGTCGTGCGAATCGCGCTGAAATGTCGGCGTGAGAAGAAACGACCGAGTCATCGAGGTGGGCGAGATCCGCGAGAGCGTTGTCTCTTCCGCTGATGGCTCGAGCGAGCGTTGGTACGAGCAAGACTACGAAGTGCCGGTGTGGTGGGTGGCGGCCGCGTTGACGGTCACGGCGTCCGCGCATGGAGCGGTCTTTCGCGATCGGCGCCTGGCCGATGGAAAGCAAGAAATCATCGTGACTGCGCGGGACCCGAAGGTGTTGCGTGCAATCGACAACGATGTGTTTCGGCTGTTCGCCCCGCTCGAAGACGAGATCAAGGCCGCGGTGAAGCGCTTCTGCGCGCGCATTCCGTCGATGATCACGAAGCCCTCGCCGTAGCGCGGCAGAGCGATGGCCAAGGCGACCGACGCGCCCACCCGACAATCGCAAAGTGCTGTCTGCCCCACCTCACCGATGGCTTACCGTGCACCGTCGCGCGGTTGCCCTTCAACGCCAGACAGTCGTTCGCCCCGGTCTCGCGTCGTCGATCCGCAAGAACACCACCCATCGTCCACGAACCGCTGCGTCGAGTTCTTCTTGATCGCTCATCACGCCGGAGCTCTGCAACGGCTTCCCCTCCCTGTACAGCCTCCCTGGAAACCAGGTGACGCTGCCCTGCGCTGGCGCGAGTCCACAGCGGCATCGCCGCTCACGCGCCGCGCCCGCACGCTGGGCAGTCCCATCGTCCTTGCGCGGTGGGCGCGCACGGCTCGCACACGATGTGCAATCGCTCGTCGCACACTGCAGCACGGGGCGCGGGGCCGCCGCAGGACTCGCACGCCCACACGTCCAGGCTCGCGGCCTCGGCGGCGAGCCGCGAGAGCACGCGGCGCTCGGACTTTCGGCGCTTCACGACGAGCTCCGTGAGCATCGCGGGCACGACGCAGACTCGCGCGTACACCCAGCGGCTCTTCACGCGTAGCGCATATCGTCCCGGAATCTCCCGGAGCTTCGCGTCTCGCTCCGCGACGATCGCCGCGCGCTTGGCCGCGAGCGCCTTGCTGTCCGCTTTGCGCCGCGTGTTGTCGAGGTCTGCCCACAGCGCCGCGAAGTACTCGATCGTTCGCGCCGCTTCTTGCTCTTTGCGACGGGCGATTCCGGCTTCGATCGGCGCGATCGCTCCGTGAAGCGATCGTGACAAGTGTGCGTGAACTTCGCTCGCGATCCTCGGGTCGATCGCCGGAACTTCGGAGAGCGCCGGTCCCGGCGGCAGTCGCTCGACGTAGCGTTCGGCGCAATGCGCGCCGTCTTGCAGGTTGCGCGCGACGGACACGACGCCCTCGAATCGATCGTCCGCCTCCGCGACCCACGCGGCGATCGCGTGCAAGTACGTAGCAGTGCTCGCGCGCGACTCGCCGACGACGGCGACCGCGTTGCGAAAGGTCACGCGCTCGGCCAGCGCGCGCGCCTGGTTCGCGCGAGGCGCAGCCACGTCGGGCTGGTCGGCGACGAGCACCGGCTCGCGCCGCAGGTCGTTGAGCAGCCACTCGACCGAAGGGGCGCCCAACGTACACAAGAGCTCTGCGGTCCCGAGCTCCTCGCTCTCCTCGGTGATCACGACGCTCTCGTCTCGCTGCAGCGCCGAGGCGAGCGCGCTCGGAAGCACCGCCTCGCTGCGGCGAAGCCCGCGCTCGACGAGCGCTCCGTAGCGCTCGAGCGCGTCTTCGACAAACGCGCGCAGCTCGCGACGATCCACGCTCGAAGGGGCCGAGGTCACGTTGCGAACTCCTTTCCGAACAGGGATTCGTCGAGCTCGCGCGCCTCTTCGTACCGTCCGCGCGCCGTCAAGAGCTCGCTCGCGATCGCGTCGAGCCCGCGCTCGAGCGACGAGTCGTCACGCGCCTCTGCGCAGAGCGCGAGCACCCGCTCTTCGAGGTCGCGCTCGTCCGCGAGGTTGCCGAGCACCATGTCCATCTCGCCGACCACGAGCTGAAAGAGGTTCACTCGACGATCGAGCACGTCGAGCACGCGCTCTTCGATGGACCCCTTGGCGCAGAGGTTGATCACCTCGACCTCCGAGCGCTGCCCCATGCGATGCAGCCGACCGATGCGCTGCTCGATGGCCATCGGGTTCCACGGGAGGTCGAAATTGACGAGGCGATGGCAGAACTGGAGGTTTTGTCCTTCGCTCCCGACCTGCGTCGCGACGAGCACCTGCGCGGCGCCAGCGCGAAACTTCTGCATCGCAGCCAGCCGGCCCGCCGAGTCCAGGCCCCCGTGCAGCGCCGCCACGACGCGACCCGCCTTCGACAGCGCGTGGACGATGGCGTCCAGCGTCGCGCGAAACCTCGTAAACACCAGCGTCTGCGGGGCGTTTTCTGGCGTCAGCGCGACGAGCGCGTCCAGCTTCTTCGAGCCCTCGACCCTCGAGGCTCGCGCCGACAGCCCGTCGAGCGTCGCGCGGAGCGCTCTCGAGTGCTTCGCGCTCGCGCGCATCTTGTCGAGCGTCCCGCGCACCGCGTGCGGGCTCGAGCCCGCTTCGAGCAGGAGCGTCGTCGTCACGGTGCGAGCGGTCGAGTCATCGGCGTGCGAGCGAAGCGCCTCGACGATCGCGTCGTAGAGCGCTCTCTCTTCGGGCGTCATGGTGACGAGCTGCGTCGTGACGATCCGCGGCGGGAGCTTGAGCCCGCTCTGCGCGCGGGTGTTGCGGATCATGACGTCGGACAAGAGGCGCTTGAGCTGCTCGCGGTTTCGCGGGCTCGTCGGGTTCTTCGCGTCGACGAACTGCGCGCGAAACGCAGACGGCGTCGCGAACTGGCCCGGCCGCAGGATCGTCACGAGGTTGTAGAGCTCTTCGAGGTCCGACTCGATCGGCGTCGCCGTCAGCAACAGCAAGAAGCGGCTTCGCAGCGCGTTGACGAGCTGCCAGACGAGCGTCCCGCGGTTCTTCACGTGGTGAGCTTCGTCCACGATGACGATGTCCCACGGATTTTCGCGGACGGAGGGGGCGTTCTTCGCGCTGCGCGCCCATCCCGTGGACAGGACGAAGACGCCCTCCTGCGCGAACCACGGTGAGCGCGCCGCGTCGTCGTCCGGCAGCGAGTCGAGCGTGCGGGCCTCGATGCCCGTTCGCGCGCGCAGCTCGTCGACCCACTGCGCGACGAGCGCCGGCGGAACGAGCACCAGCGCCCGACGAACCATCGCTCTCATTTGGTACTCGCGCAGGACCATCATGGCTTCGATGGTCTTTCCGAGCCCGACTTCGTCCGCGAGGATCGCGCGGCCTCGCATGCGTCGAAGCACGCGGAGCGCGGCCTCGTGCTGGTACTTGTGCACATCGACGCCGTGCATCGTCGCGGGGCTGACGAGCTCTTCGAACTGCCCCGCGAGCGCGAAGCGATGCGCGTCGAGCACGAGCGCTCCGTACGCAAGCAACGACGGCGGTCGAGCGAGCAACGACGCGAGCGACCCGCGGTCGAGCGCGTCCCACTCGGTCGGGCGCAGCTCGCTCGGCGCGGGCTCGGGAATAGCTTCGATCGACGACCTCGACCCGGCAGCGGTCGCTTTGGTCGACGCCTTCTCAGCCTTTTTGGCGGCGCGAGCATCAGCGATGGCCTTTTGTTTGGCGGCCTTCTCGGCCTTTTTGGCGGCGCTCTGCGCGCGCCGGCTCTGGATCTCTGCCTCGATCTTCGCGTCTTGCGCCGCGCGCGCCGCGCGCCTCTCGGTGATCGCGGCCCACACGCTGTCGACCATGAGCCATCCGCCCATCGCCCTCCTCGCGCCTTCCGCGTCGACGCACGTGATCGAGCGGCCGATCTCGCGGTAGTGGCTGTCGTGGTGCGCGGCGTCGAGGAGCGAACGAGCGGCCGCGCGCGGATCGGCTGCGTTGTAGAGGGCGAGCGTGGGCTCGATGACGTCGATCGAAAACGGCCGAAAGTAGTGGTGCTCCGCGACCAGGACGAGCAGAAGGCTTCCCGAAGCAGCGTCGAGGGCGCCGGGTGTGCGCGCGATCGCGTCGAGCAGCTCGGACGTGGTGGCGGTTCGCGTGGCCATCGCGAGGATCGAACCGCCGTCGCGGGCGACGGTCAATTACCGAGCGCTCCGACGCGCTCGCCCGCGCGAACCTCGCGCGACGCCCAAGCCCTGTGCTCGAAGGCGTCTGCGAGCGGCTCCGTGGCAGGACTTGACCCGCCGCCGTTCGAAAGGTACTGCCGCCTGTCCGTTGAGTGCCCCAATCCCAGACGATCGCGGTCGTGCCGGTCGCGCGCTGACGAACCGTCCCTCCGGGGGCGCTCTGCTGTCTGTCGTTGCGCTGTTGCTCGCGACGCTCGTGGGCGCGCGTTCTGCGAACGCACAGCAGATCACCAACGGGCGATACATCATCGGTCGCGGCGAGACGCTCTCTGAAATCGCTGCGCGAATGCACGTGACCACGCGGGTGCTCGCTGAGCACAACCACCTCGAGCCGCCGTTCGCGTTGAGGACCGGGCGAGGGCTGCGCGTTCCGGCCGAGGTCCCCGACGATGTCTATCGCCAGCTCGGCGGCGACATCCGAACACGCCCCGGCCGAGGCGCGCCGACCGCCAGCAACACAACAGGCGCTCGCTCGGAGGTTCGTACGACCGTTCGTTCGGTCAACACGCGGGTCGCCGCGAGCTCGGGCCGTACGCCGACCGGCGGCGGGCGTTGGGGGCGGCCAGCCTCGCGCGGATACGTGCGCCTCATCCGCGAGAACACCGGCGCGATGATGGACCTGCACATGCGCAGGATCGGTCCGAACGTCCAATCGCGGATGCGCTCGTTCTTGCGCTACGCCGACGGCCGATCACACCCGATCAACCCGCGCCTGCTGCGGCAGCTCGCGATCGTGAGCGATCACTTCGGCGGCCGCAGGCTCCACGTGATCTCGGGCTATCGACCGTTTCGTCGCGGACAGTGGACGCCGCACTCGAATCACAACGTCGGTCGCGCCATCGATTTTCGCGTCGAAGGCGTCCCCAACCGCGTATTGAGGGACTTCTGCCGCACGCTTCCGCAAACCGGCTGCGGCTTCTATCCGCGAAGCGTGTTCGTGCACATGGACGTGCGACAAGAGAGCGCCGTCTGGGTCGACTGGTCGCGCCCTGGGCAGCGCCCACAGTACGGCCGCGAGGATCGTCCTCCCGAAGCGCACTCGACCGCCGCTGCCGTCGCTGCGCGTCGCGCTGGAGAGGACGAGGGCGTCGACGACGTCGCGCACGACAATCACCGCGTGCGCGAGGCGACGACCGTCGAAGAGCACGACGACGACGAGCGCGTTCGGCGCGAAGGCGGCGAGGTGCACCCGACCGGCGCCGCCAACGGCACGCCGACCGCCGGCGCCAACACGACGACCGCGACCGCGACCGCGTCGGGCGCGAACACCGGCAACGCAGCGACGGGCGCGACGGGCGGGGCTCGACCGTAGCGAAGGGCGGGGGCCCTCTCAGGGGCTGTCCGAGGACTCGTGCGCAGTGATGCTCGGCGTGCGCAGCGTGACGAGGTTGTCTTTGCCCGAAGGCGTCGCGAGCACGTCGGCGAGCGTGTAGCTCGAAGCCCACTCCTCGCAGCGGACCTTGAAGTCCGACCACGTGTCGTGCATCACGCACGGCTTCTTCGGGTTGCACTTCGGCAGACCGAACGCGCAGTGAAGCGGCTCGAACGCGACCCCCGCGGATTCGAGCACGGTGCGAATCGTGATCTTCGACGGCTCGAGCGCGAGCGCAAACCCGCCGTTGTGCCCTTTCTGTCCGCGGACGAGGCCCGCGGCGGCCATGCGACGCATCACTTTTGCGAGGTACGCCGGTGGGATGTGCGCAGCTTCGGCCAGATCAGCGACGCGAACAAAGCGGGAATCGCCGCTATGAAGCGCGAGGTAGATCATCGAGCGAAGAGCGTATTCGACAGTTTGTGAAAACATCGATGGTTTGCTGTGCCCGCGAGCGAGACCTTAACGTGTTCGGCGGTGCAATAGCCAGCGTTGCTCGGTGACAGACGCTTTCATGTGTGCGTTTTCGACGGTCATCGGCCGCGTTGACGGCTCGCGCGCAGCGCGTCGACTCGCTTCTGCGCGGCGACCAGTCGTCGAGGATCGAAAATCGACGAAACCGCCCGTCCCACGACGAGCAGCCCGATGACCGCGCCGAACCAACGCGGCAGCTGCCCGAGACCGAGCGGCGTCTCGACGAGCGTGCCCAGGAGGTAGCCGCTCACGAGGCCGACGATCATCGCTGGAAACAGCGCGCGGCCTTTGTGCTCTTCCCACCATTCTGCGCGGTCTCGAAGGCGGTCGCGCGCCTTCTCGGCGCGGGCGAGGGCGTCGTCCGCGGCCGTTGCTTCGTCGGGGCTCGCCGGTTGCGGGTCGTTCTCTGGCATCGATCGAAGCTCGACGGTATCCGAGCGGGGGATGTTCGTCTCGACCGGTTGTGCAGCGCCGATTCACGGACGAGGGTATCGTCTGTGCTCTCGAGGATGAGCGACGGCGCACCGATCGAAGGCACGCGGATCGCTGGGCGATATGTCATCGAGCGCGAGCTCGGGCGTGGCGCGACCAAGCGGGTGTACCTGGCTCGAGACGCGCTGACGGGCTTGAAGGTCGCGGTGGCGCTGTTGGCCGCAGAGTTCAATCGCGACGTGCACATCGCCGCGCGTTTCTCGAGGGAGGCGCGCGCTGCGTCGGCGCTGCGATCGCCCTTCATCGTTCGCGTCTTCGACGTCGGCAAGCTCAGCGACCAGACGCGCTACCTCGTGCTCGAAGCGGTGCTCGGACGAGGGCTCGACGAGGCCATGGCCGACGGCGCGCTCGACGCGCCTCGCGCTGCGCGATGGTCGCTCGAGGTCCTCGCGGCGCTCTGTGAAGCGCACGCGCGCGGCGTGATTCATCGCGATATCAAGCCCGAAAACGTGATGCTCGCGCCGACGACGGTGGGCGAGCTCGCGAAGCTGACGGACTTCGGACTGGCGAAGGTGGTCGACTCGTCGCTCGACGGCTCGGTGCACTTGCACACCGCGGCGAACGCGGTGCTGGGGACGCCCGATTACATGGCGCCCGAGCAGTGGAGGGGCTCGACCGTCGACGCGCGCACGGACCTCTATGCGGTCGGAGCCATGTTGTACGAGATGCTCACGGGCTCGACGCCGTTTGGCGCTCGTGAGCTTGCCGGGATCTACGCGGGGCACTTGTTTCAAGAGCCGCCCCGCTTCGATCGATCGCTGTCCGCGATGGCGCTCGCGCTCGAGCCCGTGGTGCTGCGCGCGCTCGCGAAGCGCCCAGAAGACCGCTTCGACACGGCGCTCGTGATGGCGCAGGCGATCGCGGAGGTGACCGGGATTCGCGTTCCGGACGAGGCGTTTGCGATGGCGGTTCCGCTGTGGAACGCGCGGCAGCTGCGCGCTGAAATCGTGGGCGACGCGCTCGCCGGGCCGGTGACCGTGCTCGGCGCCGCGGCGGTGGTCTTTGGGCGCGACGCCTCGGCGCACGAGCAGGTTCGATGCGTCGGGTCGGCGGACGCGGCCGCGATGGAGCGCACGATCTCGCGCGCCCACCTGTCGCTGGTCTGGCGCGGCGGTCGGGCGTGGGTGACCGATCTCGCTTCGACCACGGGCACCACCATCGACGGCGCTCGCGTTTCGAGCGAGGCCGCGGCGCTCGAGCGGGGCGACGTGCTCGGGCTCGGGCCGTTCGTGCGCTATCGCTTCGATCACGGCGAGTGCGAGACGGGCGCCTTGCCGCCGTGGGCGACGCTCGAGCGCGTCGACGACGCGGGGGCTTCGCGCTGCGTGCTGTTCTTGCTGGGCGGCGAAGCGACGTTGTCTGCCGAGCCTGACGCGGCGATCGTCTGGCGATCGAGCGACGTCGCGACCTTGTCGCTCGAGGACGGAGCGCTCGTGCTCTCTCACGGAGGAGAGCGGCGCGTGTTGCGCGACGACCACACCGTGACGCTGAGCGACGGCGAGTTCATCTCGGTGGCGATCGACCGAAGCAGTCGGACGATTCCTCCGCCCGGCACCGCTTGAAGCGCGATTTGGGCCGCGTCTGATCGGCTCGCGGCTTGCGCCGAAAGCACCCGACGCGGCTCAGGCGGTCGCTTGCATGAACGCGATTTGCTCCGGCGCGAGCGGCTGCACGCGGGACCGAAGCAACGCGATGACCTCGTCGTCCGAGCGCTCGACGCCGTCGAGGCGAACGTAGCGTCGCGCGAGGGTCTTCCACTGGCCCGTCCAGAGCAGGACCGAGACCATGAAGAAATCGAGGCCCTCGAAGACGATCGCGCCGTGTTCGATGTACTGCTCGCGGTTGTCGAGCAGCTCCTTGGGGGCCTCGGTCCAGTGGCGGTTGGCCTTGAGGTGGTGGCCGATGTGGTAGCCGTCGTTGAACGCGCGTTGATTGTATGTGCTGTTGATGCACGTGATCGAGTTGGAGAACCCGTTGTTCTTGCGCGTGGTGTTGACGAACGCGTGCTGGCCCCAGTTTCCGACCATCATCATGAAGCGAACGATGAAGTATGGCAGGCCGAAGGCCACGAGGCCGAAGCGCCAGTCGATCGCCATGGCGCCGGCGATCAGCCCCCAGTGAGCCAGCTCGCCGAAGAGCGCGCGGCGCGCCATGGCGCTGCGTCCATGGCGGCTCAGGTACAAGGGCAGCTCGATCGCGATCAAGAAGAAGAAGCGCGCCCAGTAAGCGATGAAGTGAAAAAAACTGTCGCGGCGGTAGCGGCACGTGCCCGACAGGTCGTCGTTCATGTTGTCTTCGATGTGATGCATCCCCATGTGGTGCTCGGCGTAGCCGGTGGGGATTCCGAAGAAGAACGACATCCCGTAGGCGTGCACGCGGTTGAGCCACTTGGGGTCGCGGATGAAGGGCCGGTGCATCGTGCAATGCAGCATCAAGATGACCGGCGGCACGTTCCACGCCCACAGGGTGAAGTACGTCGCGACGACGGCGAGCTTGGCCCATGGGGGGATGTCCGAGCGAATCGCGGCGAGGGTCGCGATCATGCCGCTCCCCATGAGCAGCGAGACCTTGAGTCCCATGCGAACGAAGACTTCGTCTCGTGGGTCGTGCAGGTGTGCGCGGCTCCAACGCGAGAGCGGACCGTCGCCGTAGACGGGAGCTTCGGTCGGGTCGGTGAGCACGAGCGGAGCAGAGGGCGAGCTCATGGTGCTCGGGGAGATAGTTCACTTTGCGCTGGATTTCCAGCGACGAACTACCTTTGAAGGGTGCGTACTCGGCTTCGCACGCGAGTCAGAACATGCGCGGAAAGCCCGGCTGGCCGCCCTGTTGCCCGTTGTTCGCGAGCGACTCGAGCTGCCACGTCCCCGTAAACGGCGGGATGCTCGCGGCGAAGCGCCCAAAGTTCTCGACGCGGAGCCAGACGGTGCCCTCGAAGCGATAGGGGATTTCGAAGCGCACTTGTTGCCCGCGCTGCGCCTGCTGGACGACGTTGTTGCCGACGTGCTCGACGACGCGGAGGACGGCGTCGGGGTCGAGCTGCAAGTGAACCTGCGTTCGGGTGTGCGCGCCCGGGGCGAGGGTGCGGATGCGAAGGTTCTCGAAGCGCTGTTGTCCCGTGGCCACGCCGACGAGAAAGTTGACCGAGGCGCGAGCGAAGTCGTCGATCGTTCGAATGTCGCGCTGGTCCGAGCGGCAGGCGTTTTGTGCGGGCGGGCACGACGCGGGGTCTTCGCAGAGGTTCAAGCACACGGCGCCCAGGTTTTGCTCCCCTGTCGCCTGCGGAAAGATCGTAAACCCCGCGAGCACCTCGACGAGCGGCAGCGGGATCTGGTTGGGGTTCTCGAAGTCGAGGTCCGTCGTGAACTGAAACTGCAGGTCGTCGCGGGTCGGGATCGGCCCGAAGATCGAGCAGACGATCGGGGGCGCGACGCGCGTGCAGAAGTACATCGCGATGTGCTCGTTGCGCGGGGCGCGCGTGAGGCGAACCTGCTCGACGCGGACCCGAGGCGGCTCGGGAGCGCGCACGGGCAGGCCGCTGCCCTGGCCGGTGCGAAGCTGGCTGAGCAGCTCGGCGCAGCCAGCGGTCGAGAGCGAGAGAGCGGCGAGCGAAGCGACAGCGAATCGACGGACGGAATTTTTCATCAGGGCAATGGACCTCGCGGCAGGGACGGGTCGACGCGTTGCGAAGAGCGTACCGGCGCAAAGAGCCCTCGTGGTGGCGTCTGCGGTGGCCGTCTGCTCGCGGACGCGCGCTACAGCCGCCGCCGAAACTCGCGCACGGCGCCTTCGCGCCAGTCTCCGTGGTCGTTGGTGCGGCCGAGCAGGTCTGCGTACATCGGGTGTCGGTTGACCATCGCGTGGCCGATGATGTTCTCGTCGCGGATGTCGTAGCGACGGCGAAGGTGACGCACGAGCGCGAGGCCCGCTTCGATCTGGGGGCCGCGCGTGAGCATCGCGCGCTCGACGGCGGACGCTCCTTCGGGGAGGCAGTCTTGGACGAACTCGATGCCGACCGCGACGTGATTGACGCCGTTTGCGTGGCGACAGCGGACCGACGGCGGAACGAGTCCGTAGATCGTCCCGTCCTGATCGACGATGTAATGCGCGCACAGGCCGGGCAGCTCTCCGCGCCGGGGGCGGTTGTTCGCGAAGGTGTGCCACGCCGATGAAAACGTGGGTCCGCACGTGTAGTGCAGCACGATCATCTGCGGATCGAGGCGCCATTCGCGCTCGCCGTAGTGCCGGTACGAGTACTCGGCGGCCTGGGTCATTCGCTCATCGATGAACGGCAATAGCCTCGGAACGATCGTGGGCGCCGGCGGCGCTCGGTTGCGATCGCCCTGCGAATGCAGCAGCTGCACCTCGCGAAGGAGCGCTCTTCGCGCGGCGCGGCGCGTGATCCGCGGCTCGAGCCTCGAGCGCAGCGTCGCCGAGAGGTCCGGCGCAGTGAGGCACCAGACCCCCGCGCACACGCACACGATCGCGCCGCGGATCGCCACTGAGGGTGAGCCAGAGTGTAGGCGAACGCGCGGCGCGAGCCCAAACGATCGACGAGCGAATTGCGTCGTCTTCGAAGGGGCGATCTGCGGATGGTACGATCACGGTCGTCATGACCGATGAGCGCATCGACGCGGGCGGCGGTGTGATCCTGAGACCGTTTCGCCTCGGGGACGAGCGCTCGCTCGTCGAGAGCGCCAACGACCCAGAAGTAGCGCGGTTTCTTCGAGATCGCTTTCCGCATCCGTACACGCTGGAGGACGCGCGGGGGTGGGTCGAGTTCAACCGGGATCTCCGCCCGTGCTGCAATTTCGCGATCGACGTCGGAGGTGCGGTGGTCGGAGGCGCGGGCTTCGTGTTCGGCGACGACGTGCACCGCTTCTCTGCGGAGGTGGGATATTGGCTCGGTCGCGCTCACTGGGGCCGCGGGATCGCCACGCGCGTGCTCGGCGCGATCACCGAGTACGGGTTCGAGCGACACGCGATGGTTCGGCTGTACGCAGGGGTGTTCGAGGGCAACGAAGCCAGCGCCCGCGTGCTCGAGAAGTGCGGCTACGCGCGAGAAGGAGTCGCGCGAAAGGCCGCGTTGAAGGGCGGGAAGTTCCTCGATGTGTGGCAATTCGCACGGGTTCGTGAGGACCTCTCGGGACTCTGACAGGGCGTCACGCTGAGCCTCCGCTCGGAGCCACGGCCCCACGACCGTTGGGCGCGCGGCCTGTGCGAGACCGCGCTTCGGGCCTCGAGTGGGGCACAGAGCGACACAGACGCGGCGCAATCTGGTCTATGCTCGGCGCGGCTAGAGCATGAAGCTGGCGGATCGCTATCGGATTGATCGTCGCGTCGGAGAGGGCGGCGGCGGCGGCGTATTTCTCGTTCGCGATCGGCTTTCGGACGACGCGCCGATGGTGCTCAAGCGCCTGCACGCCCACGCGCAAGTGGGGGTGGCACAGTGGCTGGTCAACGAGTTTCAAGTCCTGGCGCAGCTCGACCTGCCGGCGGTCGCGAGGGTGTTCGACTTCGGCCTCGCCGAGCCGGACGCAGAGGACCCCGGAGGTCCGTTCTTCACCCGAGAGTTCGTCGATGGAGCGCCGCTCGACAAGGCGCTGCAAGGCTCGACGCCGACGCCCGAGCGTCTCGTCGAGCTCTTCGCCGCTGCCGCCGAGACGCTGCGGCACATGCATCGTCTCGGCGTCGTTCACGGCGATCTCAAGCCCGCCAACCTCGTCGTGCCCCGCGCGTCGGGGCGCGCGCCGGTCGTGCTCATCGACTTCGGTCTGGCCCATGGCGCGCTCGGCGCCGTCGAGCGCGTCCGGGGAGGAACGCTCGCGTTCATGCCCCCCGAGCGCCGCGACCGGCTGTTTGCGGGCGAGTCGCTCCCTCCCGATCCGCGCGCAGATCTGTATGCGCTCTCGCTGTCGCTCCTCGTGACGCTCGGCGTCGAGGGCGTCGACGCCGCCGTTCCCGATGAGGTCGCGCGCGACCCGCGGCTCGCCGCGCTCGTCGAGGTCGCCCGCGCGGGCGCGTCCCTCGATCCAGACAAGCGCTTTCGCACTGCGGACGACGTCATCGCCGCGTTGTTTCGCGTGGTCGCAGATGCGCCCAAACCCGCAGCGACGCCGGCTCGCGTCGTGCTGCGACCGGAGGGGCGCGAGAGCGAGCTCGGCCAGCTCCTCGATCACATCGGTCGACGATTGCTCCGTCGCCAGGGCGGCGACTGCGTCGTTCTCATCGACGGCGAAGAAGGAAGCGGTCGCACCACGCTCCTGCGCGAGCTCACGTGGCGCGCGCAGCTCCGCGGCGTGCAAGTGCTCCACCTTCAAGGAGAGCCCGGCGAGGCTCCCGCAGAGCGGCTGCGCGTCGGAATCGAGGTCCTCTCCGGCGCTCCGCTCGACGATGTCTCTCCGGACGGCTACGTCGCGCACCTGCGTCGCGCCGTCGAAAACGCGCCGGTGCTCCTCGTCGCGGACGACCTCGACCGGTCCGATCCGTACGTGTGCGAGCTGTTGCGCTCGGTCGCGTACGGCTTCGACAACAACGAGCCGTTTCTCGTCGTCGCTTCGACCGCCTCTCGATCGTCCGTTCAAAAGCTGTCGCCGCAGTCCGTGGTCGAGCTCGGACCGCTCGACGAGAGCGCAGTGGCCTCGCTGTGCGAGCAGATCCTCGGCCCCGTCGAGCCCGGCGTCGTCGCCGCCGTCCGCGCGCGAACGGGCGCCCTGCCGCTCGCGGTCAACGAGATGCTCCGCGCCCTCGCCGAAGCGGGCGCCGTCACCGCCGCAGACGTCGCACGCGTCGAGATCCCGCCTCGCGCGCAAGACGTCGCGCGCAGGCGCGCACAGTCGCTCGACTCAGGGTCGAGGCGCGCGGTGGCCTCGGCGCAGGCGCTCGGCGTCGCGGCGGACAGCAAGACCCTCGTCGCGATGGGCGTCAGCCCACAGGACATCGAGGGCGCCCGCGCGCTCGGCGCGCTCACGCTCAGGGCCAATCAAACGCTCGCGCCGTCGAATCCTTCGCTCGCGCAAGCGGTGATCGACGCGCTCGACGACGAGCAGCGAGCGCAGCTCCATCGAGATGCTGCGCGGGTGCTCGCGGCGTCGCACGCGCCCGAGGCCGCCGTCGCGTGGGCTTTTCTTCGTGCAGGCGACGCCCGAAGCGCGCTCGACCACGCGCGCGCCGGCGCCAAGGCGCTCGCAGAGAGCAACCTGCCCAGCGCAGCCGCGGCGCTCCTGCGCGCGCTCCGAAACAACGCGCCCACCGTCGTCGCGCCCGGCGACACGCAGCGCGAGGCCGAGCTCTTCTCGGCCGCTGGCGACTACCCCGCCGCGATCGAAGCCGCGAGCACCGTCGAGTCGAGCGGCGCCAGCGAGCTCGTTCAGAGCGCGCGGTGGGTGCTCGTGCACTCGCTCTCGCAGAGCGGGAGGCTCTCGGACGCCAAGACGGTCGCTCGGCGCGCGATCGCCGAGGGCGTCGACGACGAGGGGCGCGCGCGGTCGCAGTACGAGCTCGCGCGAGTGTTCTTCTCCGAGGGCGACTACGCGGGCTGCGTCGCCGGCTGCGAGCTCGCGCTCGCGCTCACGAAGACTCCGTCGCTGCGCGCCAAGTTGTCCGCGCTCGCAGGGATGTCCGACGTGTACGTGGGCGAAGTGGGCAAGGCGATCGGTCGCCTCGAGAGCGCCCTCGCGCTTTGGACCGAGCAGAGCGAGCCCCGCCAAGAGGCCAGCACGCTCGCGTACCTCGCGATCGCCCGTGATCGAGCCGGCGAATCGTCGCTCGCAAAGAGCCTCTACGAGCGAGCGCTCGAGCGCGCGCGGGCGGGCGGCGACGTCTCGCAGATGGCCTCGGCGCGGCTCAACCTGGGCTCGTTGCTCGAGCAGATGGGCGACCTCGCGAGCGCGCTCGAGCACCTGTCGGCCGCCGAGAAGCTCGCGCGTCGCGCGGGCGCTGTGCGCGTGTTGCTCGGGGCGCAGCTGCACCTCGCGAGCCACATGATCAAGCTCGGGTCCTACGAGCGCGCGCTCTCGCTGCTCGAGCAAGCGCTCGGCGAGGCGCGAACGGCGGGGCTTCGGATGCTCGTCGCGCACGCGCTTCAGGGCTTGGGCGTCGCGAAGGCGCGCGCGGGGCAGCACGACGAGGCGCTGGCGGTCACGGGCGAAGCGATCGCGGAGTTTCGCGCGATCGGCGACGAAGAAGCGGTCGCCGACGCCTCGCTCGACGCCGCCGAAGCGCTGCTCGATCGCGCGGGCGCGTCGGACGTCGAGCGGGCCAACGAGGCGATCGAACGCGCGACTCCCCAGGCGAGCGCGGCGACCGAGGGTCCGCTCGCGAGCCGATGGCGCTACCTTCGAGGCCGCACGAGCCTCTTGCGCAACGACCACCGAGCGGCTGTGAAATGGCTCACCGAAGCGAGCGAGTTCGCCGAGCGCGCGGGGCAGTGGGAGCTGCGGGCGCTCTCGCTCTCGGCTCGCGCCGAGGCGCACCGCGCGACGGGCGCAGAGCTTCACGCGCGGCGCGATCGCGAGCGGGCCATCGAGGTGCTCGAGTCCGTCGCGTCCATCCTGCCGCCCGATTTGCGGAGCGCGTTCTGGTCTGTTCCGTCGCGGGTCGCGCTGCGGGCGCAGGGCGTGGTCGAGTCGTACGTCGCCCCTGCGATGGACGGGTCGGTGACGATCTCGGGGATCACGCTCGGCGTGTCGGGCCACGGGATGACCGTCGGCTCGCAGGACCGTCGGCTCGTCTTGCTCGTCGATCAGGCGCGGAGGGTCAACGAAGAGCGAACGCTCGACGCGGTCCTCGAGCAGACCGTGCGCGCCGCCGCCGAGCTCACCAACGCCGAGCGCGCGATGGCGCTCTTGCGCGACGAGAGCGGCGCGCTTGTGTTGCGGGCGCAGCTCGGCGCGACGGACCCGGTCGGAGGTGACGTCGAGCCGTTCTCGCGATCGATCGCGGAGAGCGCGCTCATCGACGGCGAGGTGCTCGCGACGCACAACGCGACGAAGGACCGGCGATTCTCGGACTTTCAGTCGGTTCACGATCGGGCGATCGGCGCGGTGGCCGCTGTGCCCATTCGCGCTCGAGGTCGGACGCTGGGCGTTCTGTACGTCGAGAACCGGCAGCGTCGCGCGCAGTGGGGCGCGATGGACGTGTCGATTCTTCGCGCGTTCTCCGAGCAGGCGGGCGTCGCCGTCGAGCGCGCGCAGCTCATCGAGCAGCTCCAAGAGCGAACGCGCGAGCTCGAGTCCGCGCGCGGCGAGATCGAAGAGCTCCTCGCTGCGCGGACGGTCGAGCTCGAGGACACGCGACGCTCGCTCGCGCGCGCAGAAGAGGCGCTGCGCACGCGGTTTGCGCCGCAGGGGGTTGTCGCGTCCGGCGACGCGATGCGAAAGCTGTTCGCCATCGTCGAGCGCGTGCGCGACGCGGACGTGCCCGTGGTGATCGAAGGCGAGAGCGGGACGGGCAAAGAGATGATCGCGCGCGCGCTGCATTTCTCTGGGGCTCGCGCGCGGGGGCCGTTCGTGGTGGTGCACTGCGGAGCGATCCCCGAGACGCTGCTCGAGAGCGAGCTGTTCGGCCACGTCCGCGGGGCGTTTACGGGGGCGGATCGCGACCGTCGCGGGCTGATCGCGAGCGCCAACGGCGGCACGCTCGTGCTCGACGAGGTGAGCGAGATGCCGCTGAAGATGCAGGTCGAGCTCTTGCGCGTCTTGCAGGAGCGCAAGATCCGTCCCGTCGGCGCCGAGAACGAAGAGCCTGTCGACGCGCGGGTCGTCGCGTCGAGCAACAAGGTGCTCAAGGACCTGGTGGCGCAGGGGTTGTTTCGCGAGGACCTGTACTACCGGCTCTCGGTGGTGACGGTGCGGCTGCCCTCGCTCAGGCAGAGAGCGGACGAGATCCCCGCGCTGGCGAGTCATTTTCTCTCGCGATTTGCCGAAGAGAACGCGATGCCGCGCAAGAAGCTCTCTCGCGAGGCGCTCGCGAAGCTCCTGCGCGCGCCGTGGCCGGGCAACGTTCGGCAGCTCAGGCACGTGCTCGAGAGCGCGGCGGTGCTGGTCGACGGAGACGTGATCGAGGCCGAGCACCTGCCGCTCGACGAGTCGAGCGAGCGGACGAGCGTCGCGCCTCCGTCGTCGTCGCCGATGGCGCTGCGCAAGGCGTCTGAGCGACAGCGCATCGTCGACGCCCTGGAGTCGTGCAACTGGAACAAGGTGAAGGCCGCCACCCACCTGGCGATGCCGCGGCGCACGCTGTATCGACGGCTCAAGGAGTACGGGCTGCTCGACGAGTGAGCGGACCGCGCGTCCCGTCGCCCGCCCGCCGCGCACGAGCGGAGCGTGTTGCCCGAAGACAACGCCAGCGACCAGGCCGATTGAGCCAAACACCATTGCGCCCAAGAACAGGACCGTCCCCGGGGTTCTCACTGTCGACAGTGAGCGTGTGATAGAATCTCCCGTCGCCGTCGCCCACTCCCCCTTTGGGACAATGAGGTTTCTCATGCGATTGACTGACAGCGTATTGAACTCCGTTCGCCGCGCCGCCGGAGCCTCGGCCCTGTGCATCGCCGCATGCAACCCGACCCCCGCGCCCGTGGTGCAGAGCGAGCCATCCTCTGCGCCGCCCGCGCACACGCAGCTGGCACAGACGCTCCCGGTCGCTGTCGTGCAGCCGGCGGCGCCGATCGCCACCCCACCGCAGCAAGGGATCACGACCGTCGCACAGCCGAGCCTTCCCGAGACGCCGCCGGCTCCTGAGGTCGTCGCAACGCCGACGGTCCCCGTCACGCCGTCTGCGCGGCCGACGCGACGGCAGCGCGTCTTGCGCCCGCACCCCAATCAGAACCACATGAACACGATGGCTGCCTGCGGGCGGGGCTGAGATCACGGGAGAGCGTTAGCCTCCACTGTCGCATGGTTCACGTCGGGCTGGTTCTCTCACCCTCCGAAGACTTTCGCGTCGCTGCGCTGCCGCTCTTCGAAGAAGGCCTCGTCGAGGCCGTCGAGTGGTACGTCGACATGGGGTTCGAGGGCGGGCCCCCGATCGCTCCGTGGATCGAGGCGCTGCTTCGAGCGTACGGCGACGCCGATCGCTTGTACGGGCACGGCGTCGAGCACTCGATGCTCTCGCAGCGCACCACGCAGAGGCACACGCGCTGGCTCGATGCGCTGGCACGCGACCTCGAAGCGCATCGATATCAGCACCTCTCGGAACACTTCGGGTTCATCACGGCGGGGTCCTTCGAGAACGCGACGGTGTTTCCGCACCCCTATTCAAAAGAAGCCCTGAACGCCGGTCGCGCGCGGATCGCCTCGCTGCGCGAGGTCTTCGATGGCCCCGTCGGCCTCGAGAATCTCGCGCTGGCCTTCAGCTCGGTAGACGTCGAAGCACAGCCGGACTTCATCGACGCGCTCCTCGCCCCGAGCGACGGATTTCTGCTGCTCGACGTCCACAATCTCTATTGTCAGGCGTTGAATTTCGGGGTCGATCCGTACGCCCTCGTCGATCGCTACCCGCTGCGCCGCGTACGCGAGGTTCACGTCGCCGGCGGATCGATCACGGTCCCTGAGAGCGACCCGCTCCGGCGCCCGTTTCGACGGGATACCCACAGCGAGGACATCCCCGAAGCGCTCTTCGACCTCGTCGCGTACGTCGTGCAGCGCAGCCCATCGCTGGAGGTCGTCGTGATCGAACGCAGCGATCACACGGTGCTTTCGCCCACGGACATCCGACGCTTTCGAGAAGATTTTCTCAGGCTTCGCACGGTCGTTCGAGACGCCAGCGCGCGCAGGATCGCCCCGCCCACGGCCTCGCGACACCCCGAGCCCATCGTGGACGATCCCGCCACGCTCGATGGATTTCAGCGCGCCCTGCTCGACGCGCTACGCGACGAGGTTACGCCTGGGGACGTACGCGCGACGCTGCTCGCGCGGGACGACCTCGCGGTGTACGCGTCGTGGCACGGCGCGCTCGAGCCCCGCGCGGTCGACGTCGGAATGCAGCTCGCCCACCAATGGGGCCATCGAACCAGCGTTCGCCCTGTCGGATCGATGCGTCGCGCGGTGTTCGACGGCGCGCGCAAGCCGCTGCGACACGAGGTCGTCGCGATCCCGACGCCGGGCCCCGGACAGGTGCGGGTGCGCGTGGCCGTGAGCGCGCTGTGCGGGACGGACGTTCACATCTTTCGCGGCGACTTTGCGGTGCCCGAAGGAACCGTGTGCGGCCACGAGCCCGTCGGCGTTGTTGATTGTGTGGGCGACGACGTATCGGATGTAGCCGTCGGAGATCGCGTGGGCGTTCCGTGGGTGCAAGCGGGATGCGGAGCGTGCGCGGCGTGCGCCCGAGAGCGCTGGGAGCACTGCGTCGATCCCGTCACGTGGATCGAGCTCGGCGGCGGCCACTCAGAGTGGATGATCGTGGACGCGCAGGGCGTGGTAAGGATTCCCGACGGACTCGAGGACGCCCTCGCAGCGCCCCTGCTCTGCGCGGGTTACACCGTGCTCAGCGCGTTGCGGCGCGCGCAGCCGCGGGCAGAAGACGTCGTTGCGGTGCACGGCGTAGGCGGACTCGGGCACCTCGCGGTGCAAGTCGCGAAGGCCTACGGACACACAGTGCTCGCGATCACCAGCGCGGAGACGCGCCGACACGAGCTCCTGCGCATGGGCGCCGACGACGTCATCGTCCACGAGGGACCGGACGCGGGCGACCAACTGGCCGAGCGCGGCGGCGCGGACGTGGTGATCGCGACGAGCAACGACCTGAACGCCACCGGAGCGCTGCTCGCTGGGCTGCGCGAAGAGGGGCGCTTGATTCAGTGTGCGATCGGACCGGGGCGGGTCAGCATCGCGCCCGACGCGTTGGTGGCTCGCGGACTCTCGGTGCTCGGCGCGAAGCAAGGGCCGCGCGAAGACCTCGAGGCGCTCTTGGCGTTGGCGGCCGCCGGGCGCGTGCTCCCCTGGGTCGAGGTCTACCCGTTTGCAGAGCTCATGCGCGGGCTTCATCGCCTGGCCGAGCGGCGCGTGCGGTATTGCGTATCGCTCGTTCACGCGCGCTGAGAGAACAAGCAAGGCAAGCCCGTCGCTCGATCGCGCCCCCCGTCTTGCGGCGATCCTATGTCCCGTGTCTGCACTCCGAAGGGCGATCGCTTCGTCGGTGACCGCTCGGCGATCCTTCCGCGCGTCGAAGACTCACCGCGACTGCCGCGTCGCGCTGCGCGTCGGATCTGGTCGGTCGTGCCCTGTCTCGAACACCGTGCGCGCGCCTTCACGCTCCGCGCACACGCGGCCTAGACCCTCCGTCCTTCGTACGTACTAAGCTGATTTTTTCAGTGATTTCAATAGCTTGAAAAGTCGATTTCCGGTCAGGCTCGCCTGGAGCGCGATCACGCGCCGGGCGCGCGTCCCGAGGTCCGAGCAGGCGATCCGTGAGCTCGATGCTCACTCGCTCCGGCACGGTGTCGACCCCCGCCGCGTCGATCGCCTCTCGTCCGAACGCAGGCTCTCATGACACCGTCAACGCGAGGGCAAGGTGCTCGTCGCTCCATCGGTCGGGCGATTGACGACGTTCGCGTCTTTGCCAACACCGACGCGGCGCTGAACGCGGCAGTGGCCGCGCCCTGGCCGAGCCGAAGCAGGCTATCCACGAGCAGGAGATCCGACTTCGATCTGCCCGCCTATCGACCGGGCTCGTACCCGAGGTTGGGAGCGAGCCAGCGCTCGACCTCGCGCACGGTCATCCCCTTGCGGGCGGCGTAGTCCTCGACCTGGTCGCGGTCGATCTTGCCGAGCGTGAAGTACCGCGCCTCGGGGTGCGCGAAATAGAGCCCGCTCACGCTCGCCGCTGGGAGCATCGCGAACGACTCTGTCAGGGTCACTCCCGCGCGCACGTCCGCGCCGAGGAGCGACCAGAGCGTGGCCTTCTCGGTGTGGTCGGGGCACGCGGGGTAGCCCGCCGCCGGGCGAATTCCCCGGTATTTCTCTGCGTGAAGGTCGGCCACCGTGAGGTCGTTGTCGGGGTGGCCCCACTCGGCGCGCGCGCGGGCGTGGAGCCACTCGGCGAAGGCCTCGGCGAGGCGATCGGCGAGGGCCTCTGCCATGATGGCGTTGTAGTCGTCGTGGTCGCGCTTGAACCTCTCGACGATGGTGTGGAGGCCGATTCCTGCGGTGACCGCGAAGGCGCCGACGTGGTCGCGCAGGCCCGTGTCGCGCGGCGCGACGAAGTCCGCGAGGCAGCGGTATCCCGTGCCTTCACGCTTGGTCTGCTGCCGCAGAAACCTGAAGCTCGCCAACACCTGGTCGCGAGACTCCGAGGCGAACACCTGCACGTCGTCGCCGACCGCGTTCGCGGCAAAGAGCCCGTACACGCCCTTGGCGCGAAGCTCTCCCTCGGAGACGAGCCGGTCGAGCAGCGCGTGGGCGTCGTCGAGGAGCTTGCGGGCCTGCTCGCCGTACCGCGCATCCTCGAGGATGCGCGGGTACACACCCTTGAGCTCCCAGGTGTGAAAGAACGGGGTCCAGTCGATGTACGGGCGCAGCTCGGCGAGAGAGGGCTCGATCACCTTCACTCCGATGGTGGAGGTTGGCTGCGCGATGTCTTCTGCTCGCCAGGTGATGGGCGCCGCCTCGGCGCGCGCTTCGGCGAGGGGCGTGAAGGTGTGGCGTTTGCCTGCGTACGTGCTGCGAATGGAGGAGTACTCTTCCTGGTGCTGGGCGACGAACGCGGCCTTGCCGTCGCCGAGCAGCGAGGTGGTGACCGGGACCGCGCGGCTCGCGTCGAGCACGTGCACGACGGGTTGGTCGTAGTGGGGCGCGATCTTGATGGCGGTGTGCGCGCGGCTCGTGGTGGCGCCGCCGATGAGCAGCGGGACGGTGAAGCCCAGGCGCTGCATCTCGCGGGCGACGTGGGTCATCTCGTCGAGCGAGGGAGTGATGAGCCCGCTCAGTCCGATGAGGTCGGCGCGCTCGGTCTTGGCGCGCTCCAAGATCTTCTCGCACGAGACCATCACGCCCATGTCGATGACCTCGTAGTTGTTGCAGGCGAGGACGACGCCGACGATGTTCTTGCCGATGTCGTGGACGTCGCCCTTCACCGTGGCGAGCAGCACTTTGCCCTGGGTTTTGACGGCCTGACCTGCGGCGGCGAGCGCGGCCTTCTCGGCCTCCATGAAGGGGGTGAGGTAGGCCACGGCCTTCTTCATCACTCGCGCAGATTTCACCACCTGCGGGAGAAACATCTTTCCTGCGCCGAAGAGGTCACCGACGACGCTCATGCCGTCCATGAGCGGGCCTTCGATCACGGCGAGGGGCCGGCCGAGCTTCGCGCGGGCCTCCTCGGTGTCCGCGTCGATGTGGAGGTCGATGCCCTTCACGAGGGCGTGGGTGAGGCGCTCTTCGACCGTGCCCTTGCGCCAGGACTCTTCTTCTTTCTTGTCCGCGGGGGCGCCAGAGCTCTCGGCCTTGAGGCGCTCGCCGAGCTCGACGAGGCGCTCGGTGGCGTCGGGGCGTCGGTTGAGGAGCACGTCTTCGACGCGCTCGCGAAGCTCCGGGGCGATCTCTTCGTAGACCTCCAACATCCCGGCGTTGACGATGCCCATGTCGAGCCCCGCCCCGATGGCGTGAAACAAGAACGCCGCGTGCATCGCCTCTCGGACGGGGTTGTTGCCGCGAAACGAGAACGACACGTTGGAGATCCCGCCGCTCACCTTGGCGTGCGGGAGGTTCTCTTTGATCCATCGCGTCGCGTTGATGAAATCCAGGGCGTAGTTGTTGTGCTCCTCGATGCCCGTCGCCACCGTCAGGACGTTGGGGTCGAAGATGATGTCCTCGGGAGGAAAGCCCATCTCCGTGAGGATCTTGTAGGCCCTCGAGCAGATACGAATCTTGTCCTCGAGGCTCGCGGCCTGCCCCTGCTCGTCGAAGGCCATCACCACCGCGGCGGCGCCATACTGCATGATTGTGTGTGCGCACTCGCGGAACTTCTCCTCGCCTTCTTTGAGCGAGATGGAGTTGACGATGCCCTTGCCTTGAAGCTGCTTGAGTCCCGCGACGACGACCTCCCACTTCGACGAGTCGATCATGAAGGGGACCTTGGCGACCTCGGGCTCGCTCGCGAGGAGCGCGAGGAAGCGGGACATCGCCGAGACTCCGTCGATCATCCCTTCGTCCATGCACACGTCGATGACGTTGGCGCCGTTGTCGACCTGCTGGCGCGCGATGGCGACGGCCTCTTCGTACTTGCCTTCCTTGATGAGCTTCGCGAATTTGGGCGAGCCCGCGACGTTGGTGCGCTCGCCGATCATCATGAAGACCCCTGGCTGCTGGGTGAACGGCAGCGAGCCGGAGAGGCGCAGCGGATGCGGCTGCTCGTCGGGCGCGGGCGAGGGGAGCGGGCGAGGGCGCTGGCCTTCGAGGGCCTTCGCGATCGCTGCGATGTGCTCGGGCGTGTTGCCGCAGCAGCCTCCCGCGATGTTCACGAGTCCGCCGCGGGCGAAGTCGCCGAGGAAGCGCCCCATGTCCGCCGGCTGAAGGTCGAAGCCCGTGGCAGAGAGCGGGTTGGGAAGGCCCGCGTTGGGGTACGCTGACACCGCTGCGCTCGAGCGCGCTGCGAGCTCAGCGAGGAAGGGGTACATGAGGTCGGGGCCGAGAGAGCAGTTGAGCCCGATGGAGAGGGGTTTGACGTGGGCGACAGCGTTCCAGAGGGCTTCGACGGTCTGGGCGGAGATCATGGTCTCTCCGCCGCGGCCGACGGCGGCGGACACCTGGATCGGGAGCGAGATCTTGTCCTCTTCGAAGACCTCCTCGATGGCGACGAGCGCGGCCTTGGCGTTGAGCGAGTCGAAGATGGTCTCGACGAGGAGCGTGTCGACTCCGCCGGCGATGAGCGCCCTCACCTGGAGCTTGTACGCGTCCCGCACTTGATCGAAGGTCACCACCCTGAAGCCTGCGTCGTCGGCGTCCGGCGAGTTCGACAGCGACACTGTGAGCGGTCCGATGGCGCCCGCGACGAAGCGTCGTCGCCCGTCCTTCTGGGCGACTCGCTCGACGGACTCGCGGCACTGCCGCGCGGAGCGCTCGTTGATCTCCCACGCGAGGTCCTGGAGAAACCGGTCGTTCATCACGCCCTGGTAGAACGCAGGGTCTTTGCGCCCGCCGTGCTCCCGAGGATCGTCGACGAAGAACTCGCTCTGCGCGATGGTCGTGGCCCCGAAGGTGTTGGTCTCGATGATGTCCGCGCCAGCCTCGAGGAAGCGACGGTGGATGTCGCAGATCATCTCGGCCTGCGTGAGCGAGAAGAGGTCCCCGTTGTTGAGGAGGTCCTTGGTGGCGTTCGCGAAGCGCTCACCGCGGATGTGGGCCTCGGTCATCCCGTAGGTGCGGATGGTGGTGCCCATGGCCCCGTCGATGATGACGATGCGTTCACGGAGGAGCTGTTCGAGGGGATGGAGTGACATGGACGGCTACCTTGATTTCTGTCGGAGAGGAGGCGGGTTCTTGCGCTTCTCGGCGGTGGCGAGGATCACTCGAAATTTCCCACGGCGCGACTCTTGGCAGACCACGCCGCAGGACAGCACCTCGGCCCCTGCCTTCTTGATCATCGTGCGGAGGGTGGCAGGCGCGAATCCTGGGTGACGCGCGCCGTACTTCTCGGTCTCGTCGGTGTGCTCGTGGCGGTCGAGGACGAGCAGGACCATGCGCCCTCCGACGCGAAGCACGCGCGCGCACTCTTGCAGCGCCCGATCGGGATGTTCGACGTACGTGAGCGTGTGAAACATCAACGCGACGTCGAAGCTCGACTCGCTCAGGGGGAGGGCTTCGGCGTCGGCGCAGAGCGTGCGGGCATTGGAATGGTGTGCGAGCCGGCTCTTCGCGGCGGCGCGCATCGCCTCGTTCGCGTCGACGCAGAGGAGCGAGCGGCACTGCGAGGCGAGCAGCGCAGCGACGGCACCGTCGCCGGAGCCGATGTCGATGACGTCGCCGAGGTTGATGAGAGCCGTGAGGGCGAAGGAGAGCGACTCCCACGTGCGGCCGGGGGAGTAGTGCCGCTCCATCTCGCCGACGAAGGCGTCCGGCAGGGAGCCCGCTCGGGCGTCGATCAGACGCAAGCGGCGGAGGTCGGAGCCGAGCGTGGAGTCGTCCGAGCTGATGGCTTCGTCCAGGAGGTAGCGGGCCGCCGGAGGGAGGCCGTCGATGGACAGGGAGTAGATGGACGAAGTGCCCACGCGTCGGTCGCGGACGGCGCCAGCGTCGCGGAGGCGACCGAGGTGCGTCGAGACGCGGGACTGGGGGAGGTTGGTCGCCCGGACGAGCTCCGTGACGGTGAGGTCACGAACACGCAAGAGCGCGCAGAGCCGCAGGCGCGTCGCGTCGCCGAAGAGCGTGATGGTGTCGACGTAGCGTGAGAGGTCCATCGGTATATCCCGATGAACGGATGAATACGGGAGCACCCAGGGTTGGTCAAGGCGCCGTCGGCGCGAACGTGGGCCACGGGCGCACGGTGACGAGCGGACTTCTCGTCACCCCCACCCCCTTTTCCCGCTCCAAACTCCGTTGGTGCGATCAGGACAGTCCCCGTCATCGGCGACTGCGCTGAGTTACCGAGCGCCCTCGCCGTTCAGAATCCGGCGTCCTCGAACGGGTTGGGAGGCATCATCGGAAATGTCACACACGCGAACGGATTGCTCGGCTGAAGGCACGCAGGGTCCGGCGCGCAGATGCGCCGCGCGGGGTTGGACTCATCGGCTACGCAGTCCATGAAGTTCGTCACGATGCCAGACACCGCTGGAGGATTGCATTGCGCCCGCTCGCTGCAGACGATCGTGCAGCTCCGCTCTCCGCGAAAGCCGCCGCAGATCGAGCCTGCTTGGAGCGACGTGCACTCGGCGTCCGTTCGGCACGGCGCCTTCGGCTGCTCGTCCGCGCGCGGAGCAGCGCCAGCGTCCGCGCTCGACGAGCTCATTGTCTGAGGGCGGCAGACAGAAGCAGACACGGAGCCGAACGAGCCGCAGCTCGCCATTCCCGTGCACTCTGTCGCTGACGCCGTACAAGAAATCGTGCAGGCCGATACGGCGCCGACCGTGAGGCACGCCTGCCCGCTCGGACAATCGCTCTGCGAGCTGCACGGCGCGCCGTTGCCCGACGACGGCGAGGTGCCAACCGGGCGACTCGAGCCAGGCCCGCACGCGACCAACACGAACGAAGCGAACAGACCGAGAGAAACTTCCGCAATCGACCTCATCGAGACACTCCTTGTTCCGCGACAGGCACTCGCCCGTCGCCCTCTCGGACGCGGCTCCGCGACGCGCGCTTCTCTGTGCGGCCCTTATTCACTCTTATTCGGTTGCCTGCGTCGGGGCCACGGGCCGCTCGGCGCTGCGCTCGCTCGGCAGATCGCCGTCGATGATCTGTCGGCAGCGCTATAAATCAGCCACCGCATGTCGCTCGTCTCTTCGACCCTCGACCACGCGCTCGCGCGCATCGACGATGGCCACCGACGCATCCTCGTGTGGGGCCCGCCCGGCGCGGGGCTCTCTGCGCTGCTCGCTTCGATCTCTCGCGAGCGCTCGTGCGAGACCCTCGAGGCGCGATCGCAGCTCGAGGCGCACGCCGCCCTGCGGACAGCCAGCGCCGAGCGTCCCTTGGTGCTCGGGTGGGTGTCGCGCTACGCGCTCGACGCGGACGCGTACGTCGAGTGCGCGCGTCCCTCGCTCGATGAGTGCGTTCGATGGCTGGACGCAGCGCTCCTGCGCGAAGGCGTCTCGCTCGCGCACGACCGCGGCGATCGCGGAGGGACGCTGGGCACGCTCGCGCTCGCGGCAGAGCAGACGCCGGACGCGCTCGCCAGGATCCCTTCGCTGTTGCGGGTGCTCTCGCCGAGCGCGCTGCTCGAGCGGTGCGAGGCGGCCAAGCGCGGGCTACGCCAGGGCAGCGCTTCGAAGCACCCGCTGTTCGAGCAGCGATGGCCCGAGCTCGAGGCGCTGTCCGATCGGGAGACGGAGGTGCTGGCGATCATCGTCGCCGCGGAGGCGGGCGTCGAGCTCGATGGCATCGAGCGCGTTGCCGCGGACGCCGGTGCGCTCGAAGCGTTGCTCGCGCTGCGAGATCGTTCGATCGTGTACAGCGAGGACGGCCGCTGGATCGCGCGGTACTGCGCCGCGGCGCGGATGCTCGACGATCCTCGGTTTCGTCCTGCGCTCGGCCGGCAGGTGGATCGGCGGGCGAGGGAGTGCGTCGAGCGCGCGAGCGTCGCGATCGAGCGGTGGCGCACCGTCGGAGACTCGTCGGCGATCGCCGAGCTCGACCGCGATCGCGCTGCGCTCGAAGCGGCGGCGTCCGCGCTCGCTTCGCGCGCAAACGATCCTGTCTTCAGCGAACAGTTCGTGTGCTGCGCGCGCGCGTTGGCGCTCGCGTACGAGCCACGTGACGGCCTCGGTCCCGTCGTGTCCCTGCTCACCGACGCTCTGTCCAAGGTCCAACGAAGCTCCGAGGGTTGGGCGATGCTTGCGGTCGAGCTCGCGCGGGCGCAGCGCCTGCGCACCGAGTGGAGCCAATCGGCATCGCTCCTCGAGGCGATCGACGTCACGGCGGTGTCGGCCCCGGTGGCGGCGGCGTTCTTCGTCGAGAGAGCGTTTCATCGGCGCTTCGACGACCCTCTCGAGGCGCGCGCGCTCATGCTTCGGGCCCATGAGGGCTATGGCCTCGTCGGATACGCGCACGAACAAGCGCAGTGCGTGATCGGGCTCGGGTCGCTGGAGTATTGGCAGCAGCGGCTCGACGAGGCGCTCGCGCACTACCGCGCGGCCCGCGACCTGTCTGCGAAGCTCGGAGCGCGCAAGGCGGAGGCGGTCGCGTTGACCAACATGTGCCTGTGCCTCGCGATGCTCGGCGACGACGTGGCTGCGACCGCGGCGGGGGCGCAAGCCGTGTCTCACTTTCGGTCCCTCGGCGACGGCGGCGCGGAGGGCACGACGCTCGGTCACCTCGGGATGATCGCGCTGCAGCGCGGGCAGCTCGACCAGGCCGAGTGCCGATTCGTCGAGGCGGAAGCGCTGCTCGAGCGCGCGGGATACCTCGAGCAGCTGCGCAACGCTCGGCTCAACCGCGCCGAGGTGGACTTCGCGCGTGGAAACTCCGAGCTCGCGCTGCGAGGACTCGAGCAGGTCGAGGGCTTGCTCGCGGTCCGAGACGACGCGTACGTAGCGGTGCATGTCGCTGCGCTTCGCGCGGATGTGTTCGAGGCGGGCGGGCGCTTCGCCGAGGGGCTCGCGGCGCTCGATCGCGGGCTGCGCGCGGGGGCAGCGCACTCCTCGACGGTTGCGGCGTTGATCGCTCCGCGCAGAGTGCGGCTGTTGGCTCGCGCGCGGCAGTCGAACGCGAGCGCTGTCGCGGCGAGACAGGCCGAGCAGGGACTCGCGCTCGTGCGCACGTCGGAGCATCGCGTGGCGGCGACGATCGCGCTCGGGCACGCCGCGTGGCTGCGCGGCGAGCGAGAGGAAGGGGGCCTCGCTCCTGCGATCTCGACGGTGACTCGCTCGCTCGCTCCTGCGTGGGTGGGGCTCGCGGCGCGGCGTGTTGTCGGTGAATCCGTGCTCGAGTCGCTGCCGATTCGGCACGCGACGGCGCTGTATTGGGCGGACCTCGGACCCTCTGAGCGCACTGCCATCGAGTGGAGCGCTCGGGATCCTTCGCTCGCGTGCGTGTGCATCGACGAGGCGCTCGGGGTTGCGCGGCTGCCGGGCGGCGCGACGCTCACGCGGTCGGCGAGGCGCAACGCGTTTCAGTTGCTCGCGCAGCTCGCGAGCTCGACCGCGACGCGCAGCAAGCGGGAGCTCATCGAGGCCCTCTGGCCCGACGAGCGCATCCAGCGCGCGGCGGCTGCGAATCGGCTGAGCAACGCCGTCGCGCAGCTGCGCGCGCTCGGCGGCGCGGCGCTGGTGCGGCGCGACGACGACCGATATTCGCTCAGCCCCGAAACGCTCGCGGTGCGTTCGGGCGCGCTGTGGACGACGCTCGAGTCCGCAGGTTGAGCGGCGGAGCGCCAAGACCTCATCGCCACGAGCACAGGAAATCAACGCGGTCGCCCACGAACGCCGCGAGCTCGACCTCCGCGCCTCTGGCCCCCGCGCACGCGAGCGCCGCCCGCATGCTCGCCGCCCGCAGCTCGAGCAGCGATCGGGTGTAGAGCCCCGTGGGAAAGTGCGCTCGGAGCTGAGCGGACTGCGCGCTGTGCGAGAGCAGCTCGAGGCGCGAGCCGCGGCGAAGCGCGTTCCACCGGCGATCGACGCCGGCGATGAGCCGCTCGGGTGACACCACGAGGAACAGGATCTTGTAGAGCGGGGTCGACAGCAGCTGTTGGCTCGCGTCGAACGCGCGCTCGATCATCGCGTCTCGTCGGCCACTCACACGCACGAGGTGCTCGGCGGTCGCGATCAACAAGACGTTGACCGGGACTTCGCGGACCCACGCGCTCACAGGGGGTGGCTCCGCGATGAGCGCTCGGGATTGCTCCGGCAGCGCGCTCAGAAGCGAACGATCCACGCCCTCGACGATCTGCCGCACGACCGACCCCTTCACTTCACACTGCGGAAACGACGCGAGGCCGTCGGGCAGCGCGTCGATGTACGCACAGGTTTCGGGGAGCATGGTTCGGTTCAAGGTGGAGTCGATCGCGATTAGGGGAGCTTACCAAACCGAGCGAACATTGTGCCTCGATGTGCCGAGACCGCGCTTCGACGGCCGTGCTTCGAAGCGATATCGCTCCGTCGTTTGGGGTGTCGCACACGTTTTGTGCGTTGGCACGAACTGTGCGATTGATCCGAGTTGTCGTGAACCTTCCCAAAACGCTTCGACGCATTGCTGTGCTGGCGGCGCTACTCGCGTTGGGGGGCTGTTTGTGGCGTCCACCGCCCATCCCGCCGCTGGCGAGCGGCGTAGATGCGTCGGCGAGCAGGGACTCGGGTCTCCCCATGACCGCGGATAGCGGAGCGGGCTTTGTGTCCGATGAAGAGGCGTGTGACCGCGCTGCGAGGGCCAATGACGGCTCGGCCCCGTCCTCGGTGTTCAACAACGGTCGCCAGGTCAACTGCGGAACGCCGCCCGGCGCAGACGCCGCTGCCACGCCGGACGTGCTGCTGCCCGACGGAGCCTCGGTCGACGCTTCGAGAGACGTGACTGCTCCGAGCGACGCAGGATCGGACGACGCGAGCGGCGACGGCTCTGCGGCCGCGGATGCAAGCGCTGCAGGTGACGCGGACGACGCGAGCGCTTCGGGCGACGCATCGGACGACGCTTCGGACGACGCTGGCTGAACTGACGCTCGCGCCGCGTATCGCCAGTATGCGCGTGCGCTGCTATACCACTCGACGAGCATCTTCGATGATCACGAGCACTCTCGAGCGCGCGCGGTGGATCGGCGTCGTCGCCATCGCGGCGATGATCGGGGGCTGTCCGCCGGGCAACGTTCCGCCACGGGACGGCGGGCGCGCGTGTATGTCCACCGCGCAGTGCAACGCCAACGGCGCGACGTGCGGGGTCGTCTTCGAGTGCATCATCGGCGCGTGCGCCGAGACGCCCATCGTCAAGGCGTGCACCGACGGGGGCTACCCCCCGAGCGACGCAAGCACAGGCGAGTGCCTCGTCAGCGAGGACTGCAATCCGCCCGAGGCCTGCGGGCTGATCGTGGCGTGTGTGAATTATGTGTGCGATCGCGAAGGACCGCGGATCAATATTCCCTGCGCCGAGGCGGGGGTCACAGACGCGGCGGTCGCAGACGCGGCGATCGCAGACGCGGGGGTCGCAGACGCGGCGATCGCAGACGCGGCGACCGCAGACGCGACCGGGGGTTGAAGCGGTAACGAGGGGGAGGTCAGGTGAGCTCCATCACTCGTTGCTCGAGCGAGCGACCGCGCGCGAGGCCGCGGATGCGCGCGCCGTTCTCGAGCAGGACCCTCAGCGTCGCGGAGACGACCATGTCGGGGTCTTGCGACGTGTCGTGCATCACCAGCATGCGCCCGGTCGCAGCATCGAACTGCACGCTCGTCACCCCAGCGATCGCGCGCACCAGCTCTTCGAAAGGGACCAACCCGCGCATCGCGACCGGCGCTCCCCCCGGCGCGAGCTCGACGGTGAACTCTCGGTTGTTCGCCGTGAGCTCGGCCATGGTCCCGTGCGCGACGAGCTTGCCGTGGTCGAGGATCGCCGCGCGGTCGCAGATCTCTTCGAGCTCCTGCAAATTGTGTGACGAAATGACGATCGTGCATCGCCCCGTCAGCCCCTTGATCATTTGACGAACGCCGAACGCGACCTTGGGATCGAGCCCCGCCGTCGGCTCGTCGAGCAGCACCACCTTCGGGTCGCCGAGCAGCGCTTGCGCGATGCCGACGCGCTTGGCCATTCCGTGCGAGAGCTTCTTGCACTCGACCGGCCACCAGTCCGCGCCGCCGACGGCGTCGAGCGCCTTGCGCACCGCGGCTTCGGCCTGCGCCGCGGGGATGCCCTGCATGCGAGCCAGGTAGAGCAAAAACGAGCCGGCCGGCTCGTTGGCGGGCAACAGCGCGTCTTGCGGAAGCACGCCGAGCTTTCCCTTGAGCGCGTCGACGTCTGTGGGCACTGCGCCGAGGACGCGCGCCGAGCCTTCGGTGGGCTCGAGGTAGCCGGCGAGCATCGAGAACGTCGTGGTTTTTCCCGCGCCGTTCGGCCCGATGAGCCCGAACACCGCGCCCTCGGGGATCGAGAACGACACGCCGTCGACGGCGCGCTTGGCGCCGAAGCGCTTGACGACGTTTTGCAGTTCGATCGCGTTTGTCATGGTGTCAGCGCCCTCACACGTCTCGCTTCGAGAGCACCGCGCTCGCCCCGACCAGCGCGATCGCGGTCCAGAGCACGCACACGAGGGTCCCTGCGCCCCAGTGCTCGATTCCTGCGCCGATCAGCCGATCGTCCCACGCGCCCGGAAAAGCCAGGTGCGCGCCCTTGAGCCACGACGGCGCCCAGCCTGCGCCGGACAGCTTGTTGAGAAACCACAGCACCGTCGCGCTCCCGCCCGCGGTCAGAAGCGCCAGCACGGGGGTGCGAAACAAGCTGCTCGCGAGGATCGTGAGCGCGCTGTACCAGGCCGAGAGCGTGATCGACGCCACCCACGTGCGCAGCCCATAGTGAAACACCACGCTGGCTTCGTACGGTCCCTTGGCGGCGAGTCCAGCCCACAAAATCAAGGACACCAAGAGCGAGACGACGATGCCCGACGCCCACAGGGCGAGCCAGCGACCGACCACGAGGGACGGCCTCCTCGCGCGGAGGGTCACGTATCGAATCGTGCGGTACTGCACGTCGCCGGCGATGGCGTCGAAGCCCCACACCATCGTGATGATCCCGAGAAAGAAGGCCGTGAGCGGGTAGAACGCCATGATCGGCTCCGGCGCTTTCACGAGGTAGTCGACGATCTGCTCCTGGCCGCTGACGCCCTCGTACATCGCGCTGAGCACCTGGCGGCGCATCATCGTGCGCGTCTCCTGGCGCGACGCGTAGTACTCCGCGCGCTCGAGAAACGAGAACAAGACGATCGCCACGCCCGCGCCGCCGACGAGAAAGAGCAAAAGGCCGCCGAGGCCCTTTCCGCTACGCAGCGTTCGCTTCAGCTCGCGGCCGAAGGTGAGCAGCACTTCGCTGAGGACTTGCATCGAGGGTCGGGACCGTAATGGCCGGGCGGTGCTCTGGTCAAACTGCCTGTGCTCTCGCGCGCGAGGGTGAAGTTACCTGCTACCGTCACGGCCCTCGTGGAGAACGAACCGCTGTCTTTCGCGAGGCGCTGGGCGATCGCCGCGGTCGCCACGCTCACGATGGCCGTGAGCTATGTAGACCGACAGGCGCTCGCGGCCATCGCGCCCATCGTGTGCGCGGCGCTCGCGATCCGCGAGCGCGAGTACGGCGTGCTCCAGTCCGCGTTTTCGCTCGCCTACCTCGTCGGAACGCCCCTCTCGGGCGCGGTGCTCGACCGCGTCGGCGCCCGCAAGGGCCTGGTGGTCGCGGTGCTCGTGTGGAGCGTGATCGCCGGAGCGCACTCGCTCGCGCTCACGCTCGCGGGGCTCTTTGTCTTGCGACTGTTGCTCGGGCTCGCAGAGTCGCCGTCGTTTCCGGGCGCCGCGCAGACCGTGCACAAGGTGCTCTTGCCGCGAGAGCGAGGTGCGGGCTTCGGCGTGCTCTTCGTCGGCAGCTCGATCGGGGCTGCGATCGCTCCGCCGCTGGCGACGGGGCTCGCGGGGGCGTTCGGGTGGCGCGCGTCGTTCGTGGGCGTCGCGATGGTGGGGCTCTTGTGGATCCCGTTGTGGATGGCGCTCACGTCCGGCGCGGCGAAGCGCGTGCTCGACGGGGATCGAAGAAAGACACAAGAATTCAAAGCGGGCGAACACTACCGAGATCGACCGAAGGAAGAAGCCTCCAGCGACCCGTTCGCGCGCCGCGCGCTCGCGCGGCGGTGCTGGCTGTCCTCTTCACCTCGCCGATCATGGCGCTCTGCTTTCTCTGGTCGTCGAAGATCCTCGTCGCGCGAGCGCACGTCGCGCCGCTGCACGTGGGTAAATACCTGTGGGTTCCTCCGGTGCTGTTCGACTTCGCGTCGATCGCGTTCGGATGGCTCTCGTCTCGCAGGCACCGACACGGGACCGTGGACGCCTCACCGAAGCTGCTCTTCGCGGTCGCTGCGGGGCTCGCGGTCGTGGGAGGCGCGCTCATCGGTCGGGCCACGACGCCATGGAGCTTCGTGGCGGCGGTGAGCGTCGCCATCGCCGGCGGAGGCGCGATGTTCGCGTTGATCACCGAGGACATGCTGTCGCGCGTCGCGCCGACGAAGGTCTCGACGGCGAGCGGAATCACCGCGGCGTCGCAGTCGGTCGCGTACGTGATCGCCAACCCGTTGATCGGCCTCGCGCGCGAGCGGTACTCGGACGCCGCGGTCGCGACGGTGTTGGGCGCGATCGTGATTCCGGGCGCGCTCGTGTGGCTCGCGACCACGCCGCCCAAGAGGGTGTCTCCGTGAGCGGTCCGCACGATCGCGACCAGCTCGAACGGGCGCTCGCGCAGTGGATCGCGGCGCGGGCTACGGGGTTTCGCGCGGCGCACAACCGCGCGATGGTCCTCGGCGTGTGCGCTCCGCAAGGGGCGGGTAAGAGCACCCTCTGTTCGCGTCTGTGCGCGCTGCTCGGCGGGTCTTGGCTTCGCGCCGCGTCCGTGTCGATCGACGACTTCTACCTGACGCGCTCCGAGCAAATCGCCCTCTCCGACACGCATCCAGGCAACCGCTACCTCGAGGTCCGCGGCTACCCCGGAACGCACGACATCCCCCTGGCAACCGCGGTGATCGACGCCCTCGTCCGCGCCGAGAAGGGCCGCGTCGTGCGCGTCCCGACCTACGACAAGGGCGCCTTCGAAGGCGCGGGCGATCGCGCGCCCGAGGCGAGCTGGAGCGAGCTCGAAGGGCCGCTCGATGTGGTGTTGTTCGAAGGGTGGATGCTGGCGTTCGAGCCCACACAATCAAGTGTGCTCGCTGGTGATCGATCCCTGGCGGAGTGCAACGAGCTGTTGCGCGGGTATGCTCCATGGAGATCGCGCGTCGATCACTGGCTGCTCATGGAGGGCCGCGAGGTCGAGTACGTGCTCGAGTGGCGGGTGGACTCTGAGCGAGCGCGCCGCGCGCGCGATGGGCGAGGGCTGAGCGACGAGGGCGCGAGGGCGTACGTCGAGCGGTTTCTGCCTGCGTATCGGGCGTGGTGGACGCCCGAGGCGACACGCGCGCTCGCGGGACGCGCGGCGCGGGTGGTGCTCGATCGCGATCGATCGTGCGTGGAGCTCGAGCTGCCGCGCGAGTAGCGGGGGGGGGCGCTACTTCAGCGACGACACCGCGGTGGCGATGCGCGCGAGGGCGTCTTCGATCTGCCCCGACGAGACCGCGTAGCTCAATCGCAGGTGCCCCGGCGCGCCGAACGCTCCTCCCGGAACGACGGCCACGCGCGCAGCGTCGAGCAGCCATCGCGCCACGTCGTCGTCGGTCTCGAGCGTGCGTTCGCCGGTGCTCTTTCCGAGCCACGCGCTCACGTCACAAAACGCATAGAACGCCCCTTCGGGCATCGCGCAGCGAACGCCCGGCAACGCGCGCAGCCCGTGCACGAGCTTGTTGCGTCGCTCGGTGAAGATCGCGCGCATGTGCTCGAGCTCGTTCGCGGGCTGAGTGATCGCTTCGAGCGCCGCGTACTGCGCGGGCGTGGTGGCGCTGGACGTTCCCTGCCCCTGGATCGTGTCCATGGCCTTGGAGATCGCGACCGGCGCGATGGACCAGCCGATGCGCCAGCCGGTCATCGCGTAGGTCTTGGACACGCCGTCGATGATGACGGTGCGGTCCTTGAAATCCGGTGCCACCTGCAAGAGCGAGCGTTGCTCGAAGCCGTCGTACACGAGCTTCGAGTAGATCTCGTCGCAGACGATCCAGCAGTCGAACTTGCGAAGGACCTCTGCGAAGGCCGCGAGCTCGGTCGCCGAGTAGGCAGCGCCCGTCGGGTTGGACGGCGAGCACAACACCACGGCTTTGGTGCGCGAGGACATGACCTCGCGAAGGGCCTCGGGGGTGATCTTCCAGCCGCTCTCGAGGGTGCTGGGGACGTGGATCGGCGTCGCGCCGGCGATGCGCACCTGCTCGGGGTAGCTAACCCAATACGGGGCGGGGATGACGACCTCGTCGCCCGCTTCGAGCGCGGCGAGGGCAAAATTGAACAGCGCGCTCTTGGCTCCGACGCTCACCACGACGTTCTCGGCCGCCGTGGGAACGCCGCGCTCTTGCTCGTTGTTGCGCGCGATCGCCTTGCGCAGCTCGGGGATGCCCGAGACGGCCGTGTATCGCGTGCGACCCTGATCGATCGCGGATTTCGCTGCCTCGCGAACGTTGGACGGGGTGTCGAAGTCCGGCTCCCCTGCGCCGAACGAGATCACGTCGACGCCCTGCGCCCGAAGCGCTTGCGCGCGGGCGTTGATGGCGAGAGTGGCCGAGGGGACTACGGCGTCGAGCCGCTTGGAGAGCGTGAGTGGCATCGTAGTTGATTCGATTGAGTGTGCGTTGATTCAAGAAGGCTTGCGCTTCTTCACCGTGAGGACGTTGCATGGCGCGAGGCGCACGACGGTCTCGGCGACGCTGCCGAGCACGAGGCGACCGAGCCCTGTGCGGCCGTGCGTTCCGACGACGACGAGGTCGCAGTTGTGCGAGGTGGCCTCGTCGACGATGCAGTCTGCCGGGGCGCCGCGGACCACGTGGCAGTGGAGCTTGACGTTGGCGGGCAAGTCCTTGATGGGCCGGATCCTCTCGACCTCGGCGAGCATGCTGTTGGCTACCTTCTCGCTCTCGGCCATCGCGTCGAGCGTGGTGCCCGAGGCGAGATCCATGATGTGCAAGAGCACGAGCTCGGAGGGGGCGCGAAGGGTGGCGATCGCGAGCGCCTCTTCGAGCGCCACCCGAGAGTGGTCGCTGAAATCTGTGGCGATCACGATCGTGTACTTCGATGACGCGGGTGCGGTCTGATCCATAGGTGATCGGCGCTCGTGCTGCGGACCAACAGCTGGTCGCGCCGGAGACTACCGTTGCTCTACCCCCACAGGAAGCGCCTCGTACGCCCTCGCGCGATTCGACCGGCAATACCCACGGTGTTCACCGATCGGTCGTCCGCTCTCTCTCTTTGCTTGCGCGACGAGCGTACAGAGGCTCGACGCGATCGACGTCGCGTCGCGCGACCTCGAAGTGTCAGGCGACCTTGTCGTCGGTCTTCTCTGGCAGGCGCGGACGAGGGCCGTCGTCGTCGTCTTTCAGGCCCTTCTTGAAGTTCTTGATGCCTTGTCCGAGCCCCGTCATGAGCTGCGGAATCTTGTTCGCGCCGAACAAGAGCAAGACGATGACGAGGACGACGATCAGCTCGGTAGCGCCGAATGGACCCATGGCGGATGAAGCGAGGTGTAGCACCGTCTGATCCAAAGCGGCAATCCGCGGCGGTCTCTCCTGTGGATCGGGGCCGAAATTTCACAGTCCTCTCACAAATCTCTCGCGCCTGGGGAACCTTCTACCCTCGTCGCGCGTCTGCTTCTGCGCCAGAGTCACAGCTCGGGCCGCCGTGGCGACATGACTCGCGTCACGCTGTGTCCGAGACCCCTGAGCTGGGACTACACTCCCTGCCCCGGCAAAGGTTTCGGAGCCCGGAAGCACCTCACGCTGTCACGACGTTGGATGGACGTTCTTCACCGTGGCGCCCCTTCACTCCGACGACCCGAACGAGCCCTCGATGAGCAAATCTACTGAATCTTTGACACCGAGCGTCGCCCCGCCGCCCCCGCACGCCCTGTCGAGCAGCCTGCCCCCGTCGCCAGCGGCGGATCAGGCGATCGCGAAGATGCGCTCGCGTGTCCGGCTCGTGCGCGCGCTGCGCGGCGGGCTCGAGCTGTCGATGTTCGGCGCGGGGTTCGCCGTCGTCGCGATGACGCTCGTGAAGGTCGGGCGCGTGAGCGACCGCGCGGGGCGGTGGATGCTGCTCGCGTCGCTGCTCTTTCCGCTCGTAGGAGCGCTGGTGGGGGCGCTTCGAGGGGTCAGTCGACTGACGGCGGCCAAGCAGCTCGATCGCGCGTTTGCGCTGAAAGACCGCTTGTCCAACGCGGTCGAGTTCAGCGCCGTTCCGACCGGTGAGCGAACGCGCTTCATGGACGCGGCCATCGAGGACGCTGACCAGAAGGCGCGCGACAACGCGCTCGACCCGAAGAAGGCTCTCGCATTCAAGTGGCCCGCCGAGGCGGGATATGCGGGCGTATTGCTGGCCGTCCTCGGCGTCGTGGGCGCCGTCGAGCTTCGCACGCGAGTGTTTCTTCCGGCTCCGGTCGCGGCCGGGCCGCGCGATCCGCTCGAGCTCGCCGACGACGACATCGACGCGTTTCGCGAGGTCGCTCGGCAAAACGAGCAGCGCGCAGACACCCCCGAGGCGCGGCAGGCGGCCGAGCGCTTTCGGCAGTTCGTCGATCAGATCGCCAATCGAAGGCTCGATCGCGAAGAGGCGTTTCGTCGCCTCCAAGAGCTGCAGCAAGAGATGGAGGCCGGCCGCGAGAGCGACCGCGAGTCCTTGCGCGAGGCGCTGCGCCAGCTCGGTCGCGACATGCAGAGCGAGCGCAACGACCCGGCGACCCGCGAGCTCTCCAACGCCCTGCAAAACGCCGACGCGCAGCGGGCGGCCGAGCAGATGCGCGAGCTCGCGCGGCAGATGCGCGAGAATCGCATGAGCCAACAGCAGCGCGAAAACCTGCAAAACGCCATGCAGAACGCGCAGCAGCGCCGCGAGCGCGAGTCGCAGCAGATGCAGCAGCAGATGCAGCAGCTCCGGCAAGAGATCGACCGGATGCTCCGCCAGCAGCGCGAGAGAAACCTCGCGCAAAACGAGCAGCGCATGCTGCGCCAAAGGCAGCGAGAGCTCGAGCGACTCGAGCGTCAGCAGCAGCAACAGCAGCAGCGCCGCAGGCAGCTCGAGCGCCTCGAGCGCGCGATGTCCCGCGCGATGCAAAACCTCCAACGAGACCTGCAGCAGGCCGCCCAGAACATGGAAGAGGGCGCGCAGGACCTCAATCGGATGCAGCAGCAGCAGCTCACCGAGCAGCAGGTCGCCGAGCTTCGTCAGCAGCTCGAAGAGCTTCGCCAGCGTATGCGCCAGCAAAACGGGCAGGGCGGCCAGCAGCAGCGCCAGCGACTGCAGCGCTTCGCGCAGCGCGCCCGCGGCGGCGTTCAGCCAGGCGGGATGCAGCCGGGGCAGGGCCAGGGCAATCGGCCGGGGCTGATGCGCTTGCAGCGCGGCGGCTCGGGCGGAAATCAACCGGGCCAGGGCCAGGGCCAGGGTCAGGGCCAAGGGCAGGGCCAGGGTCAAAACGGCGGTCAGGGCCAGCAGCCCGGCGGGCAGGGCTATGGAACCGAGCACGACGACAACCACCGCGGCGCCGCCACGGCCGCCGCGGGGCGCACGCAGCAGGTCAACGTCAACGGCCAGCAAGGCGGCCAGGGACCGACGCGCTCGCAGGTGATCCGCACTGCGTCCCAAGAGGGATTCACGACGGCGGCGTATCGCCAGGTGCACCAGGAGTACTGGGACCACGCGCGCGAGGTGATCCACGCGGGAGACGTTCCGCCGGGGTATCGCTCGTACGTGCGACGGTATTTTCAGCTCATCCGTCCGCGGGACGAGCAGTAATCAAGAGTGTGAAAGGGATCCACGAATGACGCAGTCTGCACCGTCTGCCGCGCAGGCGAACAAAGCCCCCGCACCTCCGCCGAAGGAGGCGATGGACGCGTTTCGTCGCGACATCGACGTGGTGAAGAAAGAAGTCGGCAAGGTGATCGTCGGCAACGACGAGATCGTCGACGGCGTGCTCATGGCGATGATCGCCGGCGGTCACGTGCTGCTCGAAGGCGTCCCGGGGCTGGGCAAGACCATGCTCGTTCGGACGCTGGCCCGCGCGCTCGACCTCACGTTCTCGCGCGTGCAGTTCACGCCGGACCTGATGCCCGCGGACATCCTCGGCACCACGGTGCTCGTCGAAGAGGGCGGCCACAAGCGCTTCGACTTTCAGCGCGGACCGGTGTTCGCGCACATGATTCTCGCCGACGAAATCAACCGCGCCACGCCGAAGACCCAGTCCGCCTTGCTCGAAGCCATGCAAGAAGGCTCGGTCACCGTCGGAAAGCAGACCTACAAGCTCGAGCAGCCCTTCTTCGTGCTGGCCACGCAGAACCCGCTCGAGATGGAGGGCACCTACCCGTTGCCCGAGGCGCAGCTCGATCGGTTCTTCTTCAAGCTCAACGTGGACTTTCCGGACCGAGAAGAGCTGCACTCGATTTTGGATCGCACCACGGGGACGGACAACGCCGAGGTGCGCCCGGTCATGACCCGGCAGCGCATCTTGGAGCTTCGCTGGCTCGCTCGCGAGGTGTCCGTCGCGCGCAACGTTCAGGACTTCGCCATCCGTGTGCTGCAGGCGACGCACCCCGACGGACCAGGGCGCCCCGAGATGGTCAAGCAGTTCGTGCGCTTCGGCAGCTCGCCGCGCGGCGTGCAGTCCATCTTGATGGCCTCCAAGATCCGCGCGCTCATGGACGGCCGCTTCGCGCCGAGCGAAGACGACGTGAAGGCGACGGCGATCCCCGCGCTCAGGCACCGAGTGATCATGAACTTCGAGGGAGAGGCCGAGGGCGTTCGCGCCGACGCGGTGCTCGAAAAAGTGATCGAGACCGTGCAGAAGGCGAGCAAGTGAGCGCATGGGCCTGACGGACTTCTTTCGCAAGTCGCTCGCGCCGCCGCCGCCGAAGGACGACATCTTCGACGACGAGTTTCAGCGCAAGCTCGATTATCTCGCCGTGATCTCCCGCCGATTGTTCGCCGGGCGACTGCGCGCAGAGCGACGCACGAAGAAGACCGGCTCGGGCATCGAGTTCGCCGACCACCGCGAGTACACAGCAGGCGACGACCTGCGCTACCTCGACTGGAAGGTCTACGGCCGCAGCGAGCGCATGCTGCTCAAGCTGTACGAAGAAGAAGAGGACCTCTCGATCTACGTCCTCATCGACTGCAGCGAGTCGATGGCCTACGGCGATCCGCCGAAGTTCGACCACGCGCGCAAGCTCGCCGCGGCCATGGCCTACGTGGGCCTCGCCAACCTCGACCGCGTCGCGCTCTTGGCGATCAGCACGAAGGTCGACAAGACCCTGCCGTCGACCCGAGGCAAGGGGCGCATTTTCAAGATCTTCGATTTTCTTCGGGGTGTTCGCGCCGCAGGAGAGACCGCGCTCGCGGACGCCGCGCGGCAGTTCACCACGCAGCAGAAGCGCCGAGGCATCGCGATCATCATCACGGACCTCTACGATCCGGCCGGCTTCGAGCGCGGGATCAACGCGATTCGCTACCGAAAATACGAGCCCATGGTGATCCACGTGATCGACCCGCGCGAGGCGGACCCGGGCGCGCGCGGAGACGTCACGCTCGTCGACGTCGAGACCGACGAGACCCGCGAGATCACGCTCACGGACGGAATGGTCAAGGCTTACAAAGAAGAGCACGAAAAGTGGCGCAAAGAGATCGATGACTTCTGCAAGACGCGGATGGTTCCGTACGTCGCGGCGGACATCACCAAGCCGTTCGAAGAGCAGGTGCTCTACCTGTTTCGACGTCTCGCCATCGTCGAGTGAGAGGGATCGATGGAGTTCTTCGGCCTGACCGCGGCGCAGCTCACGACGCTCTATCTGGGCGTCGGCGCGGCCGTCGTGGTGCTGTACATCTTGAAGCTCCGGCGCCGGCAGGTGCCCGTGCCGTTCGCGCGCCTGTGGAAGCGGGTGCTCGTCGAGCGGCCCACGAGCGCGCTGTTTCAACACCTCAAGCGCCTTCTGTCGCTGCTGCTCCAGCTGCTCTTGCTGGGGCTCATGGTCTTCGCCCTCGCCGACCCGCGCTTCAAGGGGATCTCTCGCGCAGGACGCAACCTCGTCGTGCTCGTGGACGGAAGCGCGAGCATGCAGGCCACGGATGTTCCCGGCGGACGAGCAGGGGCGGCGCGCGAGGCGGTTCGCCGGATGATCCGCGAGATGGGGTCGGCCGACAGGATGCTCCTCGCGCAGATGGACGGCGAGGTCACCGCGCTCTCGCCGATGACCGACGACGTCGCGTCCCTCGAAAACGCGCTCAAGGACTACGCGCCGCGGGACACCGGGCTCGATTTCTCGCGGGCTACTCGCTTCGCGATCGACGCGATCCGCGGCCTCGAGCGCAGCGAAGTGATCATCGTCGGTGACGGCGGCTACGGCGCGGCTCGCGACGGCGCCGGCGAAGTGCGATTGCCCGAGGGCGTCGCGTTGAGGCACGTCGCCGTGGGGCGCTCGGGTCGCAACGTGGGGATCTCGGCGTTCAGCGCGAGGCGCTATCCGCTCGACAAAACACGGTACGAAGTGCTCGTCGAGGTCCGCAACTACAGCGATCGACGCGAGGCGATCGAGCTGTCGCTCTACGCGGATGACTCGCCGCTCGAGGTCACGCGGCTCGAGCTCGAGCCCAACGGAATGCAGCAGCGCGTCCTTCGTGATCAGTCGGGCGCCAACCAGACGCTCGAAGCCCGCGTGCAGTTCGCCGATCGAACGCGCGATGATTTGCCGGCGGACGACCGCGCGTACGCGACGCTCCCAGCGCGCAGGCGCTCGCGCGTTTTGCTCGTGAGCGAGGGCAACCTCTACGTGCAAGCTGCTCTGTTGCTGGACGAGTACATCGAGAGCGAAGAGGCCACCGTCGCCGAAGCGCCCCAGAAGATGCGCGAAGGGCGGTACGACCTGGTGGTGATGGACGGCGTGACGGTGCCGTCTCCGCCAGGGACGCCCGTGCTCTACATCCATCCGACGGGCACGGACTCGCCCTTGCAAATCGAGGGAGCGACGCCCGAGGCCAGCGAGATGCGCAGGCCCTTCTTCGAGCGCATCGACGCGCGGCACCCGCTGATGCGGTTCATGTCGGACCTCGAGGACACCAACGTGGGCGTCGCGACGCGCTACCGATTGCGCGACGGAGATCGGGCGGTGGCCGCGAGCGCGCAGGGGCCGCTCATCGTGGTGGGGCAGCGCGCGGCGGCGCGTTTCGTGGCGGTCGCGTTCGATTTGCGCGCGAGCGATCTTCCGTTGCGCGTGTCGTGGCCGGTGCTGCTCATCAACACGATCGACTGGATCCACGGCGAGGACCCTGCGTATCTGTCGAGCTTCAAGACGGGCGAGAGCTGGCGCGTGCCTGTTCCGGCTGGCGTCGAGCGCGCGGAGATCGAGGGGCCGGACGCGAAGCGATGGACGGTCCCGGTGATCGAAGGGCGCGCGGTGCTGCGCGGGATGCGCGCGGGCTTCTATCGCGTTCGCGCGGGCACCGACGCGCAGATCGTCGCGGGCAACCTGACGGACCCCGACGAGTCCCGCATGGCCCCGCGCCCGTTCACCGAGCTCAACGGAACGCGCGCCACGCCCCCCATCGCGGGACGTGTGGGTGTGCGAAGAGAGCTGTGGCTGTATCTCCTGGCGGGCGCGCTGGCGATCGTGGTGCTCGAGTGGCTGAGCTACCACCGCCGCGTCACGGTGTGAGCGGGGCGCGAGAAACGCGGTAGTGTTCGGGGGCTACGAATGAGCGAGCTACCGACAGTCGAGCCCTTGGGCTTGTCGACGATCATCGAGCGGCGGGAGCAGGCGGGCCGCCTCGGCAAGGCGCGGCTGGCGTGGCTGCACGTGCACTCGCTGGCTGAGATCCGCGACCAGCGCGTGCGGTTCGACCGCGGGATCAACGTCGTGCTCGGGAAGAACGGCGTGGGAAAAACCACGCTTCTCGAGATCCTTGTGCGCTGTCTGTCGTGGGACTTCGCGGCGTGGGGCGAGCGGGAGTTCGACGTCGAGTACCGCTACGAGCTCGGCGAGTGGTTTTGGAACGTCCGCGTGAAGAACCTGCGAAACGGAAGCGGTCCAGACGGAAGGCCGAAGCTTCGCTGGACGATCGAGCTGCACGCGCAGTTCGAGGAGTTCGAGCTGCATATCGAAGCGGAAGATCGAACGCTGCGCCGAACGATCAACGGCCAACGCGGCGAGTTCGAGTACGACATGGGACTGCACGCGAGCTTTGTGGTCAGCGTGCGCGGCGACGACCCCTTGTCCAACAAGCAGAGTTTGATCATGGCGCCGTGCCGGTCGGCACCAGACTTACTGCGCTTCGACGAGGGGCTCGACGTCTTCCGAGGGTTCTTGTTTCAGCGCGGCGAAGAGCGGGGGATACGCATGTGGTTCGAGGAAGATCAGGATTCGTGGCGGACGACTGCGTCGAAGTTCTCGCTGCGTTGGACCACGTTTCTGAAACCGAAGGACATCGCAAGCCAGCCAGACGTACCAGTGCGACTGTCGTTTGATCAGCTTGGCGTAGGTCGCGCGATGCTCGACTCGTTGGGCGCGACGTCCATCGACGCCAGCTTCGGTCTGCCCGAGGTCGAGCGGTTAGGGACAGTCACCGAGGTGCGCCTCTCGTCGCTCGCGTTCTTCATGAAGCGAAAGAACGGCGACATCCTCAAGCACACGAGCTGGAGCTGGGGCCAGAAGCGCCTCGTCGCGTTCGCGCTCTATCTGGCAGCGAACCCCGACTACGTCGTGGCGGACGAGCTCGTCAACGGCATGCACCACGAGTGGATCGAGCTGTGTTTGCGCGAGATCGGCGATCGGCAGTGCTTCTTCACGAGCCAGAACCCGATCCTCGTCGACTTCATCGAGCTTCGCTCGATCGAGCAGATCAGCAGTGCGTTCGTTTTGTGCGACGCTGCCGAGGCTGTGGATGGAGCGTTGGTGCGTCGCCTTCGCAACCTCACGCGCGACGAAGCGCAGCGACTTTGGGACGCGCGCACCGTTGGCTTGCAGAGCACGAGCGAGATCATGCGCTTTCATGGGTGGTGGTGATCTACGATGAGCGAGCCGCGGGGGGACTTGAAGTTCTTGTTGGTGTCCGAGGACTCGGGGAAGCACTGGCCGGCGGTGCAGCAGCGATTCGCACGGCTGCTCTTGCGCTCGATCGATCCCGACGCGGACCTCGAGCGCGTTCGGTTCGACCCCATCTCCGACGAGAAAGGGCTCTTCGCTGCCCGTGCGAACCGCTGGAGAGCGCAGAAGCCCGACGCTCCGACAGCCGAGGCCTTCCGTGCGTTGCTCCGCGCGATCGCTACGCAAATCGCATTGCCGAACCAGTTTTGCTCGTTTCACTATGACGGCGATTCGACCTGGTCGAGGCGCGGCGAAAGCACCGCCGACGAGAGGTTCGACTCAATCGTGAGAAGCCGACTTCGTCATGAGTTGGGCACGCTGCTACGGCGGCACGGAGTCTCAGAGAGCGAGCTCGTCGAGCGTGTCGATCGGATGCTGTCTCGTTTGCTACCAGTGGTCCCGCACTACTCGATCGAAGCGTGGCTCTTTCAAAACACAGACTCGCTGCGCGAGGCATGTGCGGCGCGCAACGCTGGCGGCTCCGCGCTCGCAGACTGCGAGGCTCGCTGCGAGGAGTGGGCTGCAGATCGAGGGCTCCTCGACGAGGTCCCACAAGTGAAGTCTGCCGTTTGTGTGGGCGACACCGCGAACGACGCCCTCGCCGACCGCTTCACCAACCGCTTGTTCGATGCGGTCATTGCTGCGAACAAGTCGCTCGCCGCGACGCGTGATCGTTGGCGGGCGAGCGACGCGCTCCGTGACGCTCTCGAGGCCATCCGTCGCTGATCGCGGGTCGACACGGACGCGCACCTGTGGTGCACTCTCGGATAGCTCCCTCGTCGAGAGGGATCGCAGCGTTCAGCCTTTGTGCCTCGAGCACACGCCCGATGTCGCGTCGGGCGGGCCACAGTAGTGCAACGTTCCGCGCAGGGTAGCCTGTTCTTGGCTGGCTTCGGGCGCACGGGCCCGAATTCACCGGACTCGCGGAACGTCGCTCTCTGTACCGAGCGAGAGTCCGGTGAATTCGGGCCCGTGCGCCCGGCCAGCCTGTGAGGCTACCGATGCCCCTGGTGAGACTGGTGGACGCTGCGATCCTTCTCGACGAGGGAGCCCCTCTGCGCGACACGCGCGCCGGTCTTCTCGATCGAGTCACTCTTGCGACCAGTCGTACTCGTTCATGGAATCTGGGACTCGTCGAGTCGCCTCGAGCCGCTGCGCGCGGGGCTCGTCGCGCGAGGGGTGTCCAAGGCCATCGCGATCGACCTTCTGCCCAACGACGGTCGCGCGATCGTCCCGGTGCTCGCAGCGCAGGTCGCGCACGCGGTGGACGAGGCGATCGCGAGCATCGACGGCGACGACCCGCGCGTGGATGTGGTCGGCTTCTCGATGGGCGCGCTCGTCACGCGCTATTACCTCCAGCGCGGCGGCGGAAAGTCTCGCGTCCGTCGCTTCGTCTCGATTTCGGGACCGCACGCAGGGACCATCAACGCGCTCGCGCTGCCGTTCGCCGGCGTCCGACAGATGCGCCCCGGAAGCGAGCTCTTGCGAGACCTCGCGTCGGATCCAGACCCGTGGGGCCCGGTCGAAGTGCACACCGTCTGGACGCCGTACGACCTGATGATCCTGCCGGCGCGATCGAGCAAATTGCCTGGCGCGCGGTCGGAGCGGGTGATCCCGGTCAAGATGCACCGGTGGATGATCACCGACCCGCGCGTGCTCGACCACGTCGCGTCGCTGCTGGTGCCTTGAATATACGCGACGTATTCAAATCACCGCGTCGAACGGGTATCCTCCGTCGCCGTAGGCGCGCGTCGCGATGCCCTTGAGCAGCTCGTCGTCGTTCTCGTCGAAGCTGGCGACGATGCCCTTCATGCGCTTCTCGGCGGCGTTGGCGAAGGCCGAGCAGAGCTCCATCTCGCGGCGCGCGCCCTCTTCGCCCTTCTTCTCGAGGGCCCTCGTTGTGCGCGAGACCGTGGCAGCGACGCCGAACAGGTCGATCGCGAGGTCCGCGACGCGACGCTGGGTGTACTGCATCTCGGCGATCTCGGTGCCGTGTCGCCTGAGCACCTTGTCGACCTGGCGCGAGAGCTGGTCGGTGTACTGCTCGAAGAGCACGGTCTCTCGACGAAGCGCCGCGTGCGCCTTGTCGAGCTTGTCGCGGCCGAGGGCGCTGCGCGCTCTTTGCAGCGCGAAATCGCTGAGCAGCCCGAAGCCCTTGATCGGCTCGCGGATCGCGCGGGCGACTTCGGTGATGCGCTGACCGGGGCCCTGCATTCCAGCGAGGGCGATGAAGGCTCGAAGGATCTCGTTGGTGCCTTCGAACACGAGCATCGCGCGCGCGTCGCGCAGGAGCCGCTCCCACGGCTGCTTTTGTACGAAGCCTTGACCGCCTGCGACCTGCATCGCCTCGTGCGCGACGCGCCAGAGCGTCTCGCTCGCGAACACCTTGCAGATCGCGCTCTCGATCGAGTAGTCGACGCTTCGCCCGTCGGCGAGGCCGGCGGTGAGGTACGTCATCGACTCGAGCGCGTAGAGGTCCGTCATCATGCGGGCGACCTTGTCTTTGATGAGCCCGAACTCGCCGATCGCGCGCCCGAACGCCTTGCGCTTCTGGCTGCGCTCGACGGTGAGCCGGACCAGTCGCTTGCAGGCTCCGACGCAGCTCGCGCTGAGGGTGATCCTGGCGTCGTTGAGCACTTCGACGGCGACGCGGTGACCGCGGCCCACTTCGCCGAGGACGTTGTCCGCCGCGACGCGAACGCCGTCGAGCGTGACGGACCCTAGCGCGAGCCCGCGGACGCCGAGCGTCGGCTCCGGGGGACCTGTCTTGACGGATTTCGAGCGGTCGATCAGGTACGCGGTGAGCCTGGGCCTCGCGCCCTCGTCGTCGGTGGTGCGGGCGAAGACGGTGAAGACATCAGCGACCGGCGCGTTGGCGATCCAGCATTTTTCGCCGTCGATTTGCACGGTGATCCCATCGCCGACGACGCGAGCGCGGGTGGTGATCCCTGCGGCGTCGGAGCCGGCGCCGATTTCGGTGAGCGCAAACGAGGCGAGGTGCTCGCCCGAGGCGAGGCGAGGCAGGTGCTTGCGCTGTTGACCTTCGGTTCCGAAGAGCAAGAGCGGGCCGAGGCCGAGCGTTCCGTGGGCGCCGACGGTGAGGGCGATCGATCCGTCGAGGGACGATAGCTCTTCGAGGACGCGGGCGTAGCTCGTGGTCGACAGGCCTTTTCCCCCGAATCGCGCGGGAACTCTCAGCCCGAACAACCCCTGCGCGGCCAATCCCTTCATCACGGACTCGGGGATCTTCGCCTCGCGGTCGATCCGTGGGCTGTCGACCTCTTTGAGCACAAACTTTCGAACGGACTCGAGCAAGAGCGCCGTGTGTTCGCGCTCTTCGCGAGACACCTCGGGGTAAGGAAACACCATCGATTCGGGGATCGCCCCGAAGAACAACGATTTCAGCAGCGACTGCGCCTCGGCCATGTTGTGCGACCGGCGAGGATACACCCCCGGCTCGCGCGAGCAGCAGCGTTCTCTCTGCGATAGACTCGAGCCCGTCGTGTCGAAGAACAAGCGAGCGGTCCGCTCTCGATTGATCTTGGGCGTCGCGTGCGTCGCGTCGCTCGCGCTGTGGCCGAGGGATCTGCCTGCGTCGATCGAGGATCAGCGCGCGCGCCTCCCGCCGCCGCCGGACCCCAACGCGTGCGCCGACGAGGTCTCGGGCGTCTGGCGCGCGCACGTGTACTACTCGCGATTGCGCGATTGGTACCGCTACGAGCTACGCATCGCGCGCACGGGCGACGCGCTCACCGGGACCATCTTGCTCCGCGGTTGGACGGGGCGCCCAGAGGAGAGCGAGCCGCCCCCGTGCCGCCCAGGGCTTCGCGACGCCGAGTGGAGCGAGCCCGCGACGGGCGCGGTCACCCGCGACGCGCGGGGAACAACCGTGCGCTTCAACGCGACGAGCTGGCGTCTCGAGCGCACGCACTGCGGAAGGCCCGGCGGTGAGTACGCGCTCGACAACTTCACGGGGCTGCTCGACGGAGACAAGCAAGAGTTCACGTCGATCAACGCGTACACGTTTCCCAACGGCGATCACTTCGAGGATCCGACGCTGTTTCGCCGCGTGCAGTGCACGCCGCGCGAGGGCTCGAGCCCGCGGGTGACCACCGTGGTGGTGCAAGGGGATCAGAGCGTCCCGCCGCCGCTTCCCGAGGGGCGAAGGCGACGCTTGTTTTCGTGTGCGCGGTAGGACTGGTTTGTGATGGCACATAGGCAGGTTGTTGACGGCCGCGAAGGGGTGCGGTTAGCCTGACAACACTTTTTTCTTTCGTTCACACGCAACGTTTGGGGGGGGGGCGACAGATAGGGCCCCCCACGCAACAAGGGGCTCTCGAGTGGTTCGAGGGGCTCGGGTGGCGTCACGGCGAATCATCCGCCGTGCGGACGGTTGGCAGTGATTTCACTGCGCATCGCTTGGAGGCTTCATCGTGGAGACTGCATCGAGTCGGTCGGGTTGGGTTCTCTCTGTCGCTGCTGTGGCGGCGCTCTCGTCGGCGTGTTCGGGCCCGCCGCTCGTGTGCAACGCGGGCGAGGTTCCCATGGGTGGCAGGTGTGTGCCGGAGGTCGCGGACGGGCGCGACGGGGGATCGACGATGATGAACGAGGGCGGAGTCGACGCGAGCGACAGCGGCGTGATGGCGCCGGATGTCGTCGACGATCGGCCGAGCGCGCCGGTGGACACATGCGTTCCGATGGAGGATCTGCCGGATCCAGATGGGCGGGACACCAACTGTGACGGGATCGACGGCGATGCGGCGAACGCGGTGTTCGTCGTGCCGGGGGCTGGCGGAGGCGGAAATGGCTCGCGAACGGATCCGCTTAGACGAGTGAGCGATGCGATCGCGATGGCACGCGCGACGCGACGCCAGGTGTTGGTCGCTGAAGGGATGTACAGCGAGCAACTCGCATTGTCCGAGGGGGTCATTGTTGCCGGCGGGTACAACCCGATGACGTGGCGCCGTTCTGGGCGGAGCGTCTTCTCTGCGCCTTGCCCAGCGCTCGTGGCTCGCAACATCGC
>LNEO01000343.1 GCA_001465015.1 Deltaproteobacteria bacterium Ga0077539 | reverse complement strand
GTGGGGGCCGCCGCGCGGCTCGATGTCAACCGTCGTTTCGTCGCTCGATTTGCAACTCCAAGTCGCTGTTTGTGTCGTGGAGTTTTCGGCGCCTATGTGATGGGGGGCTCCCCCGACGAGAAGCGCGTTTTTCTCACGCAACTGCTATCGGGCCCCTTCGACGCGAACAAGCTCGACTCCATGACTCGAGATTGCCGTATGGCAGGCGTCCCTTCGCCGATCGACGTCCCCCGGATGCTCGAAAAACTCACGGTGATCGAGACGACTGCAGACAGGCTCTCGACCTCAATGAAGGAGCGGATGCATCTCGCTCCTCACGCCAGCGTGTTCTTGCTGGGCGTCGAGCACAGCGGCGTTCGGGCCATCGAAGAGATGGTGCTCGGGCGCGCGGTGCTCTTCGACAAGCTCTACATGCACCCGAAGGTCACCGCAGCGGAGGCCGTCGTGCGTCGCGCCATCGCTCGATCGCTACGCGTGGCAGAGTTGAAGATCACCGCAGCGTCGTGGCTCTCGCTCGAAGAGTCTTCGTTGCTGCTGATCGGCTCGGCGACCACGAGCGTGCGCGTCGACGGCAAGGAACTCACCGACGACGCAGGTTTGTTCGACGCGTACACGAAGCGAGTGCTGCCGGTGCGGGCACTCGCGTTCAACCGCAACACGATCGACGCAGCCAAGAGCGGGGACGGCGCGCTGACCAGGTTTCGCAGCGTCGATCGCGATGCGTTCGAGGGAGAGGTCGCCAAGATCGCTCGTGAGCTCGGAGCGACTGTGCGCGACGACGACATCTACGTCGCCTTCGAAGAGCAACCGAGCATGCAGTCCTCGGCCGATACGTTCGTGTTGAACGTCGATGAGACCGTCGAGCCGATGCGCGACGCCGAGGCAGGCGGGCTCGAAGCCACGGACCAATGGGCCAGCAACTACGCCACGAATAAATCGTTTCACTTCGTCTTCGGGCCTCGCGATGCTCGCGCAGCCGTCCACTGCGCGGCGCGTATCGTGCTCGCGCGGGATCACGACATGATCTTGAAGGAGGTCGCTGGGCACGCAGCCAGGATTAGGACGAATGATGTCGAAGAGGTGTTTCGCCTCGCCCACGACAAAGGGCTGCTCCGTCGATGCCGCGCACTGGTCCCCAGGTCTATGTTTCTTCGAACGACCGCAACGATCGAAACCATCAACCAAATCGCGACCACTCTTGCCGTTGTGCAGCTCGACGCCGGGCCAAACGGCGCCAGCGACGGATCGAAGCGCGTCGATGCGCGCTGCATCACTGAGTGGCTGGATCAGTTCGACACCGAAAGAGATCAACGGCACGGACTGCAAGTCCTGCAAAGGGTGCGAGTGTTCGACCGCAGGAGCTTCGTCGAGGCGATCACGCGAATTCTCGAGCAGCGCCCAGAGCTTCGTCAAAGGCCATGGGTCCCCATCGGAGCCGCTCACGACAGCGCTTCGAGGCTCGCGTACTTTCTCAACGACGAGGCGATCAAGCGCGGCGGGGCACTGACGGTGCTGCCGATCCAACGAGCCCTCGAACACAACGACGAGATCGTGTTCTTCGACGACAACGTATTCTCGGGCGGTCAGCTCAAAACCGTGTTTGCGCAGTGGCTCGGCAACGCTGAAACCGCCCTCGATGAGGTGCACGTCGCTGCGCTTGAGCCCAAGTTCGTCGATGTGCTGAAGGAGCGCTCGTTCGTCATCGTCGCAGTGTTTGCGAAGCGCGACTCGACGACGTTGAAGAACCACCTCAACAGCGGGCTCGGTCTGAAGTGCAACGACATCATCGTGAGCGAGACGTTCGAAGAAGATGGTCTCGCGGAGTTGCCCGACGCCAAGGCGCTATTTCAGCGCATCGGTCGGTCGGTCCTCGCGTACGCGAAGAGCGACCGTCAGAAATGGCCAGACGCGCGGATCGAGCAGTGCGCGCTCGGCTACGGAGGGACAGCGCAGACGCTGGTCTTCGACGTCAACGTGCCGACTTCCACAATCACCGCGCTGTGGCTCGACGGACAACACGATGGACGTCCCTGGCGGGCGCTTCTTCCCCGCCGCGCGAAGTGACGTTGCGTCCGGCTGCGTCCACCCCCTTTCGCTCCCGAATCCGGAGCCTGTACCGAGACACGCAGCGGTCCTCCCCGCCGCTCATGGGAGACGTTCGCTCCATCGCTGGCGGATCCGCTCGTAGAGCTCCGCGGTGGCCCTCGCGTCCGCGATCGCGCGATGCGCAGGGCGCGCGGAGATCTCCAGCGCGCTCACCAACCGCGCCAGCCCGTACCCTCCCACCTCGGGAAAAGCTCTCCTCGCGAGCCTCATCGTACACAGCACGCGCCCGTCGACGGACGCGATGGGAGCAGGCTGCCCCGTGCGCTCGCAGTCCTGCGCGAGCATCCGCAGGTCGAAGCTCGCGTTGTGGGCGACCACGACGTTGTCCACGATCTTTCGGCGCAGCATCGTGAGCGCGACGTTCGCGGTGGGCGCGCCGCGGACCATGCGATCGGTGATCCCGTGGATGCGCACGACCTCCCGCGGAATGTGCGTCTCGGGGTCGACGAGCGTGGACCACTCGGACTGAATCTCCCCGTCGACGAGCGCGATCACCGCGATCTCGACGATGCGCGCGTCGCGCCCGAGCCCGGTGGTCTCTGTGTCGAGCACGCAGACTGCGCCGGGCAGCACGTCGGGCAGCGCGCTACGCGATCGGCGCGCTCGGTCGCTCACCGAAGCTCGCTCTCGATCGCCGCGATGGCGGCCTTCACCGCGGGCAGCTCGTCGCGCAGCGCTTTTTTCTCGGGCGCTTCGAGCTCCTTGCCGAACGCGCCGACGCGCTCGAGCAGCGCTGGGTCCTCGATCTTCTCGCGAAACCCGACGAACAACTTCGTCACGCGAGGCGCGGTCATGCGGGACTTTGGCTCTTCACCGTGCTCGGCGCGCAGCGTCGCGACGCACGTGCGCGTCGCGTCGTAGCCGAGCGACGCGTCGAACACAGGCGCCTCGTCCTTGGTCAACCGCGGAGGCGGGGTCTTCGCGGGCTTGGGGGCGGAGGACTTCGCTGCCTTTGCGAGGGAGGCTCGCGATGCCTTCGACTTCACCATCGACGTCCGACGATAGCGCGATCCCGGAGTCCCGATTACGGCCCGTAGTCGATTGTACCTGCACAGGGCCGCATCGACTCAAAGGTCTTTTTGGTTATCTGATAGCGCTGACGGGGCGGGCTCACGGCTCGTCGTCTACAAAGTCGTCGTCTGCAGAGTCGTCGCTCCCATCGTCCTCGACCGAGCCATCGCCGGGCCAGCGCTGCGGGTCGATCGCGAAGTCCTCTGCGGCCGCGCGCGCCGAGCGAGCGCCGTCGATCCCGGGAGCCACGAAGTCCCACGACGCGCCCTTCGCGAGCAGCAGCCGCGCCGCCTCTTCGTTGTAGATCTCGAGCGCGATGTGCAGCGGAGTGCGCCCTTCGCGGTCGAACGCTTGCACATCCGCCCCCGCGTCGAGCAGCGCGCGAGCGAGGTCCTGGGCTCCCCACCAGTTTTCGATCGCGCGGTGCAGCGCGGTGAGCTGCTCGTTGTCCTTCGCGCTGGCCATCGATGGATGTCGCTGGAGCAAGGACATGCCGAGCTCGGGCTGCCCGTTGATGGCCGCGATGCTCAGGGCGTTGCGCCCCTGCGCGTCGACGCCCGTAGCGTCCGCGCCGTGCTCGATCAGCCACTGCGCGGCGCCCTCGTTGTATTCGCCGAGCATCTTCGTGACGAGCGAGCCGCCGTGGACCTTGGCGTCCACCGACGCTCCCTTGGCGAGCAGCGCCTCGGCGGTCTCGTGGTCGCCGCGCTGCAGGGCCGAGAGCAGCGGAAGCTCTCCCCGAAGGTCCGACGTCGCGACGCTGAGCCCCAACGAGAGCAGAAAATCCAGCAGATCCGAGTCTCCGACGGAGATCGCGATGTTGACCAGGCTGCGGCCTCCCACCGTCGTAAACGGGCGCAGCTTCTTGTCGCGCAGCATTGCCGTGAGCTTCTTCAGCTCGCCGCGCTCGAGCATCTTGCGCACGTCTGCGGCCACCATCGCGCGGCCGGCGCGCTCGTTGAGCACGTCCATCGAGAGCAGCTTCTCTCCGGCCTTTTGCTCGAGCATCGCGTCGATCTCGGGGTCGCTCTGAAACGACGCGTAGCCCGACACGCTGGTGTTCTCGTGGTCCTTGGCGCGCACGTCCGCGCCCGCGTCGACGAGCAGCTGCGCGAGCTCGCCGTTGGCCACGTCCACCGCGTACATGAGCGCCGTCGCGCCGAACGCGTCGCGCTCGTCGACGGCGTGCCCGTTGGCGAGCATCGACGCGAGCGCTGCGCGATCTCCCGCGTACACCGCGGAGAACCACGGCGACGGCGCGACGATCTCCTCGGGCAGCCGCTCGACGTGGGTCGGCGCCTGCGTGTCGACGCCGTGCTTCTCGAGCACGTCCGCGAACGTCTTGCGCAGCTCTTTGCGCGCCGCCAAGAACGTCAGCGCGTCCTCTCCGTCGCGGTTCTTCTGCAGCTCGTCTGCGCCGCGCTCGAGCAGCGCGCGCACGATCGCGACGTTGCCGGTCTTGGCCGCGGCGGTCAGCGGCGTGTCGCCGGTCTGCTTCGAGAGCACCTGAGTCCAAGCTCCCGCGCGCAACAAGAGCTCGACGATCTCGACGTTGCCGAGCTCGATCGCCTTGAAGATCGTGGCGCCCGTATACGAGTCCGAGGCGTTGGGGGTCGCGCCTCGATCGAGCAAGAGTCGCACGCACTCGAGTTGGCCTGCTCCCACCGCGGTCATCAACGGCGTCGAGACCGAGCCGCTCGTTGCGTTGCCGCCGCGCTCGATCGCCCATCGCAGCACGTCGAGGGACTTGGCCGCGGAGTGCACAGGCGTCGTTTCCCAGTCGTCGGCCGCGTCGAGCGACGCGCCGTGTTGCACGAGCAGCTCGCACAGCTCGACAGAGCTCGCTTCGCAAGCAGCGTGAAGCATCGTGGTCCCGTAGTGGCCCGCCCGCTTCGCGTCCGCGCCGCGCTCGAGCAGCGCGCGCACGAGATCGACGTCCTGCTTCTCGATCGCCGCTTGCATCAGCGGAGACGACTTGATCGACGGCGGCGGCTCGACGCTCACCCCGCGCGCGACGAACGAGAGCACTTCGTCCCGTCGCCCGCTGTCGTACCAGATCGCGAGCGTGGCCCAGCTCTGCGCGGCTGCGAGCTCGTCGAGCGACTTGCCCGACCGGAGCGGCTCCTCGACGACGAGCTCGACGACGTGCTGCTTGCTCGTGTCCCTCGCGCACTCGAACGGCGTTCGCGTGTAGGCATCGACGCTGTCCCATCGCGCGCCGCCTTGCACCAGCGCTCGCAGCACTTCGAGGTACGTGTCGTCGTACGCGTAGTGCTGCACCGCGCTGTGCAGCGGAGTGAAGCCCTGGTCGTTGGTCGCGAGCACGTCCGCGCCGTTCGCGATGAGATACGCGATCACTTCGTCCGATCGATACGCTGTGCACGCGCCGTGCAGCGGGGTGTCCCCGCCGATCTCCGCGCGGACGCTCAGCGGGCAGCCAGCCTCGTGGAGCGCGCGCACGATCGCGACGTTCTTCTTCATCACGGCGGCGCTGATCAGCTCGCTCCACGGCTGGTCGGCGAAGCCCGTGACGGTCCCGAGCAGCATGCGGAGCTGCGCTTCACGCTCGTTCCACACTGCGCTGTGGAGCAAGACGGGCTTGCCCGAGCGGTCGACCGCCCGCGCGCCGCGCTCGATCAAGAGCGACACCAGCTCGTCGGGAGTCTCGTCTCTCACCCACACGAGCGCGTTGCTGCCCGAAGGGTTGGCGAAGTCCGCGTTGGCGCCAGCGTCGAGCACCGCGCGCGCAGCGTCGATCGAGCCGCTCTCGACCGCGTACACGAGCAAGGTCTTTCCGTCCCCGTCGAAGGCGTCCACGCTGAGATCCGCCTCGCGCAACGCAGCGATCGCCGCTGCGAAGTCTCCGTTCGCCGCGGCGGTCCACACGCGCGCCTTCTTCTCTGCGCGCGCGCGCTTGTGCGCGTCGAGCGACTCGCCCCCGAGCGCGTCGAGCAGCCATGGGCCTCGCGCGGCGGCGTAGTCGAGCGCGCTCGTTTGATGGTGGTCTTCGGCGTAGGGGTCGGCGCCGCGCGCGAGCAACAGCGCGATCAGCGCCGTCGCGCTGTGTCGAATCGCGTAGAACAACGGCGTCGCGCCCTGCGGATCGAGCGGCAGGTTGGGTTCGAGCTCGTGATCGAGTAGCGCTCGCAGCGTCGCTTCGTCCTGGTTCTCGATCACCTTGCGCGGCGCCGAGCGCGCGCTCTCGCTGACGAAGTTCGGGTCCGCGCCGAGCTCGAGCAAGAGGGTCACGTTGTCAGGCTGCGACTTCTCGATCGCGTGCAAGAGCGCGCTCTCTCCCCAACGATTGGCCGCGGTGAGGTCCGAGCCCTTCTGCGCGAGATAGCGCGCCGCCTCGGGGTGGCTCCAGTTGAGCGCGGTGCGCAGGGCCGTGTCGCCGCTCGAGTCGATCAGCGTCTTGTCTGCGCCGCGCTCGAGCAAGAGCTCGAGTCGCTCGATCGATCCGCCTTCGGCCGCTTTGATCAGCGCGGTCTCGAGCGAGATGTCCACGCGCGAATCGACGGGCATCCCGAGGTCGAGGTACGCGCGAACGACGTCGGTCGGACCGTCTTTGCACGCGCGCAAAAAGGTCTCTTTGTTCTGGTTGCTCAGCGTCGCGAAGCATCCGTGTTCCGACAAAAGTTCAGAGGGTGTCTTCATCGCGCGCATGCTCGTACGGAGAGCACGACGGTCGCCAGATCTTCACAAACCAGTGGGACAGATAATGTCTGGCACGATCGCTGGCGGTTGCTCGTCGATGACCGCAACAACAGCGCAGTAGAATTCGGGAAAGTATCCAGCAGTTCGCGTGGTTCGCTCGGCCAGCGATGCGTTCGGCGCAGCGTACACTGGCCGTCATGAACACCTCGCGTGCTCGGGTCCTTCTGGGATGGCTGTGGATGACGACGGGCTGCAACCCGAGCGTCACTCCCGTCGACGGTGGTGACGCGGGTCCAGACGCTTCTGGATGTCCTGCGATCACCGGAGCGGGCGTCGAGCACACGGGCAACATCACGGGCGTCCAGACGTGGCGAGCGGCGGACAACCCGCACCGCGTCACGCAGCTGGGCATGACCATTCAGGGGACCGTGACGATGGAGCCGTGCGTGGTGGTCGAGATGGCCGCTGGCTCGCGCGTCACGATCCAGGCCGCTCCGGGCAGCATGGATCGCGCGCGGTGGGTTGCCCGCGGCGAGCCCGGGCGCGTGGTGACCGTCCGTCGCGCGGGTTCGATGCGTTGGAGCCAGATCAACGTGACCGACACGGGCTCGATGGACTTCGAGCACGCCGTCGTCGAAGGCGGCGGCGGGTCGGGTCGCGACCAGGCGCGAGGCGGAATGATCTACTCGCTCGCAGGCGCTGCGACTGCGGCGCGGTCGACGCCAGTGCTGCGGCTGCGATCGGTGAGGATCGCCGACAGCGCTGGGTATGGAATCTCGCTGGAGGGCACCGCGGGGTTCACCGACGACTCGCAGGACCTCACGATCACCGGCGCAGGAGCGGCGCCGATGCCGCAAGGGAGAGAGGACGGGCGCGCTCCGTTGTATGTGCAGACGCCGGCGGTGCAGACCGTTCCTGCGGGGACGTACACAGGCAACGCTCGGGACGAGATCGACGTGTTTTCAGCGCAGAACGTCGTCGAGGCCGAGCGCTTTCGATCGCGCGGCGTGCCGTATCGACTGTTGTCCACGATCTCTGTTCGGCCCGCAGAGCCCACGCAACGGGCGACGCTCGAGATCGAGCCGGGCGTGACCATCCGCGTGATCAACAGCCGCGGCGCAGGGATGCCCGGAGACCTCGCGATTCGTCTGGGCGACCGAGGACGCACCCCGGAGCAACCGCTGCTCGCCACCCTCGTCGCCAACGGAACGATGGATCGTCCCATTCGCCTCGAATCTGCGGAAGCGACACCCGCGGCTGGAGACTGGGCGGGCATCCAGCACGGACCGTCTCCCACGATGGGAAACGTCGTGCGCCACGTCACCATCGCGCACGCCGGAGGCGAGTCGAGCACGACGGGCCTCGGCTGCGGACCGAGCGACAACGACGCGGCGTACATGATCTTCGGGTGGGTTCCGACCGAGGCGTTCATCCAGAACAGCGTGATCCGAGACTCGCGCGCGACGGGAATCGTGCTGGGCTTTACGACGGACGCCGCGCCGCCGACGATGAAGGCCAGCAATCAGTTCATCAACATCGGCAACATGTGCGAGGTCGCTCGCTGGCGCGACGCCCGCACCAACGGCTGCCCGGGCAGCACCGCCGGCTCACCCGTGTGCCTGTGATCCTCGCGGACGCGGAGCCGCGGTCGCGACGCACGCGCTATCGAATGCGCCGACGATCACGGCAATACTTCTGCACAGCGCTGCGACCCGGGATGAGATCGCACACCCAGTCACCGCCCTCGCACGGGCAGTCGGCGATCGTCGAGCAAGGCTGCGTGCAGTAGTTGGTCGCGTTGTTCTGAAATCGGTCGCAGATGATCGGCAGTCCATCGCACGACTGGTCGAAGAGACACGAGCGCCCGATCCTCGGGTCGAGCATCCCGGTCCCACACCGCACGGGGATCCCCGTGTCGGTGACGGTCGTTCCGCTGTCTTGCCGCGGTGGGGGCGGACCGCAGTTCTCGGCCACGCACATGATGCACGGGCCGCCACAGGTGCTCGTACACGGACCGGTGAAGCAGCCCTGACACGCCGCGCTCGGTCGATTCGCGACGCAGTCCTGGATGCACTCGGCGACAGGGACCTGCTCGCCGCTCTCTGCCGCGCACTGCACGATGCGATTGCATATCTGGTTGCAGTCCGCCGGCGGCGGCGGCGGCGTGACCGAGCCCGAGTCGAGCCCCGGCGGGGGCGGACCTCCGTCCTGCCCGGGCGGCGGCGGCGAGCCCATCGGGGCTCCACACGCGGTGGCCATCAGCGAGAAGAGCGCGGCGAGCGCGTTCGGGGCGCGCGGACCCCAGTTGTATGGCTTCGAATCGAACATCACGGATGCTCCGTCCTTTCTGCGAAGAGTCCGACGCTCGAGCGTGCGTTCTGCTTCTGTCGTGGGGCATCGAAGAAGTTCGAGGTTTTCGAACGGTGAGTTTGGCGTGCGTCGGCCCCGCCCGGCGCGTATCAACAACGCGATGAGCGCGGCGCTCGCACCGGAGGATCCCCTCGATCGATGGCGTGACTACGTCGAGCAACGAACCGCCCGACTGGCCGAGCGGCTCGCGGTCGTGGGGAGCGCGATCGCCCTCGCGTGGTGGCCGATCAGCGTCGCGCTGCACCACGGTGACCGCGCGAAGCTCGCCGCGCTCGACCGCGCCAGGATCATCGGAGTCGCGATCGGTGCGCTGTTTGTCCTCGGCCTTCGACGCTCGGCTGTCGTTCGGAGGCACAGCACTTTGGCCAGCATGGCAGTGCTCGCAGCGATCGGCGCGCAGACGGTGTGGTTCGTCACGACTTCGCGCGCGGCGACCGACCCGCTGCGGAGCTCTTTGTCGCTGATGGCGTTCGCGACTGTTCCGCTGTTGTTGAAGCTGCGATGGCGGGTGATCGTGTCGGGGGCGATCGCGGTCCCCGTGTGCGCCCTGCTCGCGCGAGACCTCACCGCTGCACTGGTGCCGGCCGCGGTGAGCGCGCACGCCCTCGCGGCGCTGCTCTCGATCGCCACGGGGCACGCGATCGAGCGCGCCGAGCGGGCGGTCTTCGAGCGCCGCCGCGAGCTCGAAGAAGGGCGAGGCGCGCTGCTGTCGCTCGTGTCCGAGCTGGACGACCACGGACGAGCGCTCGAACAAGCGCTCGTCGCGCTCGAGCGGACGCGGGACGACGAGCGCAAAGCCCTCGCAAGAGAGCTGCACGACGAGCTGGCGCAGGTCCAGCTCGGGCTGCGCGTCGAGCTCGAGCTGATGCAGCGCGGAGGCAAACAAGAGCGCTCGATCGCCGGGGGAATCGACGCCATGCAAAGACTGCTCGACGCGCTCTTCTCGAGGACCCGCTCGATGCTCGTCCGCCTGCGGCCGACGCAGATCGACGAGCTGGGGCTTCGGGGCGCCGTCGTGGTCCTCGTGGACGAGGCTCGCGCGCACACAGACGCAGAGCTCACGCTCGACTGGCGACTGTCGCTCGAGGCCGAGGATCAAATGGCCCCCGACCGATCGGCGCACGTCTTCAGGCTGTTGCAAGAATGTCTAACCAACGCTCTTCGCCACGCGTCTGCGCGGACGATCGCGCTCTCGGTGAGCGAGACGACGACGGGCGCCGTAAAGCTCGTCGTGAAGGACGACGGCGTGGGGCTCGAGCGTGGCCGCGCCAGAGGACTCGGGCTCAGAGGCATGCACGAGCGAGTCGAAGAGCTCTCGGGGTCGATCACGGTCGAACCAGGATCGCCCACGGGCACGACGATCACGATCGAGCTCGCGTTGCGCGAGCCCAGAGGTGGGCCATGAAGGACGCGACCGACGGCGATGCGGGGCGAGCGGCGAGGATCGCCGTCGTCGTCGTCGACGATCACAGCGTGGTCCGGGAGGGGCTCGAGAAGCTCTTCGAAGGGACCGATGACCTCTCGTTTGCCAGCGCGTTCAGCGACGGAAACGAGCTGCTGCGCGCGCTGCCGACGATCTCGTGCGACGTGATCGTCCTCGACCTGTCGCTGCCGAGCCGGGGAGGCATCGAGCTGCTCAAGACCCTTCGAGCGCAGCGGCCCGAGCTCGCGGTGGTGGTGTTCTCTGCGTGGCCCGAGGGAGCCTTCGCGCAAAGGATGTTGCGGGCCGGCGCGAGCGCGTTCGTCTCCAAGAGCAGTCCGGTCGATCTCCTGCTCGACGCGATCCGAGCGGCGCGCGGCAGAGAGCGGCCGCGACCGCCACGCGCTCGACGAGACGAGCGCCTCTCGCACGAGCGGCTGAGCCCGCGAGAGCTACAAGTCTTCACGCTGCTCGTGCGAGGAAAGTCGCCGACCGAGATCGCTACGGACTTGCGACTCTCGCTGAGCACAGTGAGCACCCACATCGCTCACGTCCGAGAGAAGCTCGCCGTCTCGAGCGTCGCGGACATGGTGCGCTACGCGCTGCGCGAGGGGCTGCTCGAGTGAGCGAGCCGGCAGGTGCCCGTGGTCCCGATTACGGCCCGTAGTCGATTTCGCCAGCGAATCACCGCTTGCGATCAGATGCCCATTAGGTCTCTTTTTGGTGATCACGGGCAGCTCCGAGCCGACCTGCTCGTGAGGCGTCGCGAGAAGCGATCGGTCAGCCCGACGCGTCTGCCTCGAGGGTGCGACGGAGCATCTCTTTGACTGCCGCCCGGACGCTCTCGCGTTCGGCCGGCGACAGCTCTTCGGCGAACGCGTGGATCGTGCTCGCGCGGGCCGCGCGGATCGCGACGAAGATGCGCCCGCGAAGGGCGTCGCGCTCGAGGTCGGGCCTGCGCGGCGCGAGCCACGCCTCGAGCTTGTCCTGCAGCGCTCGGTCACGATCGATGAAGGGCCGCAGCCCGTTGAGCAACGCGTACTCGTGATGGAGCGTGCGAGACAAGCCGTCGCGCGTCGAGTGCAGCGCGAAGAGCCCGTCGACCACGAAGTCCACGCCTTGCGCGATGGTCGCGTGTCCGAGCGCGGCCATCGCGTCGTCGATGATCGACTCTGCTCGGGCGACGTGTCGATCGCCGAGCGCGCGCACGATCGCGTCGCGCGAGTCGAAGTACTCGTACAGCGAGCCGATGCTCACGCCGGCCTCGCGCGCGATGCGGTTGGTGCCGAACGCGCGGCCCGCGCCCTCTCGCTCGAGAATCCGAGCGGCGGCCTCGAGGATCGCGTCGACCGTCGTGACGGCGCGCTGTTGCCTCGGTGTTCTCGGCGCTTTCTTCGATCGGACCTTGGACTTCATGGCGATTTCGAACCCGAGTCGCCGCGGCGATTCGGCGCGACTACAGTACCTCGGACGAGGCTTCCGCATGACGGTCGAGAGTGTTTCCAGCGTGATCGGGATCGAGGGTCTGCCGCAGCTGCCGCGGCTGCCCGTCATCGAGAGCCTGCCCTGGCTCGCGCATCGCGACGGCTTCATGGCGCGCATGCTCGAGCTCGCCGAGCGGCACCGTGACGCCGGAGCCTTCGCGATCCACAGGCCCGGCCGGCGCGTGGTGTTCGTCGGAAACGTGTTGCTCGCGGCCGATTTGTTCGACGACAACACGAGCGAGAAGGTCATCGACGGTCCGCTCGTCAACATCCGAGACTTCGCGGGAGACGGACTCTTCACCGCGCACGGTCACGAGGCGAACTGGCATCGGGCGCATCGCATCCTCTCGCCGGGCTTCTCGGCATCGTCGATGGAGCGCTACTTTCCCGCGATGACCGAGTCGCTCGACGCGCTGCTCGCGCACTGGCGCGCGGCGCGCGCGCCGGTCGACGTCGTCGGCGACATGACCCGGCTGACGCTCGACACGATTTCGCTCGCGGGCTTCGACTACCGCTTCGACAGCTTTGCGCGCCCCACGCTGCACCCGTTCTTGCAGGCGCTCGCGCGAGCGCTGCAAGAGTCCATCGACGCGCTGCTCAGGCCCGCCTTCGCAGTGCCGCTCTTTCGAGGGCGCCGCGCGAAGTACGCCAGCGACATCGAGCTGATGTTCTCGCTGGTCGATCAGGTGATTCGCGAGCGTCGTCAGCGGCCAGAAGACTCCTGGCCGCGCGATTTTCTCTCGCTGATGCTCAGCGAGTCCGACCCCAAGACCGGCGAGCGGCTCTCCGACGAGAACATTCGCTATCAGATCCTGACCTTTCTCATCGCAGGTCACGAGACGACCGCCGGGCTTCTGGCCTTTACGCTGCATCGCATCGCGCGAGATCGATCGCTGCACGAGCGGCTGCGTCGCGAGGTCGACGCGCAGCTCGACGACGGCGTTCCGACGATGAAGCAGGTGCTCGAGCTCGACCTGGTCCGCCGGACGCTCTCGGAGGGACTGCGGCTCTGGCCGACGGTTCCCGCGATCACGCGAGCGCCCAAAGAAGAGCTCGTCATTGGCGGGAGGCTCCGCGTCCCCGCGGGCCACCCGATCGGCGTGCTCGTGCATGCCCTGCATCGCGATCCCGCGGTGTGGCCCGAGCCCGATCGGTTCGATCCCGATCGCTTCTTGCCCGAGCAGAGCAAGAAGCGCCCCGCGGCGGCCTACAAGCCCTTCGGCGTCGGAAAGCGCGCGTGCACCGGGAGGCACTTCGCGCTCATCGAGGCGTCGCTTTGCATCGCGATGCTGGTGCGCGAGTTCGACTTCGAAGACCCAGGGCCGCTCAGGTTGTCGCCGACGGTGTCTCCCAAGCCCCGCGCGCTCGCGCTCGCGCTGCGTCCCCGACGCAGGTGACCGCTGCTCGAGTCGCGGTCAGGCGCTCGCGACGAAGGCTACATCGTGCTCACGACGCAGCGGCCCGCAACGCAGTCAACCGAGCGCCCGCGACACGGAGGAACGAAGCACGTCACCGGCGAGCCCGCGCAGCGCGGGTCTGGCTCGGACCTCGAGAGCGCGAGGCACGCGCACGGAGCGGTCGTGCAATAGCTCTCGAACAAGCGACAGTCCGCGGGTGTCGCGCAGCTGCCGCTGCCAGCGTCGGGCGGGCACGCGATGCGAGTGCACGCAGCGACGCCGCCGATCGCTGGACACGAACAGCGATTGCAGCCGTCGCCGGCGGGGCAGGTGGTGCCGGCGGGGCACGTTCCTCCGAGGGGGAGACGGCAGAAGAGACCGCTGTCATCAGTCGGCGACGGGCTGTCATTGGCGACGTCGTTCGGCGGATTCGGCACATCCCTCGGGACGTCCATGGGCGATGGCACATCCATGGGTGATGGCACATCCATGGGTGAGGGCACGTCCGTGGGCTGAGCGACGTCTGCGGGCGAAGCCGAGTCCGAGGCATCTGCTTGCGAATTTCCAGCGTCCGTGACGACGCCAGTGTCGGGGCGACCGCTGTCCTGGGGCGCCACAGGAGCGCCACACGCCGAGAGACAGAGCCAGAGACACGCTCCAGAAGCGAGCAAGCGAAACGATGTCATCGTTCGAGTGTCTCTCGATTCACGGCAGAGCGCGATGGCCGACCGGGCGCGCCTCGATCAGCGCGGGGGTCGACGGGCGCTCTTCGGGCGAAACGCGTCGACCACGGCCGGCTCGCACTCGATGTAGGGACCGCCGATCAAGTCGATGCAGTACGGAACGGCCGCGAAAATGCCTCGGACTCGCACCGTTCCGTCCTCGTTGCGAAGGCCCTCGAGCGTCTCTTGGATGGCCTTGGGTTGTCCCGGCAGGTTCAAGATCAAGGACGCGCCCGACGCTCGCTCGCGCAGGACGCCGACCTGCCTCGAGAGGATCGCGGTGGGCACGAACGCGAGCGAAACCTGGCGCATCTGCTCTCCGAAGCCCGGCATCTCTCGCGTCGCGACCGCGAGCGTGGCGTCCGGCGTCACGTCTCGGCGCGCGGGCCCGGTCCCTCCCGTGGTCAAGATCAAGTGGCATTCACGCTCGTCGCTGAGCTCGATGAGGGTCTTCTCGATCGTGGCGCGATCGTCCGCGATCAAGCGCTTCTCTGCGACAAATGGGCTCTTCAGCGCCCGTTCGAGCCACCGCTCGAGCGCAGGGACGCCTTGATCCTCGTACACCCCCTGCGTCGCGCGGTCCGACACCGACACGAGCCCGACCCTCAACAGCTCATCGCTCATGGCGATTGAGAATCACAGCGCGTTCGGGGAGACAAGCGCCGTCACACGGTCGGCCAGTAGCGCGCGCGAAGCTCATCGAGCGCATCCGCCCGATGATTCGCCGGAAGAAACCGCGCCAGGGCGTTGTACTGATGCAGCGCTGACCACGCCGCGAGCCTTCGCGACGATCGTTCGTCGCAGACGAATCCCATCGCGTCGAACATCGCCAAGAGAGCGCCTCGATCCGGGCCCGCCACGAAGAACGCCGGGGTCACGAGGTCGTACTCGGGGTGGCCGATCACGGCGTCGCCGAAATCAATGACGCCGACGAGGTTCCATCGGTCGCCGTCGCGCTCGACGAGCGCGTGCTCGTGATGAAGATCGCCGTGAAGCAGCGCGCGCCGATCGTCGACGATGAGCGGCGCGGCCTCTTCGAGGACCGCCGCAATGCGCTCGACCGCCGACTCGTGAAGCCCCGTTCGCCTTTGAAATCCCTGGACCGCAGCGATTCGCGCGCGAGCAAATTCACGCCAGTCACAGCGCAGCGCGTCCAGGCCGCGCGTCGAGACGCCGTGCAGCGACGCCAGCGCCTCGCCCACCTGCGCGCTCACGCGCCTTCGAGCCCCCGCGTCCATCGACGGCCCGGCGACCTTCATCGACACCCCTGCGCAACGCTCGGTCACCATGTACGTCCACGCGTCGATCGTCCCCGTCGCGCGCACCGCGGGCGTGCGCACCGTGAGCTTGTCGTGCGCCGCTTCGAGCGCGAGCACCTCGCGGTCCAACTCCATCCTCCACTGCGGAGGGACGAGCTTCACCGCGCAATCATCGAGCAAAAACACTGGCGAACTACCAGTCTCCGCGCGCGACACCGTCTCGCTCGTGAGCCCGTGCCTCGCTCGGATCACCGCGAGCGCCGAAGCGAACGCGGGTTCGAGCGGCGCGAGGTCCGCCCTCGTATGGATCGCGACCTGGTCTGGAAGCAGCGTCTCTCTCACAGCGGCGCACCCACTGTGTCTTCCGTGGCTCGGCGTAAAGGCGAAGGCGCGAGAAAGCGTGGAATCGGCCCTCGATGATCACGCAGAGCGGAGCGCCGCGGATCGTCAGTCCCGAACGTACTCGATGAAGCGCTCGCCGTTGCGTCCCGCGCGCTCGGACGCGACGTGAAAGCCCGTGAGGTCCAGCGTGTAGAACACGTCCGCCTCGGGCTCGATGGGGAGCCTCGTGAGCACGACGCGCGTGACCAACGGCAGCGCCTCGTCGAAGAGCCGCGCTCCTCCCAGCACGAACGGCTCGTCGTCGACGCGCCTCGCAGCCTCGATCGCCGCGCTCAGCGACGGGAGCACCGTCACTCCATCGCGGCCGGGCATCGTGCGAGAGACCACGAAGGTCGGTCGCCCTTCGAGCGGCGCGCCGGTCTCGTCGAACGTTCGTCGCCCCATGATCACCGCGCGCCCGCGGGTCTTCGCTTCGAAGTGATCGCGGTCTTCGGGGCTGCTCCAGGGAAGGGCGCCGCGCAGGCCGAGCGCGCCGTTGGCGCCGAGCGCGAGGATCATCGCGAGGGGAGAGCGCTCGCGCGCTGCGAGAGCGCGGGCGCAGAGCGCTTCGAGCGCCGCGATCAACGGCTGAGACGACTCGATCGCGAACGCTAGCGTCGGGCCCTCGTCGACGCGCACGACTGCGGGCCGAGGCGTCGCGTCGACGGTCGCGAGCAGCCTTCGCGGCGCCTCGAGGCTCAACGAAAAGCCACGCAACGCGCTCGGCGAAGGCAACGCGAGCGCGCGCACGAGCGGCTCGGCTAGCGATCGAGCGAGGCGCGCATCCTCGTCGCGCAAGGTGACGCCGCGGCCGCCGAAGGGACACCCACGCTGATCGAGCGCGGGGACCACCCAACAGTAGTCCTCGTCGAACCGAATTTTGAACGATCGCAGCGCGAGCGGCACACGCGCGACCGTACACAGCCGCAGCGAGTGGTCCAAGCGGCACCGACGAGCAGGGCTGTCAGCGTCGCGCTGTACGCAGATTCGCCAGAGGACACCGCGGCTTCCTCGCCCCGAACAGAGCGCGTACACTGACGAACGTCGCGCGCCACTCGGCACCCCTTATCTCTCTTTGCAGGAGACACGTCATGGTCCTCGCCTCTCGCTTCGCGGGCGTCTCGCTTCTTTCGCTGGTCACGTGCGCGTCGCTCGGCGTCGGAGGCTGTGGCGAGATGGGGATGTTCGCCGACGGAGGGGACGCGCGCACGGACAGCACCACCAGCGGCCGCGACGTCGTGGATACCGGCATCGCGATCGTCGACGATGTTCGTTCGCCACCGGACGACGTCACCAACCCTCCCTTCGACACGGGCATCGAGATGGACGTCGGTGTCGCTGACACCGGGATCGGCACGGACGTCCGCGTCACTGACACCGGCGTGCGGATGGACGTGCGCGTCACGGACACGGGCGTCGCACCGGACGTGCGCGTGATGGATGTCGTCACCGATCGCCCGTCGCCTCCTGCGGACACCGGCGTCGGTCCCGTCACGGGCCCCGAAGCGCGCACGCGGGCCGAAGTGTGCGCGCGCTGGGTCACCGATCGCGCGCCCGGCCCCAGCCCCGAGTGGACCGCGGGATCCAACCAATGCGCCGCAGGAACGCTCGCGGGCACCACCGAGTCCTCAGCGCTTCGCATCCTCAACGGCTATCGATGGCTCGTCGGCGTCGACCCGGTGACCATCGACAACGCGCTCGAAGCGCAGCAGCAAGCGTGCGCCGTCATGATGACGGTCAACAACATGTTGAGCCACGGACCGCCCATGTCGTGGACCTGCTATTCAGCCGCGGGCGCGGCCGCCGCAGGTTCATCGAACCTCGCGCTCGGGACGGGAGCGTTCGGCTCGGTGGGTCTCTACATCAACGAGCGCGGCAGCGACCTGGGACACCGTCGCTGGTGTCTGTTCCATCACCTCGGCCCGACGCACTTCGGAGCGACCAATCGCGCCTCGTGCATGCAGGTGTTTCGTCGCAACACCGCCGCGTCGACGCCGAATTTCGTCGCCTATCCCAACCCGGGGCCCGCGCCGATCGAGACCTTCTCGAGCGGCGTTTGGCACGTCCAAGAGGCGCGCTACCGCTTCAGCGCGTCGGGCACGGTCACGATCACCAACGTCGCAACGGGCGCCAACATGCCCGTCACGATGAATCCAGTCGCCGGAAGTTATGGTGGCGGCGTCGCCATCGCCTGGCGCCCCAACGGCTGGACGGCCGCCGTGGGAACCACCTATCGCGTCGACGTTCGTCCCACGACGGGTATGGCGTTTTCGTACACGACCACGCCTGTCATGTGCCCGTAGCGAGCGGCTTGCGCGCGAAGTTGCGCACGCAGGGCATTGCCGCAGCGTCGAGGGTCCGGGACAATGACAGTCCTCAACTGATGGTTGTCACCGCCGATGGGCTCGGAGCCAGCCGCTTGCCAGCGCGCGTAGGACGGTACGAGCACCCGAAGCGCTGCCCCACCTCGTAGCGGTAAACGCGCAGGGGGGCGAACACGCCGACGGGCTCCATCTCGACGCGCGCGCCCAGGGCGGGGTCCTCGACGTGCATGCGCTGCGGGACGCGCGCGCGAACGCGCCGAAACAAGAAGTCTGCCAGCGACGCGTCGCGAACGACCGCGGTGCTCGAGTCGCGAATCGATCGGTCCACGACGCGCCCCGAGGCGCTGTTGACCGTCGCGGCGAGCCACTCGGCTTCGTCGCAGGACCGCAGGATCGCGTCGCACTCGTCGTCGCTGAAGAGCACAGGGATCGTCCCGATCAGCGGCTGCGTAAAGTCGAAGTGACCAGCGTAGAGTGCCACGAGGTTGAGACGGTGGGTCGGCGCTCGGCGCGGCGCCATGACGAGCCCTTGCCCTCGCGCGAACAACCTGCGATCTCAGGGATCGATGGGTCCGTTCGAGCTGATCGAAATCAAAGACGACTCGAAGGTGTGCCGCCGCTGCGGCGAGGCCATCGAGCAAGGCGTCGCGCTGGGCAGGGCTCGCGACGAGGTCACGGCGCTGCACGTCGACTGCGCGATCGACATCGACCCGCAGAGCGTACAGAAGGCGTTCGTCGAATCAGAGATCCGATTCGACGGGCGAGAAGGAGCGCAAGCGCGCATCGCAGCGCGGCTCGCGGCAGAGCGAGACGCCAACCGGCAGACCAAGGGCAAGGACAAGAGCGAGATCGAGCCCATCCGAGACCGCCAGGGGCGCCCTCGAGTGCGCGTGTTGTACCTCCAGAGCCAGAGCGCTGACGTCGCCGATAGCCCAACGTACTTCGACCTCGATCGGCTCTGCGACTTCTGGCACCTGCGCTCGTCGCTCCGCGAGTTCGCGCTCATCGAGCACATGTATCCGAAGCACGGCCGCCTCGATCCAGCGCAGCCGCTGGCCGCGGCGCTCTATTGGCAGCGCGCGGACGGCGTGGTGTCCAACGGCAACAGCAAGATCGTCGAGTGGAAGTCACTCGGCTTCGCGGCGCCGGTGCTCGCGGTGGTAGGCGGCGACGCGCGGGACGAAGCCTTGCGCGACAAGGTCGTCGCGAAGCTGCGCGCGCTGCTGGGCAAGTGCGGGTTCGAGCCGGACGACGCGCCGGTCGTGACCGTGATCGAGCCCAACGCGGCCACGCGCGAGGCGCTCGCCCTGGCGCTCGACGAGCAAGCTGCGAAATTTGCAGGAACGACGGACAAGCGAAAGAGCGCTCGTATCTTCGAGGCCATCGAAGAGCTCTTCGAGAACGAGCGTGACGACGGGTTGACGCAGGCGTTCATCACAGCGTTCAAGCGCTTCGGGCGCTCGCGGGCCGAAGAGCGCGAGCGGGTAATCGAGCTGCTCGTTCAGTTCGCGAAGAGGTCCCCTGACGAGGCCGCCAAGGTGCTCGTCGGCGTCGAGCGCTACAACGTCGAGATGGATCGTGACGTGTTGCTGAAGGTAATCGAGGGGATCGTGACGAGCGCGAGCGTTCCCGCGCAGCTGTCGCGGTGGCTCTTGCGATGGCGCGCATCGGCGGGGTCGAGAACGGACACGATCGCGCCGCTCTTGCGCGCTGCGATCGCCGCGGCGGACGCCCGCAAGGCGAAGAAGCTCCGCGCGGTGGGCGTAGAGACGGGCTTTCTCACCGAGGAGTGAGCATCGCGTCGCCGCGAGTCACTTCGCGGCGGCGACGGCGCCCTCGGCGGGCTCGTCCTTCTTCTGGATCATGTCGCGCAAGAGGAAGATGCCGACCGGGCCGAGCATGGTCGTCAGGCCGATGATGCCCCACAGCATCGCGGTGTTTCTCGGACCCTCTGCGGGGCAATACGAAGAGAGCAGATAGCCCGAGGTCGGCCCCACGAGAAACTTCGCGAGGAAGTACGGCAGCGCCGCGAGGCTCACGTACGTCGCTTCTTTTCCTCGCGGAGCGATGGAGACGTTGTACTCGTAGAGGCGCGGTGACCAGAGCGCCTCGCCGATGGTGAGGAGCAAGATCATCCCGACCTGGTAGGGCATGGTCGAGCCGAGGGTGAGCACGAAGGGGCTCAACGACGAGATAAACGCTCCGAACAAGAGCACGTCGAAGGGCTTGCGCTTGCGCGTGATCGCCGTGCCGAGCGGGGCGAGCACCAGGATCAACATCGAGTTGACCGACCACAGCGTCCCGACGGGAAAGTCCTCGCCTCGCTCGCGGATCACGTACTTGGGCCACGTGAAGTGCATGTGCTGAAACATCATGCGCACCAGGCACAAGAGCGCGAGCATGAGCATGAAGCGCCAGAAGGCCTTGTGCGCGACCACCTCGCGCAGCGACTTCAGCGGGTTGGGCCGCGGCTTGGGCGCATCGGCCTTCTCGACCGCGGTGGGCGCCGCGCGATAGCCGTCGGCGTCGCTCTTGAACTCGAGGTCCTTCTTGGGCTCGGGCTTTTTGTCTTCGGGCTCGACGCGGTGCTCGAAGTCCCTGCGCAGAAAGAGAACGACCACCGCGGCCACCGCGGCCGAGAGAAAGCCGATCCCGAGGATCGCCGAGTTGGCGCTCATGACCTTGTCGCCGACGAGCGGCAGGTGGATCGTCTTGGTGACGAGCTGCCTCGTGCTCGGGTCGAGAAAGTATCTCCGCGTCCCGTCGATGATCGGCCCCGACAGCGCGCCGCTGATGTTGAAGCTCACGTACCAGAGCGAAAACGCGAACGCGCGCGTCTGTTTGGTGGACGTGCGCTGAACGGCCGTCTGCAGCACGGGCGAGGTGGTCGCGTACGCGAAGCCGAAGGCGAGCAGCGCCGCGATGGCCGCGGTCGACGTCGTCGCGAGGGACATCGCGAGGCGCGTGATCGCCGCGAGCGCGAAGGACACGAGCAGGGTCCGACGCACACCAGCGATGTCCGCGATCGAGCCCACGAGAAAGACAAAGAGCGACACGAGCATCGAGAACGTCGCCGCCCACCACCCGGCCTGCTTGTCCGAGAAGCGAAAGTCGCTCGACAACCAGAGCGGCAGCGTCTGCAAGAACGTGAAGATCCCCAGGTACTCGAAGAACGTCGCGAGGTAGACGAGCCAGAGCTCGCGTGGGCAGCGCAAGAGAGCGCGGATGTCCTCGCCGAGCGTGGTCTTCGGCGCGTCTGGGTCGGTCTGAGCAGCCATAGAAGCCGAACGTTACTCTGCTTTTCGAGAGCGATGGCGGCGTCGAACACGGAGCGACCCACTGCCCACCGCACTCGTGAACTGCTCCGCCATGACCGACGCTAGATCGTTGATAATTTGCAGGCGCGACGTGATAACGTGGCCGGGAGCTGAGGAGAAGCCGTCGCCCCGCATTCGGCGCACGTTGGTCGCACTCGCGATCAACCATGGGGACGGTGCTGTTCCCAATTGCTCGACCAAGGTGGTTTGCGTGAATTCGACCCATAGAATCGCGGCGGCGTGCGCTGCGCTCATCCTGGCGGCCTGTGGAGGCCCACCCACCATAGGCGCCGAAAACTCCGTGGCTCGAGTAGAGAGTTTGCGCTGTGAATCGAGCGACAGAACGACGTTTGACATCGAGCCGCGAAGCGCGGC
>LNEO01000342.1 GCA_001465015.1 Deltaproteobacteria bacterium Ga0077539 | reverse complement strand
CGCTCGAGGCCATCGAGCGAGAGAACCCCGGCGTCCTGGTCCTCTCGATCGACGCGGAGAACAATCCCGAGAGCACGCTGCGGTACGGAGTGCGCGTCCTACCGACGATCCTCGCGTTTCACCAGGGAGCGTTGCGCTCGAGGCTGGTGGGAAACCAGCGCAAGTCGCTGCTTCTCACGCTGCTCCAGCCCTCGGACGCGCCGTGATCGTCCGTGTACCACGGAGGGTCACTCGATTTGGATCGAGCCGAACGTGTACTCTTCTCCTCTGATGACGATCGAGCTGCGTAGACCGCTTCGCTTCGCGCGTGCTCTGGCCCTCGGCGCGGCGGTGAGCGGCGTCGCTTGCGAGCGCGGGCAGACGTCCGACTCGCCAAACGCGTTTTCGAGCGGCAATTCGCAGCAAACAGCGTCGTCCGACGCCGGGGTGGCTTCGACTGACGACACAGGGGTCTCGTCCGTCGACCCCACAGCCACGAGCGGCTCGCAGCAGCGCGTCGCCGAAGGAGCGCCGTGTTCACCGGTCGGCGCGCGAGCCACGGACTTGCGACCGATGGGCGCTGTTCCTTGCGCGTGTGTCGCGCAGAGCGGCGGAGATCGATGGGTCTGCAACGAACGCGACGGTTGGGTCGAGGGGCCGCTCCCGCCGCCCGAGTGCTCGGCGGCGTAGCTACTGGCCCCGCGGTCCCACGATTCGAGCCATCAGCGGATCGATCACCGACGCGGTCGCGCGCAGCGTGCAGCCGTCGAGCGCGTGCGAGCCGCCTTCGGGAGTGCATCCAAACGAGCGCATCTCGCTGTCTGTCGGGACGAGCAGGGTCACCGCGGCGCCCGCCGCCTGCAGTGCCGTCGCCATGGTGCGAGCCTGCGCCTCGGGCACCAGTCGATCGTAAGGATCCGGCGCTTGCACGAGCACCACCGGTGCGCGCGCCGTGCACGCGTGCGCGATGGGGGAAGCGTCGATGCAGCGCGTGCACGCAGGAGCCCCGCGCGCGCAGCCCTGCACGGGACTCGTGCACGAATCGCCGGTGTACAACGGCGGAACCGCGCGCGCCATCGAGCTGCTCTGCACGAAGCGCGGCAGGTCCGTCGGCGCAGCCCACGCGATGGAGAGCGCTACGGAGGCGTCGCTGCCGCAACCAGGGTCGATGTCCGCGCGTCCGCCGATGAGGCTCGCCATGAGCGCGAGGTGCGCGCCTGCGGAGGTTCCTGCGATGCCGACGCGATCATCGAGGTCGTAGTCTCGCGCGTGCGCGTGCGCCCACTGAACGGCGCACACGACGTCGCGGACATTTTCGGGAAAAGCCCCGCCTTCTTGCGCCAGGCGGTACTCGACGTTGAGCGCGGCGATTCCGTGCGCTCGCGCGAGCAGCTCGCCGTACGGCGCGAGCGTATCGCGACGGTTCATGCAGTCGACCCAGCCCCCGCCGTGAACGAGCACGAGCAGCCCTGGGCGAACGCCCGCTCGAACAGGCGGGAGATACAGGTCTGCTTCGAGCGAGACCCCGCCGCGCACGGCGATCGCCACGTTGCGACGGAGCGTGACGCCGCCGGCGAGGGTCATCGTCTGCACGGGTGAAGGCGAGCTCGGCAGCGCCGGCGAACAACGAGGAAGTCCCGCCGGCGCCAGCGCCGCTCCGTCGTAGGGCGTACACGGAGCCGCGTCCGCGGGGATTGCGCGATCGGCGTCAGCGTCGCGATCGTTCGCGCCCGCGTCTTGCGGGGCGTTCGTCGCGCACGCGGTCAGCGCAGCACACAGCGCCGATGCACAGACGAACCACGCGCGCTCCGAGCCGATCGCCATCGCTCGAAACGCGATCACCGCCGATCCGTCGGCTTCAATGTCGCGCGCCGAGCGAGCGTCGCAAGAACGAGTCATCTCGATTTTGTGTGCGCGATTGAGCGCCATGGAAGAGGGGCGCGTCCTCGATCACTCGACGACTCGCGTGGCTCACCCACTTCAGTGAAATCAATCAATCAAGGGACACTTCGTCGGGTTCTTCTGCTTCTTCCGCGGTGACGCTCTGGACGCCTGCGCCGTAGTCGATGCGGGCTCGCTCTCGAAGCGAGCGCGGCTCGAGCGTGGCTTCGACGAGCTCGTCTCCCATGAGCGCGAGCACGCGATCGCGCCAGAAGATGGGCCGCGTGTTTCCGTACCAATCCGCGCAGGAGACCGTGCATCGGTCGTTGCCGACCGCGCGAGAGTCGAGCGTGCCGATCGACGAGAGCGCGAGCTGCTCGACGCGAAAGAAGCTCACGTCCGACGCTCCGGTGAGCTGGCGATGGCCCGTGTCGAGTCGTCCCGCTGTCGCGATGCCGAACACTCCGTCCCGCGCGCCCGACGGACGAAAGAAAAAGCCATGCGAGCGCGTCTCGCCCTGGGCGCGGCCGCTCAATCGCAGCGGTGCAAACGCAGCGGGCGTCGCGCCGTCGAGCGCCACCGGCGTGAGCACCAGGGTCGAGCCCGCGTTGCCGACGGCGAGCGCGTGCGCTCCGAGCGGCTCGATACGCTCGATGCCCTGCTCGGTCTGCAGCTCGAACAGCCGCTGATCGCTCGCGCGATACGCGAAGAACTGAGAGGTCATCCCGGCCCCGAGGCGGTCTTGCCCGTAGGCGTTGCGACCCGATCCGAAGAGCGCGTACTCGCCGACCCAGCGCTCTTTGAAGGCTCCTCCGCGGGGCATATCGACGAGCATCGTGTAGGAGCTGGCGGGCGCGTCGCTCACGACGCCGCTCAGCCGGGCGAGGGGAATCTTCACGGCCGCGACCGCTCCGGCGGAGCTCTGCGATGACCACATCGCGTCGCCGTGACCGTCGTTGCGCAAGAGCACGTGCAGCGCTCCTGCGCGCTCGTCGAAGGCGAACTGATCGACAGGGCCGCCGCGGACTCGCGCCGCGCCGGGCGTCGCGCGTTGCGAGAGAGGCAGCCGCACGATCCACGAGCCAGATTGTCCGCGACCCTGAGGCGTTTGTTCGTCGGGTTCGCTCCACACGTACGCCGCAGTGTTGGACACGTAGAACGTTCGCGACGGGCCGGCGAGCACGCCCTGCGCCGAACACGACACGCGCGGAGCATGAATGTCGCAGTGGAGCACGGTGTGGAGCGTCGTCGCGTCGCGATTGGCGCTGGACACGAACACATGCGAGTAGTCGAAGGGCTCGCGAAACGCTCCCGATCGACCGACGCGCACCGACGGCAACCGAAAGCGCGTCTCCCACGGATCTTCGTGAGCCACGCTCATCGGGACGTAGACGACGAAGCGGCCGTCGACCAGGCGCGTCGCGTAGTTCTCCGACGAGTAGTAGTCGTCCGAGCGGACGTAGAAGCTGTCGAGGTAGCGAATCGCCCCGTTGCGCTCGAGGCGAAAGCGGTTCACCTCCGTCGCGTTCGCGCGGTAGCTGTAGCCGAGCACGAGCGCGACGTCGCCGTCGACGAGCAGCTCGTCGTACCAGTCTCCCGGCCTCGTGTTCGGCGGAAAAGCCGGCGCATGCCCCGCTCTCCGCACGCCGTTGTTCGCGAGCGACACCCTGAACAAGTGCCCGCGGCGAAGGATGATCAGGTCGTCGCCGGACGCCTTGACGATGTCGCCCTCGTCGACGTTGGCTACTTGATTATTAGTGATTGAATTCGAGGACGCGCTCTGGTTCGCGGGCCTTGTGTTGGGCGCTGGGGAGCGAGGCGCGGCCAGGGACGCGCCGACTGATCCGCCCGCGCGCCGCATCGCTCGGCTGCTGAGTCGACGCGGGCCCAGCCGCTCGCGGTGCTCCTCGAGGGACTCGCGCCGTTCGTCAGGGGACATGGCGGCGATCCGCCGTTGTGCGATCGAGCGAACGTGCGAGGCGAGCGCCGCGCGAGAGCCGAGCGCGCTCACGCGGGCCACCGTGGTCCATGCGTCGCCGTCGGTCGCGGCGCGAAGGACATCGCGGGCGATCACGACGGCGTTGGGCGTCGGAGCGCTCGAGGCGTCGGCTCGGGCGACGACCGCTTGCCCGATGGTTGACGCGTCGGGGTCGGCCAGCGCGTGTCGCCGGGAGGCCGCCCCTGCGTCGACGTCGGCGGTCGCGAGCGGATCGACGACGACGGTGTTCGATTGACTGCCGGTCCGCGTCGCCGCGGAGCACCCCGCGAGCGCGAGCAAGGCGGGCAACGCCTTGGAGAAAACCCGGGTGATGATCATGGGTGAGTGTCCGTTGGACGTGCGAGCGTCGCCGATGGTTCCCACGAAATCACCGCGCAACGGCGGGGCGCCGTCGATCCCACGCGCGCGAAGGTGCGCTCAGCCGCTCTTGAAGCCGATGGCGCGGTGGGTCCCGTCGCAGTACGGCTTGTTCTTCGAGGCTCCGCAGCGACAGAGCGCGGTCTTGGTCGTGCGGTTGGTCGTGCGCCCTGTGCCCGAGACCACCTCGAGGTTGCCCTCGACGAGCAGCGGTCCGTCGGGCAACGGCGTGACCTTGAGCGTTCCGGCGCGGCGCTCGAGCGGCTCGGACGCGGTGGTGGCAGGCTCGCCGGTCGCGACGAACCCGGCTGCGGTGTGGCTTCCGTCGCAGTACGGCTTGTTCTGCGAGGCTCCGCAGCGGCAGAGCGTAGCGCGCATCCCTGCGGGAGCGCCGCCGATTTCGAGCGGCGCGTGCAGGGCGATCGGCCCGTTCTCGCGGACGCGGGCGAGGTTGACCAGCGGCGCTGGCTCCTCGGGGCCGCCGTCGAGGCGCTCGTAGCGAATCGCGCCCGACGGGCACGCCTGCGCGAGCGCGACGATCTCTTCGGGCGTCGCCGCGTCGGGGTGAATCCACTCTCCCTGCACGTTGGGAACGAACACGTCGGGGCGCGCGAGCACGCACGTCCGCGAGTGGATGCATTTCTTTCCCTCGAATTGCAGGAGCACTTGCTTGCCTCGGACTCGCTCGATGCCGTCTGTCACAGGACCTCCATGGGGGCAGCGCGCTACCGCAAGGCTGCGGTAGCAAACGCCGAGATGAGGGCGGTGATTCTCCGCTCGTATCGCGAAGGGTGCACCTGCTTTCGCGGGTGCTCGACAGCGGCCCGCAGCCATCGATGGTCGATGCCCTTGGCGAGCGGCTGGGACGAGCTGATCTCGAGCGCTACGGCGAGGGCTCGGGGCGCTCGAGGCTGATTCGACCGAGCTTTCCGCTGCGAAACTCGTTGACCAACACCTCGCTGGCCTTGTGCATGTCCACGCGCCCTCCCGCGCGAAGAAAGCCCCTTCGCGCGCCGATCGCTTCGAGCAGCGCCTCGGCTCCCGCCGGCGTGGACCCGAGCTTGAATCGCGCCTCGAGCAACGGCGCGTAGTGCAGCAGCAGGTACGGCGCCGCCGCGAGCGCGATGGTCTCGTAGTCCACCGCGGTCGCGGGGATCGCTCCGCCGAACGCGAGCCGCAGCGCGACCGCTTCGTCCTCGATCTTGGGGCTCATCAATCCGGGCGTGTCCGTGAGCGTCATCCCGTTGGGCAGCTCGACGCGCTGCTGCTCTTTGGTGACCGCGGGACGGTCGCTCACCATCGCGACGGCGCGGTTCATGAGCGTGTTGATCAGCGTGGATTTTCCCACGTTGGGGATGCCCGCGATCAACAGTCGAAGCGCGCGGTTGGTCCGCGCCTTGGCGAGCTCGTCGACGAGCGAGAAGACCTTCGATCGGGTCTCCGACGGTCTGTCGGTGCTGCACGCGATGGCCGCGATGCGGTTGGGCTCACTGACGGATGCGTCGAGCCACGCCTTGGTCACGACCGGGTCGGCCAGGTCGCTCTTGCTCAACAGCTCGATGAAGGCTTTGTCCCCTCGCAGCTCACGTACGAGCGGATTGCGGCTGCTGAGCGGCATGCGCGCGTCGAGCACCTCGATGACGACGTCCACCGAAGCCATTCGCTCGGCGAGCTCGCGCCTGGCCCTGGCCATGTGTCCGGGAAACCACTGGAGACCCATGTGCGTGTTGTACCCGTGATCGATTCGAGCGTCGCCGGTGAGCGTACTTCGCCCCCCCTGTTCGCGGGCTCTGCGTCGAGCCGCAGAGCCGCTGTACAGTTTCGCTCCGTGAAGATCCCCGGTCCAAACCTGCTGCAGTTCATGAACGGCGTTCGCGCCGTCGGGTTTCTCGAGTATGTCGGGAGGCTCTGGCGCGAGTACGGCGACGTGTTTCGCGTGCGCATCGGACGCAGGACGCTCGTGTTCGCGATGCACCCCGACGCGGTCGAGCGGGTCACCGTCAGCAACCGGCAAAACTACGACAAGCTCCACAGCTACGACTCGGTGCGCAAGTACCTGCTCGGCGACGGGCTCGTAGCGAGCACGGGCGAGCTGTGGCGCCGCCAACGCAAGCTCATGGCGCCGTTCTATACGCCCAAGGGCGTGCAAGCGTACGCGGCGCTCATGATCCGCGACGGCGAACGGCTGGTGGACCGTTGGAGCGACTTCGCGCGCTCGCAACGCGAGGTCGAGATCGCCGAAGAGATGACCGACGTCACCGCCTCGATCATCTTGAAGGCGATGTTCAGCAGCGAGAGCGTCGAGTCGATCCAGCAGATGAAGAGCGCGGTCGAGACGATGATCGCGTACGCGAGCGATCGGCTGACGAGCCTGCCGATCCCGGACTGGCTTCCGACGGCGAAGAACAGACGCTACCGCGAGGCGCGCACGATGGTGCACGAGCTCATCCGCCGGGTGATCGCTGAGCGCCGCGCGATGGACGAGTCGAGGTGGCCCGACGACCTGCTGTCCAAGCTGATGAAGGCACGCGACGAAGAGACGGGCCGCCCGATGTCCGAAGCTCTCTTGCGCGACGAGTCGGTCACGACGTTCTTCGCCGGGCACGAGACCACCGCGCGCACGATGACGTTTACCTGGTACGCGCTGGCCTCCAACCCCGACGCGACCGCGCGGCTGCACGAGGAGCTCGATCGAGAGCTCGCGGGCGCGCTGCCGACGACCGAGTCGCTTCGACGCTTGCCGTACACCCTGCAGGTCATCAAAGAGGTGCTCCGGCTCTACCCCGCGGCGCCCTTCTATGTGCGCGACGCGATCGGCGCAGATCAGCTCGGAGGCTTCGACGTCGAGCCGGGCTCGTCGGTCATGCTCTCTCCGTACTACACGCAGCGGCATCGGAAGTTCTGGACCAACCCCGAGACGTTCGACCCCGATCGCTGGACGAAAGAGCGCGAAGCCGCGCAACACCCGTTCGCGTACCACCCCTTCGCTGCAGGCCAGCGCATCTGCATCGGAAACAACTTCTCGCTGCTCGAGAGTCATCTCTTGTTGGCCCTCCTCGCGCAGCGCTTCACGCCTGCGCTGCGCGCGGGATTTACGCCTCGTTGGGTCATGAGCGGCACGCTCGGCCTCGCCAACGGGCTTCCGATGGTGATTCATCGGCGCGAGGCGCGACCGGCTCCTGCGGAATGAACCCCCCGATGTCGCGACGGAAGCTCGAGCCTGGGTCGAACGTCACGCGTCGGCAGTTCGCGACGGGACTCATCGGGGCGATGGCCGTCCCTGCGGTCGCGCGGGGGCAGCGCGGTCTGCCTTCGGTGATCGTGATCGGCGCGGGCGCGTCGGGACTCGCGGCTGCTCGACGACTCCGTGACGCCGGCGCGCGAGTCACCGTGCTCGAAGCGCGCGAACGCCGCGGCGGTCGCATCTGGACCGACCATACTCTCGGTGTGCCCATCGACCTCGGGGCCGCCTGGATCGAGGGCGAGCAGGGGCCTGCGATGCGTCTTGCGCGCGAGTTTCGCCTCGCCACCGACGTGAGCGACTACGACCATGGACCGGTCTTCGACAGCGCAGGCCGCCCGATCGCCCCGCCCCGAATCGAACGCGCCGACCGTCAATGGCGCGAGATCGTTCGCGCCATGGAGCGTCGCTCGGACAACGTCGATCGCGACGAGCCGCTGTCGGTCTCGCTCGACGCCGCGCTGGGGCGGCTCTCTGCGGCGGATCGCGCGCTGGTCGAGCACGTGGCGATCACTTCGATCGACGAAGACCTCGGCGAGTCTCCGCAGCGCCTCTCGCTCTTGGCCTTCGAAGAAGAAGAAGAGTTCGGCGGCGCCCACCGAATCCTGCCCGGAGGATACGTCGGCGTCATCGACGGCCTCGCTCGCGGGCTCGACATCCGACTGAGTCACGCCGCGCGGCGCGTCGTGCTCTCGTCGCGCGAGGTGCGCGTCGAGACCGACCGCGGGAGCTTCTCGGCGGACGCGTGCATCGTGACCGTGCCCCTCGCGCTGCTTCGCGCCCGCAGAATCACCTTCGATCCTGCGCTTCCAGCGCGGCACCGCGCGGTGATCGATCGGCTCGGGGTCGGGCTGCTCGACAAGATCGCGCTGCGCTTTGCTCGGCGGTTCTGGCCGCGCGAGGCGCACTTCGTGATGCACGTTCCTGCGCGTCGCGAGGGGTTTCGAACGTTTCTCAACGCGGCCCGTTGGAGCGGCGAGCCGGTGCTGGTGGGGCTGCTCGGCGCGGACTCGGCGCGGAGCTTCGAGCGGCTCGACGACAACGCCGCCACGGCGCTCGCGATGGAGTCTCTTCGCGCGATGTTCGGCCGCGCGACGGAGGCTCCCACGCGAGCGATCGTCACGCGATGGGGCGCCGACCCCTGGGCGCTCGGCGCGTACTCGTGCGCGCCCGTCGGCGCGACGCACACCATGCGCGAACAGCTCGCAGAGCCGATCGACGGGCGGTTGCACCTCGCCGGCGAAGCGACGGACCCGCGCTATCCCGCCACGGTTCACGGCGCGCTGCGCTCGGGCTGGGCCGCAGCCGACGCGGTGCTTCGAAGGGCGCCGGGCGGCGGTAGAACATGATGATCTTTCGATAATCGTTTGTGAAATTGCAGTATGACTGCGGGTCAGTGAGCGTGTTCGCCGAGCATGGGATTCAGCTCGTCGAGGGTGAGCACGAGCCTTCGACCGCGCGACTGCTGGATGGGAGGAGATCGGTGGATCGCGCCGAAGCCGCGGTTGCCGGGATAGCTCTCTCCCTTGAGCACGATCAGGTCGCCGGTCGCGCAGCGGCGCACGGCGCCGGGATCGCGCAGCATGGCGACGTTGCTGGCTTGGATGTCTTCGGGGTCGACGTCGTCGGCGCCTTCACGGTCGACGAACTCGTCGGAGACGTAGTCAGTGCCCTGTCCCACGTAGGTGCAGAGCATTCGAAGACCGACGAAATCCGCGTGAAACTTGCGACAAGAGTCGCTCCACACCGACGCGAGCGTGACCTTGATGTGCTTCTGTCCCGTGAGCGACGCAAACGCTCGGGCCCAGCGGAGAACGTCGTGTGAGGCGAAGCGTCGCGCGTGCTCGTCGCAGGCGCGGAGCTGCTCGTGCACGAACGCGTCGAGCGCCGAGGCGCCCGAGGCCGAAGCGTCGAAGAAGTGCTCGACGCGAAAGGCTCGCTCGACCGTCGCGTTGTCGAGCGCCGCCACGAGGCGTCCGTCGATCGGTCGCTCGAGGTGAACGATGTTGAACCCGGGCTCGTGAATCGCGAAGAGCTGCTCGCCGACGGGACACTGCGGTCCGACGCGCGGCTCGACGGCCGCCGACGAGAGAGTGTGGGGGATCGCAAACTGTCGATCGGTGATGCGGCGCTGGCGCATAGGCGGGTGCTAACGCGATCGAGTTGCAAATGCAATAATGATGCGATTGTGCGCGTCAGCGCTGAGGATCGAAGTCGAACCGCGCGACCTGACCGCTGTCGTCGCCGACGATCACGCTCGGCGAGCGCATCCACGCGAGGGCCGAGCCGATGCCGTCGATGAAGCCAAAGGCGACGGGGCGCTGCGCGCGTCGGGGCTCCCAGAAGAGCAGGGAGGCGTCTTCGCTCACGGTCGCGAGGATCGCTTGCGATGTGTGAGACCTGTGAAACGCGAGCTTGGTGACGAGCGCGCGGTGCGCGTCGAGCTCGATGGGGGCGGTCCCTTCGGGGCCCTTTCCTGCGAAGTCCCAGAGCAGCGCGGTCTTGTCGCCGCTGGTGGCCAGGAGCGAGCTCTTGGCGTCCCACGACAGCGACAGCGGCTTGAACGGGTAGCCGGTCATTTGCGAGTCTCGCCCGGTCGCGGTGCGCCAGAAGTGCACCGAGCAGTCCTGGCTGCTCGCGGCGAGGTACCTGGTATCGGGGCTCCACGCGAGGCTGAGCAGCGATCCCTTCCAGAGGAATTGCCGCGCGCTGATGCCGCGGGAGGGCGTCCAGAAGTGCACGCCGCCGTAGCACGCGCTGGCGAGCTCGTTGCCGTCGGGGCGCCACTCGATCGCGGCGATGGTGCTCGCCTGTGGAGGGGTCTCGAGCAGCGGAGCGCCGTCGTGATGAAAGAACCGCACGACCTTGCCCGCGGCGATCGCGATCGATCGCCCGTGGGGCGCGTAGCGGGCGTGCTCGACCCACGGGCCGCCGCCGTCGAGCTCGAGCTTCGGTGTGTTCGTTGCGCCGTCGGATCGTCCGAGGACGGAGGCGAAGCGATTCTGGCCGCACACCAGGATCGTGGATCCATCGGGGTGCCAGTCGACGCCGTGCGCTGCCATCGTGAAGAGCTTTCGCGTCCAGAGCAGGGCCCCGTCGCTCGCTCGCAGGACGTGGACCGTCCCTGCGCTCGTAGCGACCGCGACGAGCTCGTCGCGCGGGTCGGCGGCGATGGCGGTGACGTAGTCTCCGGCGTCGAACTTCCATCGCGGGGGACGCTCGAACTTGCTCGCCGCGGTGTTCAGCTCTGACACGACTGCCATCCCGCTTCGAGCGCGGCGCGATCGAGGTCTCGACCGATGAACACGAGCTCTGACACGGGCTGCTCTTCGCCCCACGGGCGATCGCTGCCGCCGTCGATGAGCATGTGCACGCCCTGAACGACGTAGCGGTTGGCGCGTCCGGCGAGGGCGAGGATCCCCTTGGTTCGAAAGAGGTCGACGCCCTTTTCGCGGAGCAGCCTGCTGATCCAAGCGTTGAACTTCTCTTCGTCGAGCGGGCGAGCGCTGCGCAGACCGACGGAGGTCACGCGGTCGTTGTGCTCGTGCGCCGCTGCGAAGTCGTGGCTCGCAGACGGCGCGAGGGCAGCGCCGTCCTTCGTCGTGAGCTCGAGCGCGAACTCCTCGGGGCGATGTTGGGTAAAGAGCGCGTAGGTGCCTCGCTCGGGGACCTCGAGGGTAAACGCGTGGCGTCCGGTCGCGCTGACGTCGAGGGCGACCGACGGGCCCTCGAACGAGAGGCTCGCCCCTGGCTCGATCACGGCCGCGTCTCGCACAAACGAGAGAAAATGCTGCTCAGCTGCGGTCTTCAAGCGCTCTTCGCTCGGCGCTTCGGCGTCGCGTCGAACGAGCACGCCCACGGTCGGGTCGGGGCCGTCGGACAGCGAGAGCGAGTAGGTTCCCTCGTCGAGCTCGTAGGCTCCGCCCCACTCGAAGGGGTATTCGGGCTCGAGAAACGCGGGCTTTCGTTCGAGCGCCCGGGACAGGTCGAAGCCGCCGATCTCGAGCACCTCGTCGAGCGCGACCTTGGCGTGCGTCGAGCGCACGAGGCGCGCGACGGCGTTCATCGCGCGAACGCGGCTCTCGAGCGCAGAGGCCTCTTGATCGGTCACGAGGTCGAGCTTGTTGAGCACGAGCACGTCGGCGAAGGCGACCTGCTGTCGCGCTTCGTCGCTGTCATCGAGGCGCGTCGGCGTGTGCCGCGCGTCGATCAGCGTCACGATCCCGTCGAGCCTGTACTTCTCCTTGATGTCCTCGTCGACGAAGAAGGTCTGCGCGACCGGCCCGGGGTCGGCGAGGCCGGTGGTCTCGACGATCACCTGGTCGAACTTGTCTCTCCTTCGAGCGAGCGCGCCGAGGATCCGAATGAGGTCTCCGCGCACGGTGCAGCAGATGCAGCCGTTGTTCATCTCGAAGACCTCTTCGTCCGCGTCGATGACGAGCGCTTGATCGATGCCGATCTCGCCGAACTCGTTTTCGATCACGGCGATGCGCCGCCCGTGCTGCTCGGTCAGGATGCGGTTGAGAAGGGTTGTCTTTCCGGCGCCGAGAAAGCCGGTGAGCACCGTGACCGGGATGCGCTTGTCAGCGCTCGCGTCGAGGGCCATGGTCGATCACTTCTTCTTGGGGTTGGGCATCTTCGTTTCGGTGAAGAGCACGTGCTTCTTGGCGACGGGGTCGTACTTCATCAGCTCGATCTTGTTCGTCGTCGTGCGCTTGTTCTTCGTCGTGTAGTACGCGTAGCCAGTGCCCGCGCTGGACACGAGGCGGATCATCTCTCGCATCGCCTTGACTCCGTGGTGGATGAATTGTTGGGGTTGTTATTCAAGATGACGAGCGGTCGGACGTCTCGTCGCCGTCGTCTTCTTCTTCGCCGTCGCCGTGCCAGTCGTCGAAAGAGTCCTCGAACTGGGACCATCCCTCCGCGCCGAGGGCCATCTCTTCGTCGGTGAGCAGGCACTGGTCGAACCCCGCGCGAAGCGAGGCTTCGTCCATGTGAACGCCGATCATGACGAGCTCTTGTCGACGGTCACCGAAGGGCTCTTGCCAGAGCGCGTTGATCTCGGCGACGTGCTCTGCGTCGTCGGGCCACGCTTCTTTGGGGGCCGCGGCCCACCAGAAGCCCGCGCCGGTGACCGTTCCTGCGGGGCCGGCCTGGGACCAGGAGCCGACCTCTCGCATGCGGGTCGCGAGCCAGAAGAATCCCTTGGACCGCACGACGCCGGACCACTCGCTGTCGAGCCACGCGCGAAACCGCTCGGGGTGAAAGGGCCTGCGGGCGCGATAGACGAAGCTCTTGATCCCGTACGCCTCGGTCTCGGGCGTGTGCTCGCCGGCGAGCTCTTTGGCCCAGCCCGCGGACTGCGCGGCCTTGCCCTCGTCGAACATCCTGGTGTCGAGGATCGAGTCGAGCGCGACGCGACCCTTGGTCGAGCGAAGGAGCTTCGCGTCGGGGTTGAGGTGGTGAAGGATTCCCTCGAGTCGGCCGAGCTCTTCGTCGCTGACGAGGTCGCACTTGTTGATGACGATCACGTTGGCGAACTCGATCTGATCGACGAGCAGGTCGACCACCGCGCGCTCGTCGCCTTCGCCCGCGGTCTGGCCGCGGTCGGCGAGGTAGTCCGAGCTCGAGTAGTCCTGCAAGAAGTTGAGCGCGTCCACGACGGTGACCATCGTGTCGATGCGCGAGACGTCCGAGAGCGAGCGGCCGTTTTCGTCGCGAAACGAGAACGTGGCCGCGACGGGCATGGGTTCGCCGATCCCCGTGCTCTCGATGAGCAGGTAGTCGAACTTGCCGTCGACCGCGAGGCGCGCGACCTCGTCGAGCAGGTCTTCGCGAAGGGTGCAGCAGATGCACCCGTTGGTCATCTCGACCATCTTCGCTTCTTTGCGCTCGACCGAGGCAGAGCCCTGCTTGACGAGCTGCGCGTCGATGTTGACCTCGCTCATGTCGTTGACGATCACGGCCACCTTCCAACCCTCGCGGTTGGAGAGCACGTGATTGAGCAGCGTGGTCTTTCCAGCGCCGAGGTAGCCCGAGAGCACAGTGACGGGCAGGGGACGAGAGACAGGAGCCGTGTCGGCGGATTGGGTCATCGCCGCATGGTGTTAGTGCAGCTAATAGTCTTTTGCAATACGATTGCAGTTGTTTTTTGAAGGCAATAACTCTGTCTCGCGCCTTTCCTGTCAACGACGGGGCTCAGTGCATGTGCGCTGCGTGAAAGTCGGGTGAGAGCGAGACGACGGCCATTCCGCTGGGCGCTCCTCCCACCATCAGCGGGGCGTCCATGGCCCATCGCTCGAGGTCTACTGCTTGCACTGTTCCGTCCCGCGGATCGCTGACGTACGCGCGATCTCCAGTGATCGCGAGCGCGGGGCGCACCGCACCTTCGCCGGACGGCGCCATCGCGTAGGCTGGGATCACTTGAATGGGTGTGCCATCGCTGGCGCCGGTGCGCGGGTTCAATCGGTGCAGGCGGCCGTCGACCGTAAGGACGAGGAGCTTGGCGCCTTCGCTGTCGAGCTTGAACGTAAGCTGCGTGGTCGGGAGCGTGAACGGCGTGATCGAGCCGGCTCCTCCGTTGCCCGCCGGGTCGACGATCACCAGCGCCGGTTCGCGGCTCCAGTTGCCGATGTACACCGGCAGCGACTCGTGTGCCTCGAGCGTGCCGACCCGGATCGTCGAGGCGGTGCCCATGGGGTTGGCGATCTTCTGTGGGGTAAAGCGCATGGTGGCGCTGTTCCAACGCAAGACGAGCACTCCGTCGGCGCAGCCGAAGGCGATCGAGTCGCGGTTGGTGGCCTCGCCGTGAAGGCGAGGGCACGAGCTGTCGCGACCTGCTTCGGTCGCCGTCATCTGTCGGTCGCGCCACGACACGCCGACGGGCAGGCGGGTGCTGCCCATGGGCGGATCGACGGGGTCTGGCACGGACGCGACGAGATGATTGAAGGCGATCACCGCGACGCCGTGGTGCGCGACCCCAGTGGTGAACGTGCGAACCATCGGCGACATCGTGAGCATCGATGCGTCGGACAAGAAGGTCACCGATCCGTCCCCGTCGTTGAAGATCGCGGACCATCCGTGGTGCGCGGTGAAGTGCGTCGGCATCATGCTGGTGATCGAGCGCGCCGCCAGGTGCGTCGGCGCCCGCTTGCTCACGTGGAAGTGGTCGTCGTGCGCCGAGAACTCGACGCCCGAGACGAGGACGTCCGTACGATTGTTCGCGCGTTGCGTGAGGTACACGACTCCCTCGACCCCCGTCGTGTTGGCGTACGGCGTGGCTGGCGCGCTCACCGTGAACTCGCCGACGCGCATGCGTGTGTCGAGGTCCCACACCTGCACGGCCGGCATTCTTCCGTCCGCGACGACGAGGCGCCCGCGCGTGACGTCACCGCTGTGCCCGCCCCCTCCCGAGTCTGGGCGCGCGTCGGGCACAGAGACGTCAGGCGTCGCGTCAGGCTGCGAGACACCGCTGTCTGTCGGCGACACACCGCTGTCGGTGCCCGCGTCCGAAGTGGGTTGCATCGGTCCGCAGTGGCTCACGGTGAGCGAGAGCACGAGCGCGGGCGCGAGCGGCAAATGAAACTGACGATTCATCATGCGTTCCTTTGGTGTCGATCGGTTGTTGCACGTGGAGATCCCCCCTGACAGTCGTGCCGCGTTGCACGCGCGGCGCTGTAATTCGTCTGGATATTCCCAGTGAATTGTCGGCTGCTTCCGTCCTCGCGTCGGAGGGGGCCGCGGTGAGACCAACGCCATTTATTGCATTTGAGTTGCAGTTGCAATATGATATTTAATGATGTTGAGTTTCGATATTCCACGCTCGACGCGCGGCGTCGCTTTGCTCGCGGCGTTGATCGGAGCTGGTTGTGCCGCGATGGACAGACCGCCCGACGGAGCGATCGACTCGGCTGTCTCCGACGTGGACTCGGCGGGCGCGCTCAGCGATGGCGCGAGAGTCGAGGACAGCGTCGACGGTCGCGCGGAGGCTTGCCCCGGCGTGCCGAGCGGGTTCGCGTGCGAGGGCGATACGTGGGCGCTCTGTGATCTCGGCGAAGCGTGGCGCGTCGATTGCCGCATGCCCTATCGAGGCGCGAGCCCGGGGCGCTGTCGGCTCGTCTCCAGCGAGCATGGCTACGCATGCGTCGTTCCGACCGGCGGCGGGTGTCGCATGGAGGTTCCGCACGGAACGCACTCCCATGTTTTCATCACCGCCTGCGAGGGCCCGAACAGCGGCTGCCTCATCAGCGAACGTGGCTCGGGCTTCGAGGGGACGTGCGTCGCAGATCTGGGCGCTTGCTCCGTCGAGGACGTCGACGTGTGCCGCGGTCAACGCCTCGTCACCCGCTGTCTGCGCGGTCAGCCGGTCGCGACTGATTGCGCTGCGTTGGGCGGACGTTGCTCGCCCGGCTCGTGCGTCGAGCTCCCCGCAGGCGCCCCTTGCGGCAGCTCGCTTCGATGCCGCGACGGTCTGCGCTGCGCACGTGCGAGCCGACGAGAGCTGTTTCGCTGCGTCGCAGAAGGGGACGCAGGCGCCGATGGTCTATAAATGCGACTGATATGCTATTGCAATTGATATGCAAAATGCTAGGCGCTCTGCGAAAGGTCGTGACTCCGTGATTTCTTGCTCGCGATGGTTCAGCGCCGCACTCCTCGCGCTCGTCCACTGTTCGCCCACGCCGCCGCCGCCCGATGGAGGGGACGCCGCGGTCGTCGCGGACGGCTCTTCGCCTTCTGACGCCTCCGTCGGGCCTGCGTTCGAGCGGCCGTTCGACCCGGGCATCACGCCGATGACGAACACGGCGCGCACGATTCAAGTGACGGTCTCGAGCGAGCAGCTCGGGCAAGAGGGCTTCGCGTACACCCCCATGCCGGGGATGGGCGAGATCGTCTTCGTCGACGGTTGGGAGGTGCGGTTCGACCAGATCCTCGGGACGATCGGCGACATCCGGCTCAACATGCCGGGAAGCAACCCCTCGGACATGAGCGTCGTCGGCGCAGAGGTCCTTCGCGAGCCTCGAGCGTTCGCCATCGACGTGAAGAAAATGGGCTCCTTCGTCGGGGCAGGAGGCGCGCCCGAGACATCCATCCCGCTGTTCTCGATGCAACAGACCCGCGCGGGCGCGCCCTTGGATCCAACGGTGCGCTACGCGTTTTCGTTTGCGTCTGTGCGAGCGAGAGGCGATGCGACCAACGTCAACCTCTCTCGTGAGCAGTTCGCGGACTACAACGAGATGATCGCGAAGGGCTGGACGTTCTTGTTGGTCGGCAACGCGACGTATCGGGGGCGCGCGCCGATGCCCGGCACCCCCGAGGCTGACTATCCGACGACGATTCGCTTTCGCTACGGCTTCGGCGCGCCGGCCGAGTACCTCAACTGCCAGAACCCCGACAACGGCGCGGACGGCGCTCCAGGCGTCGCCCCTCGCACCACCGGCGCGGTCCGGGCGCAGATCACCTTTCACATCGATCACCTCTTCTGGTTGCGGCTCAACGTCGAGGATCCGCCTCCGCGCTTCGATCACTTCGCGGCCCGCGCGAGGCCCGCCGCGATGGGCGCCGCGGCGCTCTCGACGCTCGATGATTTGATGGGCGTGTCCCCGAACAACATCGTCGATCGAATGATGCGCCCCGTGCCAGACCGCGGCGGGCAAACCATGGGCTACACGGCGCCCGGACCGCGGCTCATCGCAGAGTCCAACGGCGCGACAAGCGGCGACGATCTGCGGTCGTTCATCGCGTTTTCGTCGAGGGCGATGATGCACCTCAACGCCGACGGGCTGTGCTTCACGAGGCCGACCGGCCCGTTTGTGTTCTGATCGATCGAAGCGTCGCGAGGCGTACGCCTGCGATTTGTCCTCGGTCGCATGCTCGGTCGTCGGCATTCTTCGACACGAGCGGTCGACCCGTGGTCCACTCGTGATTTCACGGAGGATCTCGATGCGGACGATTCGGTATCACTCGATCGCGCTGTCGTTGCTCTCGATCGTCGCGGCCTGTGCTCCCCAAGGGCCTTCGCAAGACGCAGGCCCCGACAGCAGCAACCGAGTCGAAACGGGAGGGGCCGACACGGCCGTCGCTGCGATGGACACAGGCGTCGCTCCGTTCGACGGGAGCTCGCCCGAAGACTCTGGCGTCGCCGTCGACACCGGGACTTCTGCGACGGACACGGGCGTGTCTTCATCGGACACGGGCGTGTCGATGGACACGGGCGTCGCTCCGAGAGACACCGGCGTTGCTCCAAGAGACACCGGTGTCGGGACGGACACGGGCGTTGTTCCGAGAGACACGGGCGTGATGATGGACACCGGGGTTGCTCCGAGGGACACCGGCGTGATGACAGACACCGGTGTGCCGCCGAGGGACACCGGCGTTTCCCCGGCCGACAGCGGAACCGGTGGATGCCCGGCGCCGCCGGCGTCCGCGAGCGCAAACGCTGTGCTCGCGTACAACCTCACCAACAGCACGCGCCTCGCGATGGGGCTGCGCTGCCAGACGATGGTCGAGACCATCAATCGCGCGGCGCAAAACCACTGCAATTACTACGCGGCCAACCGCGGGATCCCGATGTGCGTCGCCAACGCGCACAACGAAGTGATGAGCTGCTCGATGTTCACCGGCGTGGGCTTCAGCGATCGGATGCGCGCCGCGGGGTACACGGGCTCGCCGTCCTTCGAGGTGATGGCCTTCGCCAACAACGGCACCGCCGCGACGCAAATGTGGATCGACTCGATCTGGCATCGCACGCCGGTGCTCAGCCCGTGGACGCTCGACATGGGCTACGGAAGCGCGACGGGCTGCGACACCATCGACTACGGCGTGGGCGCTGGAGGCAGCGTGCCAGCCAGCACCATCGCGACCTATCCGTACAACAATCAAACGAACGTCCCGACGTCGTTTTCGGGCAACGAAGGGCCGCCGCCGCCGCCGCCGCCGACCGGTTGGCCCAGCGGATATCCGGTCACGCTCTACTTTCGCGGGACGCTCGCGACGCACACCCTCACGCTCGACGGCTCGACCACGGACATCCCCCACGTGTGGCTGGCGCCAGGATCGCCGATGGCCATGGGGCTGCTCCGCAACGAGTTCGTGCTGTACGCGCATCGTCCGCTCACCGCGAGGACGCGCTACCGAGTGCGCGCCACGGGCACCGCGACGGGCGGCGCTGCGACCACGATTGATTTCGTGTTCACCACGCGCTGACGCGACGCGCGCTTCGCTCAGCGCTTCGCGCGCCGACGCGCGGTGGTCACGATCGCGAGCGCGAGTGCTGCGAGCGCGAGGGTGCGCTGCGAGGCGGGCGCTCCTGCGGCGCGGCAGCCGCAGCCCGTGACAGCGGGAGGCGTCGCGCTGCCAGCGTCACGAGCAGCGTCGATCATCGCTGACGCGTCTGCGGGCGGAGCGCTCGCGTCCGCGGGTGCGGCTCCCCCGTCCGTGCCGGCGTCTGGATCGACGGGGAGCATCTCTTCGGGAGTGTCTGGAGGTGTCGGCGGCCCGTCGGTCGGCGTCGATCCGGGCGTGGGAACCCAGACGCCTAGCAGGTCGACGATCAGGTGCGTGCGCGTGTGGGCGTACAGGCAGAGCCGTCCTCCGCCGAGAGACGAGACCGCGGCAGAACCTCCTACGACCCCGACCGAGTAGTTCATGCTCGAGCTGTTGGGCGTGGGGTTTCCGCACGGAAATGCAGTGACGAAGCCGTTGGCCGCCGCGTCGACAGAGGTGATGTTGACGAGCGCCGCCCTCGCGTCCGCGGGCAGTCGCGGGATCGTGGCGATGGGGATCTCGAGGATCTGTCCTGCGCCCGCTCGACCGCGGTAGAGCGAGGTCATGTCTCGCGTGTCGAGCATGCGAAGCGGACTGACGAGCTGCAGCGAGAGTTCGCCGTTGTTCACGAGATAACCCGTGATGTCGACGATGAGGTCGACCTCGGCGTTGGAGATGAAGCACAGGTTGCCGTCGCTGATGGGCGAGATGATCGTGTTGGCCACGACGTTGGTCGCGTCGTGGTTGATGTTGGAGGTCGGAGGCGCCGCGCCGCTGCAGGGGAAGGCCGTCACGAAGCCAGGAACTCCTCTCGGGAGCACAGCGACGCTGGCCACGACGGCGCGCGCATCGGCGGGGGCGCGAACGTTGACCGTCAGCCGGCCAGCCGCGGCGATGGGGCTGCCCCCGCGCGTGTCGATCACGCGGGTGGGCGTGACGGTGCGCAGCCCCATTCCCATCGGAGCGAACGCGCCCGTGAGGTCTGTGATCACGTCGGTCGTCGAGGACGCGCGAAATGTGACGCCGTTTGCCGCTCCGAGCGCGATCGCGGTCGCGTTGGAACGCGCTGGCGGAGGCGCGTAGTTGACCGTCGACGAGTTGGTGCTGCTGCCCGCGGGGTACACCGAGATGAAGCCCGGCTGGGTCTGCGGAACGGCGGCGACGTTGAGCCACACGCCCGTCGCGCCCGCAGGAAGCCCTGGAAACGCGCTGAAGGTCCCCGTGCGCATAGCAGTGAGCGGGCCGCTCGTCGCCCCGTCCGAGCGCTGCAGCTGCGCGGACGTCGCGGGCATGCGCGTGTCGAAGATGCGCGTGGGCGCGACCGGCTGATAGCGCGAGAGTCCTCCGATGGGCGTCGCCGCGGGGATGGTCGCGCTCGCGTTGCGAACAGACGCAGGCGCCTCGGTCGGCGCGCATCGCGGCGGGTCGGGGACGCACACTTGTCCCAGCGCAGCGCAGTCGGTGAACGTGCAGTCCGCGCGAACCGCGGCGTGGCCGTAGCACACGATGGGACACGTCATCGGCGGCGCGCCCATCGTGAAGAACCGAGTGCGACGAGCGGCGGCGTCGACGCTGAGCTCCACATGGATGTGGTCGATGTGCTGCGAGGCGTTCGACTCGATGTCCCGGAAGTGGTCGTTGACGCGGTTTCCGCTCCAGTACCTTCCGTCCCAGATCACGCGTTGGATGCCGACGTACTCGGCGTTTTCGATGAGCCAGTTGGCGATCTGGTCTCCCAGGGTGTTGTCCGCGCTTCCGCCGGACAACGGGATCATCACGTCGATCGCGCGGCCGATCGCGTGGACCGAGAGGTACTCGCACGCGTTGGGATTGCTGTTGCGCCGACAGGAGAAGTCGCCTCCGGGCCGCGCGAAGCTCCATCGACCGAGGATGTATCGCTGAACCTCGAGCGTGCCGGCGAGCTGGCCAGTGCACGCAGAGTCCCTGCATGTTCCCCAGGGGTTTCGCGGGCACGTGGAGGTGCAGGTGCCCGTGACGAGCGGCGCGTTCACGACGGGCACGAACTGCGGATTGGACAGCGTCATCGTGCGCGCGGGGGGTGTCCACCGACCGGGGATCGCGATGCCCTCCGCGGCGAAGTCTGTCCCGTCGGCAGCGCAGCCCAAGAGCGAGAGGCACAGCCCAGACAACGCAAAACGGGTCCTCATTTTGTTATTGCAGCGCAGGCTGGACGCCATCGTCAACGGCTCATCGCGCGAAAGCCCTTTTGTTCGTCGGGCTCCAAACCGTCGCTGCCTCACTTGCGTTCGCGTTCGTTGCCTTCGGCGCGTGATGAACGGACACTCCGCGCATGCACGGAAGCACGCGCGACGGGCGGCACTTGTTCGTGGTCGATGGTTGGGGCGCGACGCGGCTGACCTTGCCGAACAAAGTGAAGACCGAGCGCAAGGTGATGGGCTCTGACGCCGGGGCGTTCTCGGTGAGCGCTGACGATCACACGGTCGCCGTTTGGGACGACCTCTGGGATCAAGTCAGCCTGTTGAGCGTGCCTGACATGAAGCGACAGGCGCTGGATCGATTCGCGCATCGAGCAGCAAAATTGCAGGGAAGTGGGGTCTCTCTGCTGCGCGTAGACCGGGGCGCGATCCTCGTGGAGGATCCGATCGCGAAGTCGGTGCGGCGCTTTCCGCTGCCTCCGATGGGCGCCGCGGTCGCGGTCGAGCGACTCGGTCGCGACGACGCGGGTCGCGCTCGGGTGTGGCAGACCTTGGCGTGCGCTGGCGATCGGGTGGCCGTGCTGCTCGAACACGAGCTGATGGGGAGGCTCTTGATCGGGAGGCTGGAGGGTGAGGCGTTTGTTCGCGAGGTCGAGCTGATTCTGCAAGTGGGCGGGGGCGGGCCGCTGCAGCTCTCGCTGAGCGAAGAGCGCGCGACGTTGCTGCTGGTCGAGCCAGGGATCGCATCGGTGTTCGGGATGCACGTCGCCTTCAACGGGCGGGTCGAGCGTTGGGTGATGCCTGGCGTGACGATGCCCGAACGCGACGGCAGCGCGTGGGTCTCGCAGATCTCGGACTCGACCGTGATCCGCTGCGACGAGGGCGGTACCGTGCTCGATCGCTGGGAAATCAGCGATCGACAGCATCACAGCGTCGGCGAGCTGATCGTCGTCGGCGGCGCTCCGTGGTTCGTTCCGCTGCATCGAGAGGCGCTCTTGTCGCTCGCGGATGGGGAGGTGGTGTCGCGCAAGCTCGCGCCCAAGGAGCAGCCGGTGCGGAACTTCTACGCGCCCAAGCTCACTCGATACGGCCGCGCCGGGGCGCCGTTCGGCGTGGTCTTCTCGCTCGGACGCGTGAGCTACTGGAACAAAGACACGCAGGTCTCCGCGAGCTTCACGGTGAGCGCGGGGGATGGTTCGCTCGGGGCCAACTTCGTTCGCTCGGCGCTCTATGGCGAGTGCAACGACGGAGACCAGAGCGCGCTCGCGCCCTTCCTCCGTGGTGGAACAGGGATGGGCGCGTACAGCGACGCGCTCATCCAGCCGATCACGGTCGACGCGGTCCGAAAGCTCGTCGAGCAGTGCGATGCCGAGCGAATCTGGCTTCCGTTCGGCTTCAGTTGGTTGCACGGCCTCTACGAGCGACGGATGAGCAAGGGCTCGTTGTGGCACGGCGAGGCGAGCGGCCCGCCGGGAGAGCTCGACGCAGAGCGAGCGCTGTTTCGGGCGCTGCTCGCGCACTGCGCGGACCCGTCGATCCCGCCGCTCGCGACGAAGATCGACTCATGGCTCGGGCCGCTCTCACCGAAGGAGGCCCTCGAGTCTCTCGCGCGGCTCGACGACAAGGCGCCCACGATGCCGTGCCGCGTGTACGAGGCGATCGCGTGGATGCTCGTGCGGGTGCTCGATCCCGCGGACGCCGCGACGGTGCTCGTGTGGATGCTGCTCGACGGCAGCGATGCTCAGCTCAACAACTCGACGAACGCCGTGGGCGCGGCGCTCGCGGCGTTGCTCACGGCGAATCCTGCGCTGCAAGAGAGCACGGTCGAGCTCGTTCGCGCGCACGCTCCAGCGCCGCGGCAGTGGGGCGGCGATCGGCGCGACGATCTTCTGCAGTCGCTCACGACAGCCCCTCGATCGCAGTGAAGCAGCCCGCGCCTCGCTCATCCTCGGGCGGGCGCTCGCTCGCAGCGCTCGAGGAGGGCCGTCAGCTTCGCCGCACGCGCGGGGTCGGACTCGCGATCGATCGCCTCGCGCAGCGCCTGCAGCGCCGAGGCTCCGCCGTGCGTCTCGAGCGCATACGATGCGGCGAAGGCCTTCTCGCCAAGCGGGCTCGTGGTGAAAGACAGCAGCACGTCGACGAGCGCTCGCTCGTCTCCGTAGCCGAGCCGCGACAGGCGCAGCAGCTGTCCCAGCGCTGAGGGCACCCGCCCGCGCGACTCCAGCAGCTGCGTGGCGACGGGCGCGAGCTGTTCCCTCGGCAGCTCTGCGAACGGAAAGGTGATCTGGGCGAGCTGCTTCACCACCATGGCAGCGGTCTTGGGCGTCGTCGCGGCGCGCAGCATCGACAGCGCGATGCGACGGCGATCGGCGTCCGTCGCGGTCGAGTGATGCCCCGCCAGGTTCTTCAGCGCGGACTCGAGCGCGTCGGTTCGTTCGTCCGCGAGGATCTGGTCGAGCAGGGCGAGCGAGCGCTCGACGCGCGACGCGCGACCGTCGTTCTTCGCAGCCGTGACGCGGCTGTCGAGCGCGAGCGAGAGCTCGTCGAGCAGCGCGGTCGTGACCCGGGTCCCCGCCACGACCGGAGCGTCGTCCCCTTCGAACCCAGCGCCTTCGAGCAGCGTGCGCAGCGCGCGAACGATCGGGTCACGCACCGCAGGGTCGTCTGCGCCCGGCCCCACGACGACCAACGCGGGCGCGGTCAGCTCGAGGGCGCGCCACTGAACGAGCTTCCTGCGGTGTTGATGGGACACCTTCACGTCGGTTCGGTGCCAGAAGAGGCCGGCCACCGTTGGTTGCGCCGGGTCACGCTCGGTGTCGCGGGTGCGCTCGTGCACGCGAAGGACGTACTCGCGAACGGACGATCGCAGCGTCGCGTCGACCAGCGCGTGCTCGGCGTCGTACAGCGGCGCGTCCGGTGATTGCGGCGAAGGATCAGGCGGCGAGCACAAGAAGAGGACCCAGCAACGCGGCCGGCCCAGCGGGTCTCGCGGGGGTTCGACCGCGGGCTCCGCTGCGCTGTCTGGGCGTCTCGCGGTGAGTCTCTCTGTCGCGAGGGCCACGAGCGAATCGCGATCGTCGGGAGCGTCTGGTGCTTTGGCTTGTTGCAGCGCGGTCCGGGCCACGAGCGGGGCGACGTCCACCGCGCACCGAGGGTGGAACGCGCGCGAGACCCCGCGGGGATCGAGCGCGTACGGGGTCACGGTGCGCTGCACGAGCACGGCGTCGCCGCGTTCTATGCGCGCTCCGCAGCGTCGACAGTGTGTGTCTTCGCTCAGCCGTGTCGCGCGCAGCAATTTGGACACGAGCATGGTGGACCCATCGTCGCTTACCACGGCGGTGAGCGCGATGATCGTCGCGTTGGTTGCACGGGCGATGCGTCGCTCTTCGAGCGCCTTCGCCTGCGCAGCATGCGCGTGATTGCCCCCCACGGTTGTCCGCGCGATGCGCGGCTCCGCGCTAACTTGGCTTCGCCTTCGGTTGGCGACACGCGCCCGATTGAACTCGTGGCGTGTCTTCTTCCAACCTCAGGCTCCGCGCTAACTCGGCTTCGCCTTCGGTTGGCGACACGCGCCCGAGTGAACTCGTGGCGTGTCTTCTTCCAACCTTAGGCTCCGCTCTAGCGGCGGCGACGAACGCCGGTGTCCGCCGGGGCAACGCCGGTGTCCTGCGGCGGAACGCCGGTATCCTCCGGCGGAACGCCCGAGTCGACCGGCTCGGTCACGGCGGGGGCAGCCTGAACGTCTTCCTCTGCCATCACGCCCGAATCCTCGACCGCGACCTGCTCGCTGCCCGACGACCCTGAGTTGCCCGAGTTGTTGCTCGAGTTGTTGCAGTGCACGAGGCCGCCGATCAATCCAGCAACGAGCGCGACCGCCAAAAACCTGATTCCCTTGTTCATCGTCTGTTTCTCCGGTGCTGCCGCTGGTACCTGGAAGTGGCCGTTTGGGGAAGGGCTCTCGTGCAAGAGTCAGGATTTCCCGGTTTGTGGGAGTGCCGACTTGCGCTGCGAAAAGCGCCAGGAGTCCGCGCAAACGCGGCCCGGTCGAGGCGTCGCAGGAGCGCTCAACGGCGCCTCGCGCCCAGATAGATCGCGTCGGCGGTGAGATCCACGAGCACGTAGCCGGTCTTCCACAACGCGAGGATCGCCCAGAACGGACAGCTCAACTGCGAGAACGGGACCTTGTTGTATCGCCACCCATCTTCGCTGGCGATCTGCCACTGCCAGGACGCCTCGAGGTCCTCGGCGAGCGCCACGGCGAGCTGCCATCGACAGCGAGACAGCATCGTTTGTCGGGAGACGAGCTCTCGCCGAATCTGCGGCGCGCGACGCGATCGAGGCTGCTCGGCGACGGCGAGAGAATAGTAGGCCCGGCGCAACGGTGCCATCGGGGTGATCCCGACCATCGGTCGCCCCAGAGGACGACCGTATTCGTCCTTCGTTGAAGCGTCGGACTCTTCGACGATCCACCAGCGAATTCGCACGGGTTGAGGGACGCGCCAGAACGCGAGCCCCGCGACGATCTCGCGCGCGAGGGCCTCGGCCGTCGTCACGCCACGCGCGTCGAGCGCCAGCGTCGCGGCGTCGCTCACGGCCAGCGGCACCGGCTCGCACGCGGCCGCCATGACCGACTCGTTGTCGACCAACCAACGCTTGCCCGCGACGCTGGAGGCCGGGAGGAAATCTCGCCTCCCGTCGGCGATCCACGAGTCGGGAACGATGTCTCTCGCCGCGAGGCTCTCCCAGAGGTCTCGGCCGTCCTTCGCGCTGGCGGCGAGAGCCTTGACCTCCTCTTCGTGCTCGGTGTCAGGCGCGAGCAATCGAAGGGCATGCGCGATGTACTCACCATCCGCGTCGAGCATCGACACCTCTCACAATGGCTGATTGCGCCGCCATGAACAGTATCCGAATTCGATGCGTCGCGCTGAGCGCCTCGCGACGGTCGCCGCCGGGCTCGCCGAGCGCTGAGGCGCGCTACCATCGCAGCGGCATCGATGTCCCAGAGCAAGCAGGTGAAGGTCGTCTTCTGTCCGCGCTGCGGATCGACGGACGCAGGCGAGGGTGACAGCGAACAGGCGCCGCCTGGATACACGCAGATGCTCTGCGGCCACTGTGCGCACTTCGAGCTGTGCGACGAGTGGGAGCTCAGGTTTCGCTGGAACACGACGATCTCGCTCGACGAGGGCGCGCCCCTGCCGGGCTTCGTCTTCGTTCGCGATCGGCTGATCGAGACGCTTCGGCGCTTCTGCGCCGTAGCTGCGCGAGAAGAAGACTCGTTTGCCTCGAGGGCTGCGGTGCGAGCCTTGTGCGAGCGCGTCGGAGCGGCCTGGAGCGAGCCGCACCGGCGCTACCACTCGTTGCAACACCTCGCAGAGTGTCTGCGCTGGCTCGATGACCCGCGGCTCTCGGACGCGATGGACGAGCGCGACGAGGTCGAGCTCGCGCTGTTTCTGCACGACCTGCTCTATGACACCACGCGGTCGGACAACGAGCAGAAGAGCGCAGAGGAGTCGCGCGCGATGCTGACCGCCATCGACGGGGCCGACCCTCGGCGCGTCGAGCGCGTGTGCGCGATGATCATCGCCACCAAGGACCACAACGCGCGCACCGACGACGAGCGCGTGATGCTCGACATCGACCTGTCCATCCTGGGCGCAGACGAGCGTCGGTTCGCCGAGTACGAGCAGCAGATCCGCGAGGAATTTCACTGGGTCGACGCCGAGGCGTACGCGATGGGCCGCCGCGCGGTGCTCGCGAAGTTCGCCGCACGACAGCCGATCTACCAGCGCGAGCCGCTTCGCGCGGCGCTCGAAGCCGCAGCGCACGCCAACCTGGCGCGCGCCCTCGCCGTGACGCCCGACCCGAGCGAGGTTGTATCGTAGGCGACGTCAGCGGTCGTTTTCTTCGGCAGAAGAGGCGTGTACGCATCGTACACGGTTCTGCGAACCAGACGACGAGAACCCCGAAGCACGGAGACGAGACCCATGAAGAAGCTTCTACTGTTGATAGTTGCCGCCGCGGCCGCCGCGATGTCCGGCTGCGGATCGGGCCTGGGTAGCTGCTCTGCAGCGCAAGGCGGGGCGATGGTGTGCGTCGAGTATCAGAGCACCGCCTTCACCCCAGAGCTCGTGCGCCAGTCGTGCTCGATGCAGATGGGCGCGACGTACTCGAGCGGTGGTTGCCCCGGGGCGAACCGAGTCGGTCGCTGCACCGTCACCAACGGCAGCGGCGCCGCGTCGATCACACAAATTCAAAGCTACTACGCCCCCATCACCGCCGGGGACGCGATGATGATCTGCACCCGCATCAACGGGATGTGGGCGAGCAACTGAGCGAAGGACGCCCGCGGGCCAGACCGTCGCGGGGGCTTTCTCAGGTGGCGGCGCGCGCGGCGAGCTGATGCTGCGTCATGCCCCCCATGACGAGCGAGAGCACCCGAACGCGGCCCCACCGAGGGAGCAGCGCGAGTGACCACTCGAGCAGCTTCGAGAGCAGGCCGGGGCGCACGGTTCCTCCGCGGGCGAGCGCCGCGAGGCTCTCGGACGCGACCGTCTCCGCGGAGACCGTGCGGGACATGCGCAGGTCCGCGCGCGCGCCGAAGCCCGAGGCCACTGGCCCCGGAGCGACCGAGAGCACGCGGACGCCGCTCGGCGCGAGCTCGAGCGACAGCCCTTCGGCGAAGGCCTGCACCCACGCCTTGGTCGCAGCGTAGTTCGCCGCGCTCTTGACGCCCTGAAACGCGACGAGGCTGCTCAGCAACACGACGCCGCCGCGTCCTCGGGCTACGAGACGGCGGCCGACCCCGTGGCAGAGCGCGGCGACGGCCTGGCAGTTGACGGCGATCATCGAGAGCTCGTCGGCGAGGGCGTTGTCCAAGAACGCTCCGCTCGTTCCGAAGCCGGCCGAGGCGACGAGCAGGCCGACGTCGAGCGCGCTCGTCTCGTTGGATACGCGGGCGACGCCGTCGGCGGTCGACAGGTCCGCGTCGATCACGCGCACCTCGGCGGGAGCGAGCTCGCTCGCGAGCTGCTCGAGCGCGGCCCTTCGTCGCGCCACGAGGACGAGCTTGAACCCGTCCGCCGCGAGCGCCCGAGCAAACGCGCGCCCGATCCCGTCGGACGCGCCTGTCACGATCGCCCACGGACCAAACTGATCGATCCTTGTTGGCATGGTCTACCTCCTTCAATCTTGTGGTGACCTTGGGTCACCTTGGAAAACATTTGGCGAATCGATCGAGCAGCGATCGGTCGCCCCGGATCTTCAGCCGCCGTCGCAGCACGAGGAGCACTGGGTTTCTCTTGCCGCTCACGACGTCGAGCCACGCGCTGGCCTCGCCGCGCACGGTGACGTCTGCTTCACCGTCGAGGCTCGTCGGGTCGACCGAGAGCTCACCGTCGTCGATGCGCACCGTCGCGCGATGCACGGCGGCGTCTCGATCCACGAGCTCGAAGTGAAACGTCGCCTTCCATCCCTTCGCCGGTCCGCGCTGAAAGATCAGCGGCATCGCGCGAAACAGCCCCGCGACGGACGTCGCGCGCAGGCTCGATCGAACGCGACGCACGCGCTTGTGCGGAAACCTCCTCGCGACGTGGGCCTCGGCGTCGGACCCCGCGACCACGTACACCGTCTCGGACCGCTCGGTGAGCGGGCGAAGCACCTCGGCGTTGAACCGGGCGCGGTTCTCGACGAAGGGGCCGATGACATCGTCGCCCGCAGGGCACACCGCGATGCAGTAGGCGGCTTTGTAGTTGGGGCGGTATGCCAGCGACTGCCACATCGACGCGGTCTCCGAGAGCGACACGCGCTCGCGGAGCTCGTATCGCCCGCGGCTCTCTGCGACCTCTTCGAGCAGGTCGCCGAAGCCCGTCATGAACTCGCGATAGTTGTGGTCGAGGCACGCGGAGAATCGAAACGCTCCCTCGGGTTCGATCGCGCCCACCGGACAAGCGGCCACGCAGAGCTTGCAGTCGATGCAAGGGTTGAAGTCCAGAGACGAGCTCGGATCGTCGACGGACGCCGACGTGATGACCGTTCCGAGCAAGATGAAGGACCCGAAGCGGGGATGAATCACGTTTCGATGCAGCCCCATGCGACCGAGCTGCGCCGCGACGGCGACGCGCTTGTGCGAGACGACCCACGTCCTTCCGGGAAAGTCGTCCATCTCCATCGGAAAGGCCATCGCCGGGTTCATCGCGCGATGACCCGCCGCCGAGATCCGCTCGACCAGCGCCCGAGCGATGTCGTTGACCCGGTCGCTCGCGTGGTGAAACTCGTGGTTGGCGACGCTCCTGGCAGGGCTGCGAACGTTGTCCGGGTGCATGCGCACGACGATCGCGACCAGCGACCGCGCCGCCGCGAAGGCCTTTCGAACGGGACCGCGCTCTTCTTCGAGCTCGGGGTGATCGAGCGAAACCGCCGCCGCGTCGTCCGCCCCCGCCTCGATCGCCCACTGCCTCAGCGTCGCCTGCGTGAGCGGCGCTGGCGCGAGGATCGGGAGCCGCCCCCGCGCCGCGCGGATCGAGGGATGCTCGGCGCGATCTTTTTTTGGAATGTTGATTGTCATGCAATAAACCGTGCCTCTAGCGCCCTCGCGGCTCGAGCCGCGGGGCGGTTGGGTTCAGCGTTGTCGACGGGCGATCGAGAGCAGTCGGTCGACGAGCGCGTCGTCGTCGATCAGCCGCGCGAGCACGACGGCTCCGACCATGAGCGCTGCGCGTTCGATCGCCTCGTCGCTGAGGGGGTCGGCTTTGCCGCCGAGCTTCTTTTGCACGAGCGAGAGCAGCCCGGTGGCCGCGTAGGAGAAGGCCTTTCGAACGACGGCGCGCTGCCTCGGAGCGTCCGCGCCGAGCGCCGCTACGACGCAGCCCCGCTCGGGATGCCGCACATGGTCGCGCGAGAGGTAGACGTCGAAGACGTCCTCGAGCCCCGTCGCGTTCTCGAAGACCGCGTCCCGCGTTTGCCGCGCGGCGTGCTCGACGGCCTCAGCGACGAGCTCGTCTCGGTCTTCGAAGTGCGCATAGAAGCCCCCGTGCGTCAGCCCTGCTCGCTTCATCAGCGCGGGGATGCTCACGCCATCGAGGCCCGCCCGTCGCAGCGCGGCGCTCGCCTCGGCGATGATCTTCGCCCGCACCGTCGCTTTGTGCTCGTCGGTGTACCGCATGAATGAATGATGGCTATCATAGCAAAAGATCGGCGCGCGGCAAGGCCCCTGTCGCTCACGATCGGGCGGGTCACTTCTTGATGCCGAGGGCGGTCATCTTGTGGGTGAGCGTCCTGACGGGGATCTTCAGCAACGCGGCGGCGGCGGCGGTGTTTCCGTCGCACTGCGCGAGGGCGTCGGTGATGAGCTTGTGCTCGTGCCGCTCGAGCGCCTTGCGCAGGCCCTCGCCCTCGATCGCGGGCGGGCTCGCTTCGGCGCCGGCCGGGCGCGCGCTCTGCCGTGCGCGCCGAACGCGATCGGTCAGGTCCTCTTCGATGATCGTGCTGGAGTTGGCCACGAGCGCCGCGCGTTGGATGCAGTGCCGCAGCTCGCGGACGTTGCCGGGCCACTCGTACCGACGAAGGGCTTCGAGCGCGCTCGGCGCGATCGCCCGTGGGCGCGCTGGGGAGTCGTCGCTCACCGCCGCGAGAAACTGCAGCGCGAGCGGCTCGAGCTCGTCGAGTCGCTCGCGCAAGGCAGGGATCTCGACCTCGAGCCCGTTGAGTCGATAGTAGAGGTCCCAGCGAAACGCGCCTTCGTCGCAGCGGCGCTCGAGCAAGCGATGCGTCGCGCTGACGACCCTGACGTCGACCGAGAGCTCGCGGTCGCCGCCGATGCGCGTGACGCGGCCCGTCTCGAGGACGCGCAAGAGCGACGCTTGGGCGGAGAGAGAGAGCTCGCCGATTTCGTCGAGAAACAACGTTCCGCCGTGGGCTTGCTCGAAGAGGCCCTTGAGGACCCTGTCTGCGCCGGTAAACGCGCCGCGCTCGGCGCCAAAGAGCGTGCTCTCGACGAGGTTCGGCGGGATCGCTCCGCAGTTGACCGCGCGCAAGGGACGCTCTCTTCGCGGCGATCGATCGTGCAGCGCGCGCGCGACGACTTCTTTCCCTGTTCCGCTCTCGCCGGTGATGAGCACAGGAACAGCGCTCGGCGCGGCGCGCTCGACCAGCGCCCAGAGCTTCTCCGTCGATCGACCGCGGATCACGCCGGCCGGAGGAGGGCTCGACGCCGACGATCGCCCTTGCGCGTTGGGCTCGCCCTCGGGGGCGGCGAGCGCGTGCTGCACGAGCGCGCTCACGGCGCGGCCGTTTTCGGGGTACGTCGCGACGCCGACGCGCAGCCCTCCGTCGCCGTTCGCGATCGCGCTCGCGATGGATCGGGCCTCGCTTCGGCGCTTCTCCGAGAGCAGCGCAACGATGGCGTCCTCTCGCAACAGCGACGCGCGGTCCTTGGCGCCGATGCACGCGAGCACCAGCGGCGCCCACTCATCGAGCGGCGTCGTGGCGCGGCCTTCGACCACCAGGATCGAGAAGGGCTGCGCGGTCTCGCGGTGCGCTCGCTCTTCTTCCGCAAACCGCAGCGCAAACGCGTCGAACGCCAGCAGCCCCGGCGCCGCTCGCGCTCCCGTCGTGGGCTGCCGCTGTAGTTGGATCGAGCCGATGCGAAGCGCGTCGCCAACACCAAAGGTCCCGCTCGAGACGGTGAGTCCGTTGAGGATCGTTCCGTTGGTCGAGCCGAGGTCGGCGAAGCGTACGGTCTTGTCCTCCCCGAGCCACACGCGAATGTGCTGTTTGGAGACGCTCGGGTCGTCGACGATCACGTCCGACGGAAACGCCCGTCCGATCACGGTTCCGCCCGGCACCACCACGAATTGCTTGGGCCCCGTCGGGCCGAGGACGATCACGCGTGCGGGAGCCTCGTGACCGGTCTCGATCACGCTTCCGTGGACTCTCGCGGTGGTCTTGTCCTGCACCGGTGCGCGCGACTGTACCGCGGTCTCGGCAACCAGTTGCCGACCCCGGCAATCGATTGCCGCAACGCGCTGCCGCGCTGCTCGATCACAGAGCAAAATCAGAGGAGAACTGCGACGTCCTCGCGCTGGCACATCCGTTGCGAATAGCTCCGTCGCCGCGCCTCGAGGCGCACGGACTCACCCACCAAACAGGGAGCACACTCATGATCGGCGCAATCATCACCATTCTCGGCGGCCTCCTCGCAGCTTCGGGCTTCATCATCAAGAAGCGCCCCGACGCCAAACAGATGATCGACAAGCTCGCGCCCTACCAGGGCTGGATCGGCGTCACGATGTTCCTCTGGGGAATCAAAGAGATCTTCAGCGTCTTGACCTCGATGACGCTGCTCTCGGTCGCTCCTCTCCGCTGGATCTTCTGGACCCTGTCAGGCGTGTCGGACCTGCTCGTCGGGTTCTTGCTCGGCTTCGGGCTCATCACGCACTACGCGCTCTCGAAGAACGAGCAGGCCAAGCAGAAGGGCGCCGAAATTCGCGAGAAGCTCGTCGGGATCCAAGCGCCCCTCGGCCTCGTGACCATCGTCCTCGGCGTGATCTACCTCGTCATGGTCCTGCTGTAAGCGACGCGCTCTGGAGCGGAGGGGGCGTTCATCCGTGACGTTCTCTGTCACGCCGCGCGATTCACCTCCCTTGCTTGTGGGCTCGCGCGTCGTGATAGTGCGCGTCTACCGTGAGCGACGCGACGATCGAAGTGGACCGCTACGAGCTGCTCGCGCCCATCGGGCGCGGAGGCTTCGGCGCGGTGTATCTCGCGCGACACAAGCTCACGGGGCGCGAGGTCGCGCTGAAGCTCAGCGATCCCAAGGGGGACCCCGAGCTGGTCGCGCGCGCGCTCAACGAGGCGCGGATCGCGGCGACGATCCAGCACCCGTCGCTCGTCTCTGTCTACGACTGCGGCGCGCTCGACGACGGTCGGATCTTCGTCGTGATGGACCGCATCGACGGGCAATCTCTCGAGCAGCTCGCTTCGTACGAAGGGCGACTCGAGCCCGCGCGAGCCGTCGCGCTCGTCGATCAAGTGCTCTCTGCGCTCGAGGTGCTGCACGCAAGGGGCGTCGTTCACCGAGACATCAAGCCCTCCAACGTGCTCGTGCGACGAGAGATGGACGGGCGAGAGAGCGTGTTTCTGATCGACTTCGGGATCTCGAAGTCCGACGAGCGCGTCGGGGGCGCCGAGCCCGCGTACACGATGGCGGGCTCGATCCTAGGTACGCCCGGCTACATGCCGCCCGAGCAGTTCGACGCGCGCTCGGTGGACGCGCGGGCGGACCTGTTCTCCGTCGCCGCGGTCCTCTATCGAATCATCGCCGGACGCGCGGTGATCGAGTGCCATTCGATCACCGACTGGCTCGTCGCGGTGACGCAACAACCGCTCCCTTCGCTCGCGCGCAACGCGCCGTGGGTGCAGCCCGCGCTCGCTGCGGTCGTCGACCGAACGCTCGCGCGAGACCGCGACGCGCGTCCACCGAACGCCGCGACGATGCGCGCGTGGTTGAGGAGCGCCTGCGGTGGCGACAGCGCAGGGTCGCTCGCGTCGAAGACCGCGCGCGTCGAGCCGATTTCACAACTGCTCCCGCCCGCCGCGAGCAACACGGCTCGAGCGGTGGTGGCGTCGCCGTCGGTCTCGACGGAGCTTCGCTCCGCCGCCGTGGCGGACACGATCGCGACGACCGGGGCTGCCCCGCGGCGACCCGTCGCGCTGGTGTTGGCCGCCGCCGCTTCGGTCACGATCGGAGTGTTCGCGTTGCTCGATCGAAGCGCGCCGTCGTCGGTCGAAGACGACACCACCACCGTGACGAACCTCGATCCAGCGCACCGCGCCGCCCTCGCGGCGTCCTCGGTCAACCCAGCGAACACGGCGCCTGCAGCAAACGCGATGAACGCCGCCCCCGCGGCGCCCGTTGCGAACGCGGTCGTCGCTCCATCCGCGCCGTCGACGGCCCCTGCTGAGCAGCCCACGCCGTCGAGCGGGGCGATCGATAGGACGCAGAGCCCCCGAGCGCCGTCGGAGGCGACGGGGAGCGAAGAGCAGCCCACACAATCAAGTGCTCTTCCTGCGTCGCCGGGCCCTGCGGAGAGCGACGTCGCGCTCTTGAGTTCGACCTCGGGTCGCCTGCGCTTGGTCAGCGCGAGGCCTGTCGGGGACGTGGACATGCAGGAGGTGCTCGACGCGGTGCGGAGCTCGCTGACGACGATCGAGGCGTGTCGCGGGGGCGCGGGCCACGCGCGGGCGTCGATCACGATCATGTTTCGATCGACGATGAGCCCTGTGTTCTCCGAGCCCGCGAGCCAGGGCGGCGCGCTCGCGCGCTGCGTCGAGGTGGCGCTCACGGTGGCCAATCCCCGGTGGCGTTCGGGCACGCGGTCTGGCGGTATCCTCGCGGACGCTGAGTTCGTCTGGCGATAGTGTGGAGGGATTCGATTCGCGAGCAACGGCGCTGCTCTTGCGCCGCTGCGTCCGCGCGCCGATCGACGGTGGTGTCGCGCTTCGTGGCACAATCGCGCGGTGCCGACCATGCACTCGATCCGCCAGGCGACTCTCGTATGTTTGTCGCTGCTCAGTGTCTCGCGCGGGGCTCGGGCTCGGTCGACGAACGCTTCATCGCCGACGCCAACCGCTGCTCCCGCGACGGACAGAGAAGCTCCGAGCAGCCCTGGCGCGGAAGGGACGTCGGTCGCGCCCCCGCCGAACGCGGTGCCGCCGCCCAACACGCCGCGGCCAGAACGGTACGGGGCATTTCCGGTCGCGCGGTTCGGCTTCGGCGCGGCGATGGGCGACGGCGCGTCGCGCAACTTCGAGACGGCGTTCGCCTTCGATTTCACCGCGGGGCTGTTTCTGCACAAGGATCGGACGACCTTCATGTTCATGCCCGAAATCGGCGTGAGCTATCAGGGCGGCCCCAGCCCGGGAGGAACGTACTTCACCGCGGGCACCTCGGTGTTCTACGGCAACATGTTGTTCGGCGGCGGGCTGCTCGCTCGTGGGTTGATCGGCGGATCGAGCAGCGGATTTGCTGGTGGATTTCGCACCGGGCTGGTGCTCCAGGGGCTTCTTGCGAGCGTCACCGTCGACCTGAGCTATCAGTTCTTGCCCACGGCCACGGACAATCGACACGGCTTCGTCGGCACCATATCGATCAATCCGCTGCCGCTCATCGGGCTGGCGCTCATGGTCGGCGCGTTTCGACTGGGGCGCGGTGGTTGAGTGATCGAACGGGCGGTGGGCTCTTGCGGTACAAGAGCGCGCATGGTGCTCGAGAAGTTTCGTGTGGACGGCAAGGTCGCCCTCGTTACGGGAGGCGGTCGCGGGATTGGTCGCGCCAGCGCGGGCGCGGACATCATCGTCGCGGCGCGCAGGCAGGACACGCTCGATGAGGTGTGCGCCGAGGCGAAGAAGTTTGGCCGTCGAGCGCTCGGCGTCGCGACGGACGTCCTCGACGAGGCGCAGCGCGGCGCGCTGGTGGACCGCGCGCTCAGCGAGTTCGGCGCGGTAGACATTCTGGTGAACAACGCTGGCGGGTGGCCTCCGACCGCGGCGGTCGGCCTCGAGTTGTCGAGCTTCGAAGAGGCGTTTCGCTTCAACGTTCTCGCAGGATTCGACGTGTCCAAGCGGCTCGCTCCGACGTTGCACGCGCGCAAGGGCGCGATCGTGAACATCTCGTCCGCGATGGGGCACCTGGTGGACTCAGGCTTCGTCGCGTACGGAACCTGCAAAGCCGCGGTCGATCACATGACGCGGCTGCTCGCGCGCGAGTGGGCTCCGACGATTCGAGTCAACGCGATCGCCGCGGGCGCGACGCTCACCGACGCGCTGGGTCCGTTCGTCGAAGACGAATCGCTCATGACGGCGATGAAAGACCGAACGCCGCTCGCCCGCCTCGGAGAGGCGGACGAGATCGCGGCGATGGTGCTCTTTCTCGCGAGCCCCGCGGGCGCGTGGATCACGGGCAAGCTCTTCGAGGTCGACGGCGGAACCACCGCGAGCAACTGGCCCTGGCCCATGCCCAACGGCCTTTGAGCCGCGCTGCGAAATCGTTTTCGCACAACAATCGCGACTCGAAGCTCGGGCCGTCATCAGTAGACTATCGCGTTGATGGCTCGAGTCTCGAATATGGTCTCTGCGGGCGCGTTGTTGTGCCTGGCGCTGATGGGTTGTGCGCGTTCTTGCGGCGAGCCGCAAGCGGTGCGCGAGAAGTCCAGCCGCGAGTGGCGCGCGACGGTGCGCTGTCAGTCGGACCCGGCTGGCGCAGGGCGCGTGTGGCTCTCGTTTCGGGTCGATTGCTTTGCCGGGGGACACGCGGAGGTGGTTGTTCCTGGCAGCGAGCGACGGGGCAGCTCTGTGAACGAGCTGCAGAGCGCGTGTCGAGAGAGCCTGGCGGACATCCAGTCCCGCGAGACCGACGAAGGCACCGTGCTCGCCGCCAGCGTCGCCGGCGCGTCCGAGAGCGCTGTGATCTACCGCGCCCGCAACTCGGTCGTCTTCGCCGCAGCCGCGGTGCCCGGTGACTCGCAGCGAGCGGTCCTCTCGGCGCCTTCGCCGATTCGTGCAGCGCTGCTCGCAATGGACCGCGGCGAGCTTCGCAACGTCGTCCGCTCGCCGATCGCCGACGCCATCGATCCCCAAGCGCTCGCCGCGCATCGAGCGACGTTGATCAGGTATTCGCAGCGGTGTCTCGTTCCGGCGCGCCTCGTGACGCTCATGGTGAAGGCCTCACCAGACGAGATCGCCGCGCAGCTCTTCGACGCGGCGTACGTGACCAGCGACTGCCGCCCGCTGCAAAACGGCCTCGAATCTGCGCCGCGCGACGTGGTCGGACCGCTGGTCGAGCGCTGGTTTCGCGATCATCGCAATGACTCCGCGCCGTGGCCCGTCGCGCTCGTTCGCTACGCGAACGCGCACGGGATCTCGCTGCCGACGCCGCGCGCTGACGCAGACGCCGCCGCCGCGGTCCCCGACGCATCCAGACCGTGATGCCGCGAGGGCGCGACCTCTGACCGTGCGCCGACCGTGTTGCGTCTTGCGTGACGACGCTGCTGCTCCGTTTCCTGCGGATGTGAGTGTCCGAGCCGAAATCCGCTTCCCTGCTCAGGGCGCGCTCTTGTTGAGCTCCCCGAGCGCTTCGGCGCGCGTCTTGGACGAGAGCGCCTCTGCAGCCGCCTTGTGCTCTGCGCAAAACCACGCGATGTGCGGCGGATGCCCCACGAAGCCGGGCTTCTTCGCGCGCTCGTACCAGCCCTTGTCCGCGGGCGACTTGCGAAAGTGCACCAGACCTCCGCCAGTGACCGGGTCGAATCGAACGCGACACACCGAGCAGATGGGGGGCTTCATCGCGGCGATGGTAGCCAGACAGTCCACGGTCCCGCACGCCCCGGCAGGAGAGCGGGATTGGGAGCCTGTGACGACGTGCTGGTGCTTCACTGGCAACGCCCGTGAAGGCACGATCTGCCAATGAGACTTACCTGGTTGCGCCCGCGCCGAGTGGCAGATCCGCAATGCAGAGGGCGTTGCGGGCATGGCTGCGGACTTCGTTCTCGTCCGCTGCGATCCGCCGCAGAGCCTCGAGCGCTGACGCTCGCCGCGCCGCGATCGCAACGCACGCTCGACGCTGAGCAGCAAACCAGCGATCGATGAATGTGCGACCCGCGGACCCCGACCAACGAGATACCATGCGTTCACGATGAGACGGACTGTGCGCGCGGGTCGAGCGGGGATCGCTTGGGGCATTGGGGCGCTCGCGATGGCCAGTTGCGGGACTCCTACAGAGTTGTGGCTGGTGATCGACACGAACGTGCGCATCGAGGGATCCGCAGGTACGAGCCTTCCTGCGCTCTCGACGGTCCGAATCCAAGTGTCCGTCGCAGACAGCGCCACCCCGTTTTGGAACGCGCCCTACGACGTCTCGCGCGGAGGCCTCGCGATTCCTGGGCACGTCGTCGTGCGGCCATCACGCGGAGACGAGTCGCGCCGCGTTCGGGTGCGCGTGTCTGGGCAGCTGTCCAACGGCGCGGAGCTCCGGCAGGACGCGCTGGTGTCCTTCGCGCGGGGGCGACGGATTACGCTGCAGATGTTTCTCGCAGGAGAGTGCCTGGGCGCCCAACAAGAACGGTGCGAGGCGATGGGCCAGACCTGCGGCGAAGGGGGAGGCTGCATCCCGGTCGAACGAAGGGATCTGCCCGACTTCGACAACGATGCAGGGCGAAGGGACGTCGCTGCGTTCGACGGCGGCAGCCCATCGGACGCAACGATCGACGTGATGCCAGACGTCGCGCTGGATGTGCCGTCGTTCGACGCGAGCGGAGACGTCTGCGTCAGCGCGGTCGAGCGCTCTGCGCTGAGCGCCACGGTCATCGCCGCCGGAGCCCCGCGATTGATCGCGCCGGTCTCTGGCTCGCTCGTGTCTGGCTCGAGGCCGACGTTGCGCTGGGAAGCGGTCGGCGGAGCGAGCGCGTACGAAGTGCAGCTGTGCCGAGACTACGCGATGACCACCCGCTGCAGGATGGGCTCGAGCGCGAGCACACAGTGGCTCGTCGACAGCGCGCTCGAGAGCGGACTGTGGTTCTGGCGCGTGCGTCCCGCGGCTGGCACCTATGGCCTCGTGTGGAACTTCTTCGCCCGCACCGGCGCCGACGGCCGCGCGTGGCCTGGGCGCTTCGATCTGGACAGCGACGGACGCGAGGACGTGGCGGTGGGCTCGCGCGAGGTGAATCTCATCCCGTCGGGGCACGGCTCGATTCGATTGATCTACGGCGGTTTCGTGCGGACCGCGACGCCCCCCGCGACGCTCATCGCCCGCGGGGCGTGCGGTGAGGAGTCGTTCGCGAACAGGCTGGCCAACGGAGGAGACATCAACGGCGATGGCTTCTCGGATCTCGTCGCGAGCGCGTTGTCGATCGGCGCCCGTGGATTGCCCGGCGCGCTACGGGTGTTCTTCGGCGGACGAGCGCGGCTGACGATGGGCGCTCGCGCAGAGCAGGTGTTCGTCGATGCGGACGTGACCCGCCTATTTGGCTCGTCGATCGCTGGTTTGGGAGACGTCAACGGCGATGGCTACGCCGACGTCGCCGTTGGAAGTCAGGGCGTCGGGATGACGCCGAGTGCGGGTCAGGTGTTCATTTTTCATGGCAGCGCGACGGGGCTCTCGCGCATGCCCGCGAGGGTGCTCACCGAGGGCGTCGGAGCCGATTTGTTCGGCTCCACCGTGAGCGCTGTCGGGGACGTGAACGGCGATGGGTTCGCGGACCTCGCGGTCGCGGCGGTGAACGAGACGGGTCGCGGCGTCGTGCGGCTGTACCTGGGCTCTGCGTCAGGGGTGAGCGCGACGGCCGCGCAGACGATGACGGGAAACAACGCCCAATGGCGCTTCGGGACGGCGATCGCGGGCGCCTTCGACGCGGACAACGACGGGTGGCCGGACCTGGCGATCGGCGCGCCATCGACGCGCGGCGCGGGGGGCACCAACGCGCCGGGCGAGGCTGTCATCTACCGAAACCGTGGCGGAGCCGCGGGCGCCGTGTTCGAGGCCACGGGACAACGGTTTACGCGTGTCGCCGGAGAGCCCTATGCGTGGGGCAACGCGTTGGTGGGAGGGGACCTCAACGGCGATGGCTTCGACGAGCTGGTCGTCGCCGGCGGCGGAACAGGCAACGCGAGCTTCGGTCGAACCGAGGGCACCTCGTTCGCGGTGTTCAATGGCAGCCCCACGGGACTGGCGGAGCCGCGAAGCAGCTACGTGATGTCGACGCAGGGCGTTCCGATCGGCGAGGGGTTCGCCGCGCGAGACCTGGACAACGACGGGTTCTTCGACCTGATCGTGAGCGTCCCTGTGGTGAACGCGTCGGGGCGCTTGGACTTTTACTTCAGCTCTGCCGCGGGGATTCCCATGCCTGCGACGACGCGCCTTCAGCCGTCGACGACCCGGTACGACCGCTTCGGAGAGCCGATCGCGTGTGCGTCACAACGCTGGTGGCGTCGGTTCTTCTGAGCGAGCGCTCGACGGCGAAAGCGACTCGGATGGTCGAGCGCGTTCTCTCGATTCGCGCTTCCTTCGACGCGCTCGCGCCGCGGCCCAATTCGCAGAGGAGTCGCTCCCGCGCGCGCTCCTGGCTGTCGTATCTTCAACGAAGATGCCTCGCGCAGGTCGCCCATTGCTCTTCGCGTTGATCGCGCTCGCTGGGTGTCGCGAGAGGGCGCGCAACGCGGGCGCGCGCGACGTTCACAGCGTCGATGCCGCGGCGTCTTCCGTCGAGCGTCCCGACGTTCGAGCGCCGCCCGTCGATGTCGCGTCGCCGCCCGCCCGAGGAGCGGTTCGCTGCGTCGCAGAGGGCCGCGATCGCGTGCTCGCGTCGTTGGCCGTGTCGCGCCTGCGCCTCGCCGCGCACGGGGACGAAGCGATGCTGGTCGCCGAGTACACGAGCTCGTTTGCGCCCGAGCCCGCAGGAGACTCGGTGGATACGCACGCCTCGCGGTGGTGGCTCTTCGACCTCGCGCACCCCGAGCGCAACACTCCTGCTCGAGGGGCGCTGGATCCGATCGTCGATCAGCGACCGGCGCCGGATCCGATCGAGCCAGACATTTGCGCCCGCGCGCCATGGGGCGAAGACGCCGAGCGCCCGGTGTGGCAGAGCAGCGGTTGGACGCGGTGGCGTCACGCCTCTTCGTGGGGCGGACCCGCGTGCTCTCCCTGTGGAACGATTCGCGCGCGCGTCGGCGCCCCCGGCGATCGCCTGGAGCAGAGCGCCGTGACGGACGTGTTGAGCGAGTTCGAGGTGAGCTCGGTCGACGGCTTCACCTTGGGCGCGACGGTGGTCAGCCGCCACGACTTTCGCGGTCCAGAAGACGCGACGCACAACGTGTGCAGCGAGGTCGGCGTCGTGATCGAGTCGCTGATCCCCAGCGCAAACGGCTTCGAGCGACGCGAACTGCACCGGACGAGCCGCGGTGATCAGGACAACGAGCCGGACAGCGTGGCGACGGCAGTGACCAACGTGGGCGGCGTCGACGGCGTGATCGTGACCGTGCATGGCGACGAACGAAAGCGGATCGAGCTGCGACGCATCGATCGAAGAGGATCGATGATCGGCCCGGTGCACGTCGTCTACACGGGCCGATACATCGAGGCCGCCGCTGCTGCCTATGTGCAATCGCAGCTGCTCCTCGTGTGGACAGAGGCGCTCAGCAGGGCGCCCGACGATCGCTCGACGCTGTACTGGCTCTCGTGGGACCCGCGCAGCGACGCGCCGCGGCCGCCCCCTCGGGTGCTTCGCGCGGCGACTGACAGCACGATCCGCGGGGTGTCTCTCGCGAGCGATGGAGCCACGTTGGCGCTCTTGTGGGTCGAACAACCCGCTCGAGGATCGGCGATCGCTCGTGTCGCGGCGGGCGCGACGCCTGACGCGCTGGCGGCCGACGTCTCGCGCGGAGGGATCGTTCTCGGGCAGTCTCCGACGATCTACGCGACCAGCGTCGCCGTGGCCGGCGAGCGCGTATGGGGCGCGTTCAACGAGCGGGTCGGCCTCGCCGATACGCGTCCGCGGGTTCGCTCGTTGCGATGTACCGACGTGTTGCCCGACGGATCGACGCAGAGCCGCTCGAGCGAGCGGGCAGGAGACTCCTGAGCGCAGCGGGCTCATGCGTTCGCAAGCGGAAGGCTCTCGAGCTCGCGAGCCGCTCGCCACGCACGAGGTCGTTCATGACCCGAGAGGTCATGGAGTGGCGCTGACCGAAGGCCTATCTCCGATGCATGCGCACCACGAGCATGCTCTACGGACTCGACGTCGCCTTGCTGGCGACGCATCAGGTGGACGCTTCGTATTGGCGCGAGTGGGACGTGTTCGGTGTTCCCGGCGGCATCGCGTTCTTTCTGGTGTTCAACACGGTGGCTGTCGGCGCGCTGCTCGCGGGGTTCGCGCTCGTGCTCCTCGAACACGCGCGGTGGAGAGCCGCAGCGTACGCGTGCGCCGCGACGGGCCTCGTGACCTGCCTGATCCACGCGGTCTTCTTGCACCGCGATCGCGTGGCGTTCTGGAGCGCGCCCTCGCTGATCGTGCTCGCGAGCATCGCGATCTGCTCGATCGCCCTCGCGATCCGAGCGCGCGCGGCCGCTCGTTGATCGTCGTGCCCGTGCTCGATGTCCGCGACTCAGCGCTCGTCGAGCCAGCGCTGCGCGCGCGTCGCGTAGCTCGAGGACGGAGCGCGCGCCACGAGCGCCTCGGCGTAGCGCCTCGCTTCTGCATCGCGTCCCAGGCGTCGCGCGGCATCGAAGCCAACGAAGAGCAGCTCGTCTCGCAGCGCGTCCGAGGTCGAAGCCGCGTCGAGCGCGCGAACGCACGCAGCGGCGACGGCGGGATTGCTGCTCAGCGCCGCGGTCGCCGTAGCCAGGATGCGAGACTCGACGGCGAGCCCGCCCGGGCCTCGTTCGAGGGGACAACCAGGGGTCGTTCGCGCCGTGACGGGCTCCTCGTCCCGCGGACCTTGCGCGACGCGAGCCGTTGTCGATGCGCCCGTCGCGCGCTGCGGCGGAGAAACAGCGCTGGCCACCAAACGTGCGGGCGCCTCGACGCGCGGTGCCTCGATGCGCGGCGATTCGCTGGGAGCTGGCTCGATGCGCGGCGATTCGCTGGTGGGTGGTGTCGAGCGTGTCGCGATCGACGGAGCTCGCGTGATCTGCGGCGCGACGCGCGTCGACGCGACAGGGGCCGACGCGACGTCCCGCGCTGCGCGCTGTGTGACGGATCGAGCGCCGAGACCGACGCTCACGACCACCGCGGCGACACCGACGACCTTCACGAAGAATCCCGCGGAGAAGACCGTCGATTGAGCGGCGCCAGCGGAGGCCGCGGCCGCCGTGGTCGTGGCGGCGGTTCCCGCGACGATGGCTGCAGCGCCGGCGAGGATCTTCGCGCGATCCTCCGCAGAGAGCGGCTTGGGGCCCGCGGCGGTGGCGAGCAGCTCCCGCAGCCCGTCGGGGGTGTCGTCGCTACGACTCATGCGAGTGGGATCGGTCACCGGCGGGCTCCTTTCTCTCGGGCGGTCCAGCGCTCGTACACCGCGCGAAGCGCCTTGCGCGCAGCGTACAAGCGCGAGTGCACGGTGCCCACGGGAACGCCGAGCTCTGCCGCGATTTCCTCACACGATCTCTCCTCGACTTCGAACATCACGAGCACCGCGCGCTTCTCTTCATCGAGCTCGTCGAGCATCGCCTCGACGCGCGTCTGCTGTTGCAGCCTCTCGACGAGCCGCTCGGGCGAGTCCGGTGATGACGATCGCTCGGGGATCGACTGCGGTTCTGTCGGCTGCTCTCTGCGCACCCACGCTCGCCGACGATGCGCAGCGGCGTGCCGGAGGCATATTCCGTAGAGCCACGCGCGCAAGGGAGCGCGGCCGTCGTAGGTGTGCAAGCGCTGGTGCACGGTCAAGAGGACTTGTTGCATCACGTCGTGGCAATCGTCGGATCGGACGCCGAGGCGCTGCAGCGTGAGCCAGAGAAACTCCGCTTCACGCGTGGCGATCGCCGTCACGGTGAGCGGCGCGCCTTCCGGTGCGTCTTTCGGTGGTTGCGCGGAGCGGTCCGCGGCGAGCGCAGCGATCATCTCGTCCTTCATTGTCGGCGCAGGGGCGGTCGCTTCACCGAATCGCAATGCCGATCCGAAAAGTCATCGTGAAGCCTACGGGACTTTGTTCGACCAGGGTTGCGCCCGCGGTCGAGCGAAGGGCGTATCGGGTCATATTCCAGCGAAACGCCGAGTCGAGCGAGAGGACGATCGGTCGAATGTCCGCGCGCAACAGCAGCGAGGCGTGCGCGGCGAACGAGCCTCGGGTGCCTCCCGTCGGCACTCCGGGGTCGTAGCCGAATCCTGCGATCGCTCCGGCGCGGGCCCCGACGCAGGGAAACACCCCGAATCGACTGTGTTCGGGGGTCACTCCGACGCACCCGTCCGCGCCGAACTCGACGGCCGAAAACGACGCGAGCACCGTGAGTCCCAGCATGGACTCGGCCAGCGCCGTGACGCTCGCGCCCACGCGAAAGCGACGATAGACGAACGGCTCGCCGTAGATCTGCATCCCGCCGTTGAGCGGCGGCATCACATACACCGCGGCGACCGCGCCGATCGCGAGGTCTCCCGTGGTCCACCGAGGCGGCGGCGGGGGAGGGGGCGGCGAAGGTCGAGCGACCGGAGGGGGAGGCGGCGTCACCGCAGGAGGGACGACGACGGGCTCGACGCGCGTGACGCTCGGGGCTGCGTTGGGGTGGACGCCAGTGACGAGCGCGACCATCGCGCTCGTGAGCGTCGCGGTCGCGAACACCGCGCACGAGGGCTCCGCGCTGCGGAGCGTCTGGGCCGCCAGCAACGCGCCGTCTGGAGCGCGCCAGAACAGCTCCGCGGTCCACTGCTCGGTCTGGCGGCGGAGCACGATTTCGAGCGAGCGGCCCTCGAGCGCGACCGCGAGGGGGCGCCGCAGAAGCGCTTCGAGCTCACGCAGCGATGCCTCTCGCGACGGGCACGACTCGGCGCCCTCGGCGCGGGTCCACGAGAGCGCCGTCGAGTCTGCGTGGCAAGGCCGCGCGGCGAAGAGCGTGACGGTCATCGCAGATGCGGCGATCGCCCCATGGAGCTTACGCGTCGAGCGTGCGAGCGAAGACATCGCGTCGTCGATGTTCGCACTCAGTACCGGGTCGTGACACGCAGCGAAACGCTCTCGGATTGCGCGCGAAAACGGCACGCTTCGAAGCTCGGCGCCGAAAGCACCGGGCGCGCGTCGTTGGAGAACCCGTAGCCCTCGAGGGGAATCCCGAACAATCCGCGCTGAAACGCGTTGTCACCGTTCTCGTCGTGGTGGATGACGACAGCGAGGGCGCGGTCTCTCGGCAACGAAGCAAACTCGCAGCGCGCCACGCCGCCGACGGGCCGCGCGGCGACCCGCGCGATCACCCTTTGGTTTCCCTCGGGAAACTGCTCGGGACCCCCGTACGCGATGCATCGGACCACCCCGCGGTCGCTGCGCAGGGCGTGGACGGTGACGGTGACGCGCGCGGTGCTCGGGGGAGGCACGGTCGCGCCCAGCGTCGGGGCCGCGAGGACGAAGGAGCACAAAGCGATCAGTGTGAAGCGATCGAGCGTCGGCATGGCTAGCACCTCGTGTTCGTCGACGCTCAACGTTGCGTCGACTCACTGAGTGATTGCCGGGGTACGGGCGATCGCTTCACGCAATCGACGAAGGGCGGCGATCAGTTGGGTCGGGCGGCGTGCGCTACAGCGGAGCGTGGGTTTGAAGGATGACAGGCCAGGTCGAGAACGACTGTGTTTGTTGCGGGCTTCTCGTGCGCGTCTGTCACAAACCCGAATCGGAGCTGCTATAGAGTAGCGGGGCGATGAGCGACGTGACTCCTCCGAACGCGGCCGCGCTGTGGCTGCACCAGATCTCCCTCGAAAACATCGGGCCGTTTGTGAGCGCTTCGCTCTCGCTCTGCCACGAGGCGGGCAACCCTGCGCCCATCACGCTTCTCACCGGCCAGAGCGGAACGGGCAAGACCCTCGTGCTCGACTCGGTTCGCGAGGCGCTGTCGTGGGTGTTTGCGATGGCCGGGGCAGGACACTACCTCCACGACACAGGCGCGATGCGAGCGCTGCTTCGTCGCGGCAGCTCCGAGGGGCGAGTCCGGCTGGACGGGGCCCGCCTCTCCGAGGGCGTGCGCTATCGACGGACTGCCAACCATCGGCCAGCGGTCGACTTCCAGTTTGCGCACGACGGGCACGCGCGGGCGTGGTTGAGCGCCGTCAAGCAGCGCTTCGTGTTCGACTACTGGGACACGAGCTTGCCGACCGGCCCGTTCGCGGTGTCCAACTTCGCGCGTCGCGACCACGACAGCTTTCAATCGAACGCGTTGTCCGGTCGCGTAGAAGCCCGCTCGATCACCGATCTCATCTGCCAGTTCGACTACCTTCGATCGAGCGACGACGACGACGAGAAGCGCACGGGAGAGGCGCTCATGGCGGCGACTCGGCAAATCGCCGAGCTCGCGATGCTCGACGGCGGGCGCTTCGTCCGCGTCGAGCGCAGTACGTTTACGCCGCTCTTCGAGCAGGCAGGAAGCCTCGTCTCGATCGATCAGCTCAGCACGGGCAACACATACCTCGTCTCACGCTTGCTCACGTTGCTCGGTCACATGCACTCTGCACAAGTGGTCAACGGCCTCGCAGCTGAGCAGATGCTGCAATCCCCGGGGCTGCTGTTGATCGACGAGGTCGAGGCGCACCTGCATCCTCGCTGGCAGTCTCGCGTTCTGCCTGGGATCCGCGGGCTATTTCCGAACGTGCAGGTCATCGCGACGACGCACTCGCCGTTTGTGCTCGCATCGGCGCCAGACGCGAAGGTGTTCACGACGAGGGTGCGCGCCGAGCGGGACGCGTGCGAAATCGTCGACAGCACACGGGACTACAGCGCGATGCCCATCGAGTCGATCCTCGCGTCCGAGGCGTTCGACTTCACGTTGCCGTTTGGTCCCGAGGTCGCCCGGCTTTTTAGCGCCCGATTGGTGGCGCTCGAGGACGGGCGCTTCGAGGACGCACGTGCGATCGAGGATCAGCTCATCGAGATCAACCCCGACCACTTCGCGTGGCTGCGGCTGCGGTCGATCGAAGGAGCCGCGGAGTGAGAGGACTGCGGAGGGGAGTCGCTCCACGCGTGCTCGTCGACAACGCCGAGCGCTGGACAAAGGACTATCGCGACAGCGGAAGCGCTCGCCCTGATTCGCGTCGATACGCGCACAAGGACGTGCGACGCGCGCTCGAAGACATGAGCGCGCAGAAGTGCTTCTACTGCGAACGCGCCCTCAAGCCGCGAGAGGGAGGCTCGGATGCAGAGGTCGAGCATCGCCGTGGAGTGCGGCCGCACGAGCTCGGCTACCTGTGGAGCAACCTCTGCCTGTCTTGCAAAGGCTGCAATAGCGCGAAGAAGGCGCGTCCCGAGATCGCCATCGAGGACACGCTCGATCCGTGCGACGAGGCCGTCGATCCGATGGATCACCTCGACGCGCATCACGAATACGCGTTCCCGCTGCGTGGTTCGCTGCAAGGAGCCGCCACCATCAAGAAGCTGGGGCTCAACACGCAAATAGAGCTGCTGCTCACCCGCGGGCGGTGCCTCGGTGAATACTGGCGCCGTCGCGGGGACCGAATCGCAGAGGCAGCGAAGTCGAGCGCCCTCAGCGAGGAGGACGTCGTCGCGATCGAGCGCTCGCTCGCCGAGGAATTCGCTCGGGCAGAGCTGCCATTCTCTTGGATGTTTCGCGCCCTGCTGCGTTTACCAGGGGCCCTCTCGCGTCGTTGAGGCGCTCTTCGCGGCTCAGCGACGCTGCGAGAGCAGCCAGGTGTAGATGTCGTGCCCCGCGCTACCGTCGTACGTGCGCGACCACGAGTCGTGCCCGACGCCAGGATACATGGTCAGTCGCGCATCCCTTCGCGGAGGCGAGGGGCAGGCGATGAGGTTGTTCATCGGGATGCGGGTCCCGTCGGGAGAGACGACGCCATCTGCGTCGCCGTGAAAGCCCCAGATGGCGACGCGACCGAGGTTGCACATCTGGCTTCCCCACGCGCCGCGGCCGTCCCCGGCGATGAGCACCGCGGCGATGACCTGCATGTCAGTGTTGGCGCCGAGGTAGTTCCAGCTGCCGATGGCGCCGCACGAGAGTCCGGTCAGGTAGATCCTCGCCGGATCGACCGCGTAGTTCATCATCGCCCACGCGATGAACGCGCGGATCTCGCCCGCGGTGGGGCAGCCCCCGCCGGGGTGCTGCGGAGAGAGCACGACGAACGGCCTCGTCGCAGGCCACTGGTCTCGGTTGATCAGTCGCGGCGGGCCGTTTGCGAGGACGCGAGAGAGCTCGGTCGTGCCGTTTCCGTTCTCGCCGATGCCGTGCCAGAACACCAACAGAGGAACGCGGGTCATCGGGTCGTAGTTGGGCGGCAGGTACTCGTAGAAGCCGCTCGGCGACCCGCGATAGGGGAGCATTCGCGCCGTCTGTCGCGTCGAGCTGCGAAAGACAACGCCGCTGTCGAGCACGCCGGTGTCTCTCGGCGGCGTGACGTCCATCACCACGCCGGTGTCCCTCGGCGACGGGACGTCCATCACAACGCCAGTGTCTCTCGGGGGCGTAACGTCCATCGCTACACCCGTGTCTCTCGGCGTTGTGACGTCCATCGCGACTCCAGTGTCCCGCGGGACGCCGGTGTCCGTGGTCGTCACGACATCCGCGGTGGGCACATCGTCGATCGCGCCGCTGTCTTGCTCGACTCCCGAATCCGCCGGATCGGTGACGTCGTCGGCCACGCCCGAGTCGAGTCCTCCGTCATTGCCGGACATCTGGCTGTCGCCGACGTTGGCGCTGTCTGCGCGTACGTCGGATCCCATCACCGCGGAGTCGCCTTGATTCATGGGGCCGCCGCACGCGCCGAGCAGCAGCGCGAACAGCCCGAGATATCGACCGCTGAGCGTAACGCGAGCACTCTTCATTGTTCGACGGTACCGCGGCGCGCGTCTCTCGCTCAACGCGATCGTGCTCGTCGCGCACCTTTGCTGCGCGTGGGTGGTCCGTTCGTAACCCACGGTGCGAGCGGCAGCTGGTACGCTTACAAGGTGACGTTCGTGCGCTTGTTCCTGGGATCGTTGCTGTCGTTGTCGCTCGCCTCGTGTGTTGGCGAGCTCACAGGCGAACCGCAGAGAGATGCGTCGCGCGACGCGCGCGGCCGTGATGTGGTTGCGGACCGCGCGGCCGATCTGGACGCGAGCACCAGTGAAGACGTCGGCTCTCGCGAAGACGCGAGCGAGATGGACACGGGCGAAGTGCCCATGGACTCAGGGGTCGTTTCGCCGATGGACACCGGTGTGGTGATGCCGCCGATGGACACTGGAATCGTAGTGCCGCCGATGGATACCGGTGTGTCGCCGCCGCCACCGACGGACACGGGCGTGGTGGTGCCGCCGGTGGATACGGGCGTTGCGCCTGTGGACACTGGGATTCCGGTGCCGCCGCTGCCGAGGTTTTCGGCGGTGTTCTCGACGCGCTCGGCATCGTCGGCGCAGAGCACCGCGGTCGAAGACGCGATCGTCACGATGATTCGCCAGGCGGTGCCGGGGTCGCGTATCCGCATCGCGATCTTCAACTTCTCGCGCAACAACGTCTCTGCCGAGCTGGTCGCCGCGCACCGACGAGGCGTCGATGTGCGGATCGTCCTCGACGGAGGAACGCCCAGCGACCCAGGCACCGAGGTTCCCACCCTGCGCGCGGGGCTCGGCGTCGACCGAGTGACCGTGTGCGACGCGCCCGGAACGAGCTGCATCGGCTCGGGCATCATGCATCACAAGACGTTCTTGTTCTCGCAGTTGAGCGACGGATCGCGCAACGTGGTGCTTCAGGCGTCGCACAACCTCACGACCACGCAGCTCTCGATGCACAACAACGCCGTGATCGTGCGCGGCGACGACGCGCTCTTCGCTGGGTACGAGAGCGTGTGGAACGACCTTCGTCGCGACGTCGAGGTCCCGGACTACTACCGCATCATCGACGGGATGTTTCTCACGAGGGCGTACTTCTTTCCGCGCGCGTCGGGAGACACCGTCGTTTCGATTATCGATAACGCCAGTTGCGATGCGACGTCGCGGATCCGGGTGGCGATGGCCTTCTTCACGGACGCCCGCATCGCTGTGGCGCAGGCGCTCGCGCGTCGCGCGCGCGAGGGCTGCTCGGTGAGCGTCGTGATCGGCAACGGCGAGATCCCCGCGGGATCGAGCGTGCTCTCGACCCTGCGCGCCGCGGGCGTGGTCGTCACGCTCTACCCCACGCGCACCAACGGCTGGGGGCTGCACTCGAAGTACATGATCATCGATGCTCCGTACACTGGCGCGCGCAGGCGGCTGGTGTTCACGGGGTCGCACAACTGGACAGGCCCCGCGCTGGACAGCAACGACGAGTCGTTCATGAAGCTCGAAGACGGCCCCCTCTTCGACCGCTATCTCGACGACTGGAACCACGTTCGCAACGCCGCCGCGTTGCCCTGAAGACCGCAGCGACGGGCGTTGTTTGCAAGCGCGTCCGAGGCTTGCCCGCGATCGCGAAGCAAGCTGCTACCGTTGCGTCGGTCATGAATCCGCACCCGTATCGGGAAGCCCTCACCCTCGACTCGTGGCGCGCGCGCTTCTCTCGCGCGCTGTCCACGCGCTTCGGACTGCGTCTGCACATGACCGCGGTGCTGGCGTTGGTGCTCGGCAGCGGAGTGCTCGTCGCGCGGCTCCTGCGATCGATTACGGCCTCGATGCCGCTGCGCTACGCGATCGCGACCGTGGTCGGCTACGGCGTGTTCTTCGTCCTGCTGCGGCTGTGGGCGCGCTACCTCGTGGGCTCGTTGCACGCTGAAGCGCCGGCCGAGGTCGCTCCGCCGATGGCGGCGGTCGTCGTGAGTCAGATCGGCGAGCCCGACGTCGCCGCTGCCCCCAAATCCGACGGCGGCTCGTGGATCGGCGACGTGGGCTATGTCGATGTCTCGTCGGGCGTTTCGCCGGTCCGGACCCACCACCCCTCGACGCATTCGACGGGCTCGAGCACGCCCGATGTGTCGCCGAGCTTCGATGCTGGCTCCGCTTCTTCGGGCGGCGGTTCTTCGAGCAGCGGAGGAAGCTCGAGCAGCTTCAGCATCGACGGCGACGGCGAGGGGCTCGTCGCCATCATCGTGATCGCGCTGATCGCCCTCGTGGTGGCTGTGGTGCTCGGCGCGGCGGTCTGGTGCATCTGGGAGGCGCCGTTGATCCTCAGCGAAGTGCTCTTCGAGGTGGTCCTCGCGGGGGCGCTCGCGCGGGCGGCTCGACGGGCTCCGGACCGCGGATGGTCGCGCACGCTGCTCGCGCACACGTGGAAGCCGGCGCTGGCGGTGTTCGTCGTGGCGGTCGCTGCGGGTGCCGGCGTTCAAGCGGCCTGCCCGACGGCGAGCACGATGCGCGAGGCGCTGAATATGTGTGTCTTCGCGCCCGACACTTCGTCGTCGACCGAAGGGCGCTGAGCCAACACGGGACGCGGTCTCGCTGCGCGCTGCGCTCGATCACCGCGCGCGGCGGCAGCCGATGCGCTCGGTCGCGACCACGACGTCGTCGTACAAGATCGTCTGATCGTCGCTCACGGTGAGCCCGCGCGACTGCAGGACCATGCGCTTGGCGGCGCTGCTGTCTCGCTCGTAGTACGCGTCGAGGAAGATCTCTTTGAAGAGCACATCGGCGCTCGTCCTGAAGTTGAACCCCTCGAAGGGCGCTGGCGGCGTGCACGCGCTGAACGAGCAGCCTCCCTCGTGAAAGGTCGCGCGCAGCCAGGTGCCCACTGGGCGCATCGGACCGTACGAGCCCACTTGTCGATCGTTGATCCAGAACGTGAGCGATCCGTCGTTGGCGCCGACCGCGTTGGCCTCCGCGCCGATCTCGATGCAGAACCACTCGTTGCGCGGAAACGGCGTCTGCGTCCGGGGCTGAAACACGTTGCCGTAGTAGTACGTCGTGCCCTGATCGCCCGCGCATCCCGGCGTGGCGCTGCCGTCGTTGCAGCGGCCCGAACGCATGCGGTGCCAGTATGTGTAGAAGTTGAAGACGTCGTCGTTGGTCGCGTCGAAGTCGAACCAGAACCCCTGGTCTCCACGAGGAACGGTGTTGGCGAGCCCGCTGCTCGAGAACGCCGCGGTGCCCGCCGAGACCCGAACCCAGTGGTGAGGATTCGGCGCGATCGTGGGAAATCGCGCGTAGAACCGCCAGAACATCTGCGGAACTCGCCGTCGAAAAGCGAACCTCGGCGACGCAGAGATGTACTGCGTCGCCTGGAGGTGCGCGCGGGTGACGGTCGAGCGCAGATAACGCGTTCCTCCATGAGCGGTCGCGCCTTGTTCGAGGTGGAGGTACTGCGTGTCCGCGCGAGGCGCGTCCCATCGCCCCCAGCCCGCCTCGAAGTCATCGTGAAAGAGCACCGTCGGCGCTCCGGCGATCCCGCGGTCTTCGGGAAAGCGATCGCGAAGCCATCCGCTCGGCGCCGAAGCATCCGCGTCCGCACCAACACCGCCGTCCGTCGCGACGATCACCCCGGAGTCGCTCGGGGACTGAACGTCGGCGCTCGGGCTGGCGTCTTCTGGAGTCGAGCGCGCGTCGGTGTTCGTGGCTCCGTCGGACGGCGGGCTCGTCACATCGGGACTGCTCGTCGTCGAACAAGCGAGCAGCGACAGGCTGATCCACACAAGCTGGCACCGGGAGAAGCGCATGCGCTGATTGTCATCCCACGCGCGGCGGAGCGCCCTCGAAAACGGACCATCGATCGGCCCGAAGCGATCGAAGCAGGGCTGTACGCACGCCTCGTGATGTTCGACCCTCCTCGGTCATGAGCCAGTACGATTTCGATCTGTTCACCCTCGGCGCAGGATCGGGCGGCGTCGCCGCGAGCCGACGCGCGGGCTCGTACGGCGCGCGCGTCGCCATCTGCGAAGACAGTCGCGTGGGAGGGACGTGCGTGATTCGCGGGTGCGTTCCGAAGAAGCTCTTGGTGTACGGAGCGCAGTTCTCCGAGTCCTTCAGCGACGCCGTGGGATTCGGCTGGAGCGATGCGACGCCCTCGTTCGACTGGGGCGCCCTCGTCTCGGCGAAGGACCGCGAAGTGGATCGTCTCAACGCGATTTACCTGCGATTGCTCAGGGACTCTGGCGTCACGCTCATCGAGGGCCGCGGCCGGGTCCTCGACGCTCACACCGTCGAGGTCGCTGGTCGTCGCTACACCGCAGCGAACATCCTCGTCGCGACCGGATCGAGCCCCATCCTGCCTCCGGTGAAGGGAATCGAGCACGCCATCACCTCCAATGAAGCGCTCTCGCTTCCGTCGCCGCCGCAACGGGTCGTGATCGTCGGCGGCGGATACATCGCCGTCGAGTTCGCAGGGATCTTCAACGCCCTGGGGGCGAAGGTCACCCTGCTGCTCCGAGGAGAGTCCATCCTGCGCGGATTCGACCAGGATATCTGCACGTTTCTCACGAGCGAGCTGCGCAAGAAGGGCGTCGAGATCCGCTGCGAGACCTTCGTCCAAGACATCGAAAGACGCGCCGATACGCTCAACGTCATGACCCGCGCCGGCGAAGAGCTCCGCGCAGACGTGGTGTTGTACGCGACGGGCCGCGCTCCCAACACGAAGGCGATCGGCCTCGAAGCGTGCGGCGTCTCGCTCTCGGACAACGGCGCCATCGTCGTGGACGCCGACTCGCGCACGGCGGTCCCGAGCATCTACGCCGTTGGCGACTGCACCGATCGGGTCAACCTCACGCCCGTCGCGATCCGCGAGGGACGCGCCGTCGCCGAGTCGCTCTTCAACAACAACCCGACCCGCGTGGATCATCGCAACGTCGCGTCCGCCGTGTTCAGCCAGCCGCCCGTAGGGACGGTCGGGCTCACTGAGGCGGAGGCCCGCGCTCGGCACGGCGCGATCGACGTGTACGTGACCAACTTTCGCGCGATGAAGCACTCGCTCTCCGGTCGCGACGAGCGGACGCTCATGAAGCTCGTCGTGTCACGAGCCGACGGCAGAGTGCTCGGATTCCACATGGTGGGCGCGGACGCCCCAGAGATCATTCAGGGCCTCTCTGTCGCGATTCAATGCGGCGTCACCAAGGCGCAGCTCGACGCTACGGTGGCGATCCACCCGACGGCTGCCGAGGAGTTCGTCACGCTGCGCGATCGACGACCAGACCCCGAGCCGCACGCTTAGCTCCGGTGCTTCGAGCCGCGGTACAGCAGGACGTCGCGTGGCGCTCGACAGGTTTCTTTGAATTGTGGTGATTTCAACAGCGTCGCTCGCCGCTCGCCTCTGCGGTGTCTCTACGGGCTCAGCGCGCTCGGGCTTGATCGAGGACCCACGCAGCGATCGCGCCCCATGCGCCTGTCGTCTGACCCGAACGATCCCGGCCCGCCCAGCGCACAGAGAGCGTTCGCGACTCGCGGATCCCGTCGGTAGTCGCGACGAGCGCGTCGAGGTTGATCGTCGACAGGCGCGCGACCAGCTCGCGGCGAAACGCAGCAGGGTTCGACACCCTCGGGCGAAGCCTCGGAACCGAAGGCAGCGAACCCCGCCCGCGGGTCCGCGGCGTCGCGCGCACCGCGCCCGTGCGGTCGATGACGAACCCCCAGCCCGCGCCCTCTTCGTCTTCGACTTGAAATTGCACCGCTGCCAAGGACGCCTCGGTGAGCGCTGGCAGGACGAACCCTCCGCTTCCCAACGAGCGATAGCCGTGAAAGAGCTCGCGCATCGCGGTGTTTGGGGCGCTCCCGTCGTGGAATGTCATCGTCGACGGTGGCTGTCCTTCGCGCTCGATCTCGATCGAATACGTGAAGTCGTCCGGTCTCCGCCGCGCGTTCGGCGCGACAGTCGACGCCGGACCGGCGGCGAGGTGTCGCTCGACGATCGCGAACACCGCAGCGGGATCGCGCACGCGTCCGTCGGGCATGCAATCGCGGATCTCTGTCGTCGCTGTGCAGCGCCCCGCGCGGTCGAGCGTCACGACGTGTCGGACCGAAGTGTTGGCCCACGACCAGCGCACGAGGCGAATCGGCGCGCTCTGCGCGGGTGCCGCGCGAGACGCGTCGGCGCTAGCGTCACGCGACGGTGGGATGCTCTGCGCTGCGGTGAAACGAGCCCCCGTCGCCGCGCCCAGGAGCGAGAGAGCCAACAGCAACCGGCGCCGCGGGCGAGGGGAGGCACGCATGACGAGAGCGTACACCGGCCGCCCGCGACACCGTCGCGCTCCCGGCGGTTCGTGATCATCGCGCATCGAAGCGCTCCGCGAATGATCACGAAGGACGAGCTCGCTCGAGAGGTCGCGAGTCTCCGCGCCGACGACCGAGCGCGGTCCCGAGCGCTGCTGCGAGCAACGAGAGATCCGACGCCGTAGATCCTGTCGTCGTCGAGCGCACGGACGAGCACGAGCAGCCCGCGCTCATCGGAGGCGGCGCGCCTCCATCGCTCACGGATCGCGTGTCAGCCGCCGACGAGACGTCCTCGCGCGTCGCGTCCGCGGTCGTGCTGCTCGCGTCGCTCTGCGGCGAAGGGCGGTCGTCGGTCACGCCTGCATCGACGAGCGAGTCCTGCGTCGCGTCCGCTGCGTCCCGCGCAGAGCCATCGTTGCGCGGCGAAACGCCCGCGTCGGTGCCGGAGTCCGTCACGACGCCCGAGTCCATCATGGCGACGCTCGTCACTGTGATGGTCATCGACGCGAGGTTCCACTGGTCTTGCGTGTTGCGAAGACCGTCGTTGTTGACGGCGTTGCCCGCTGCTTGCAGCTGGTAGTCACCGGCCATCGTGGGCGCGCGCGCTCGATGGCCAAAGCGAGAGCGCGGCGACGAGCAGCGCGGCGTGCGCGCGATCGGATCCCATGACTCGAGCGATGATCTCGCCCGAGGGGCGGCGGTATCGCAACGGAGATCGGCGCCGTCGCGCATCGCGCGATCGTCGTGCGGTATCGTTGGAGCGTCTCAGCTACCGAATAGTTCATCACCGTCATGGGAGAACCCGCTCTATGTTCGCTCGCTGGATCGCCTCCGTTGTCGCGTCTCTCTCGCTCGCTCACTGCGGAGGGCCGACAGGCACGGGACCGGACGGCTCGCGCCCTGACGCGGACATCATCGACGCCGCAACGGCCGATGTAACCTTCGGAGTTCCTGGAAATCCTCCGGCGGATCTCGCGTCGTGCATGGCCAACCCCGCGACGGCCTCGCCCAACAGCAACTTCTGCACGGCGAGCTACCTGGGAGGCCCCGGCGCAGACACGGCCGCGGCGATCGAGTTTGCGGACGACGGGACCGTGGTGTTCGCTGGCGATCTTCCAGGGGAGGACCTCGGGCAGACCGCGGTCGCCCTCATGGGCGGCGGCGCCGGAGCGATCGTGCGAATGCGTCCGTCGGGCGCGTCGGTGCTGTCGATCACCCGCGTCGGCGCGTCGGTGAGCGACATGGAGATTCGAGCCGGCGAAGGGTCGATCGCCGTGGCAGGGGCGTTCGGCGTGGCGTTGCTCTCGCCGGACGCGAGCGCGCTGCGCTGGCATCGAGCGCTCGAGGGCGCGGCGCGCGTGTCGGTGGGCTCGGATGGCACGGTGGCGGTCGTGCGGCGCGGCGGCGTGACGGTCTTCGACGGCGCAGGGCAAGAGCTGCGGCAGATCGCGCTCATGGACACCGCGGTCAACGACGTCGCGGTGTACGGGCGCGGGGCGCTGGTGATCGTGACGGGCTTCAATCAAGTGAGCGGCAACTTGCAGTGGCCCTTCATCCGCGCGTATCGCTACGACGGGACCGAGGCGTGGGCGGACTATCGCTACACGCGGGCCGACGGGTTGACGTCGGACACGCGAGGGCTGCGCGTGGCGATCGGCAGGGATCAAAACCTGTATTACGGCGGGCGAAGCGACGGGGCCGTGAGCGCGCACATGCGCGACCCGCAGCGGTTCGAAGCGCAGGCGAACATCGTTCGCACCGATCGATACAGCGAGACCTTCAACTGGAACGGCGCCGCTCCCCTCGCGTTCATCGCGCGCCTCGACCCGAGCAACGGCGCGCTCGAGCGCGGGGTGTTTCTCGCGCCGCGGCTGTCGAACGGCAGGGGCAACGGCGCGACGATCGAGGCGATCACCGCAGACGAGACCGGCGCGGTGCTGGTGGGCGGCGGTTCGGCGTGCTGCATCGAGAACACGCCGCCGAGGACGATCAACGGGCTGCCCTCGCTCGAGGGCTACGCAGGCGGGGGATTCTTCGCCGTCCTGTCGCGAGACTTTCGTGCGCGCCTGCACTGGAACGCGTTTCAGAACACCACCACGCGCGCCGTCGCCTACGCCAACGGCGCGCTCGCGCTCGCGCTGCAACAATCCCTGGACCGAACCACCATGCGTTTTTCGCCCGTGCTCACCGTGACTCCTCGCCAGGCGAGCCCGCGCGGCGGCGAGAGCGAAGCGTTCTTCGCCATCGGCCGCGCGTTTCGCTGACCCAAGACGGCTCGCGCGAGGTCGTTGGCGATTCCGTTGAGCGCGCTCAGCGAGCGACTTCGCCGTAGAGCACGCGCCGCACATCGACCCGCGTCACGATACCAACCACCTCGTCGCCGCGAACGACAGGCAACCGTCCCACGTCCCACCGCGCCATCGCCTCGAGCGCCTCGTCGAGCGTCGCGTCTTCTGTCGTGGTTCGCACCGGCTGCCGCATGATCGCCGCCGCGCAGAGCGCGCTGTCGCCCCGCGCCTCGGCGCGGTCGAGGTCTGCCGCGCAAACAACTCCCACGAGTCTCCGCTCGCGAAGCACGGGCGCGCCCGAGTGTCGCCACTGTCTCAGCGACTCGCGCAGCGCTCGCAGCGGAGTGCTCGGCGACACCGAGTGAACGGGGCTCGACATCACGTCTCTCACGCGGATCGGGTCGATGGGCTGCGCGAGGATCGACGCTTCGATAGACCCCGTCGACTCTGCGATCAACTGCGAAACATCTCGCGAATCGACGCGTACCGCCGCGGTCGCCGCCGTCGGGTGCCCGCCGCCCCCCAGCGCGTCGAGCGCGCGCCCGACGTCCACCAACGCCGATCGCGACCGCGCGATCACCCGAACCTTCGGTCCCTGAGACCACAACGTGAACAGCGCGTCGCACGAAGAGAGACGAAGCAGCTCGGAGCAGACCTCGTCGAGCCCCTCGGTCTCCGTCGAGACAGCGACGCTCGAGAACGCCACGCGCGCGCCGCGCACGACGCGAACTGTCAGCGATTCGAGCGCGCGCTCGAGCGCTTCGCGCTGCGAGACGCTCCACGGAGGGTTGAGAAAGCGATTGATCACCGATAGGTCGGCGCCTCTCTCCATCAGCCACGCGAGCGCCGATGCGTCGCGCGCGGTCGTGTTGGCGAAGGTCAGCGAGCCGGTGTCCGCGTGGATCCCGAGCGCGTACAGGGTCGCCTCGACGTGATCGACCTCGAGCCCGCGCTCGCGGGCCGCTTCGAGCAAGAGCGTCGTGGTCGATCCGACTCGCTCGACGACCGCGAGCTTCGCCGGCGCGTCTTCGCTCGACGCCGCGTGGTGATCCCACACGTGCACCTCCAGCGAAGGATCTGCGCGAACGATGCGCTCGCGCAGCGCGCGAACCTTGCCGAGCCGCGAGAGGCGACGGACGTCGACGAGCACCGCGAGCGTCACCGACGCAGCGTCGATCGACGCGACGTCGACATAGGCAAAGCGATCGCGATGCAGCGTCGCAAACGCGCGCACGCCGCGCCCGAAGCCGCCGGTGGCCACGTACACCGCCCCGTCGTACAGCCGCGTCGCCAACGCGGCCGCTGCAAACGCGTCGAAGTCCGCAGACTCGTGCGCGATCACGACCTTCACGGCGCGCCCCTCGCCGCAGAGAGGTCGCTCCCTGCGCGGTTCGAAGAGGACGTCGGGACTCGAGCGCGCTGCGGGCACACGGCGATCGTGATCGTACCGCGATCGGACAGGGCGGAGCTGCGCGGCGTTCAGCGCCGGTGACGGAAGCGAAACGCGAGGCTGATCGATGAAGGAGCCGTCGGGCCTGGCACAAACAGCCTGGCTTGCCCCAAGGCGGTCTTCATACACACCTCATCCGATTGCGGGATCGGTCCCTGTTCTGGCATTGGCGTAGGCGCTGGTGAGGCTCGCGCGCTGCCTTCTTGTAACGATGTGCTCGTTTTCATGACTCATAGCGCGACGCAGAGGCCGATGTTGCTGGGGCTTCCGTAGGGATGCTGGTCGCAGCGGCTGCCCGAAGGGCACGCGTGCGTGTCGTCGCAGACCCGACGGCAGGTGGGGCGATCGTTCCACCATTGGCAGCTCAGATTGTCGCCGCACTCGGCGCTGTTGGCGCAGGCCATTCCCTCGGATTTCCTGCCGGCGGGCTCGCAGACCGCGTCCGTGTTGTGACCGCCACCGGTGAACCAACCTTCGTACGCGCGACACGTCGCGCCGGGCTGGCAACTCGATCCGAGCAGCTCGCAGCGAGGTTGGCACACGCCCGTCGCAGGGCCCTGTCCGGACCATCGACACACTTCGCCAGCGCCGCAGATCGTCTCCTGCGAGCAGAGCTTCGCGCACACGCGAGGCGCGGTGGACGAAGGGCCGGTGCTCGCGCAGGCGTTGTTTCCCTGGCACTGGTCGGTGCCTGCGCGATCCATCACCCGCGTGCACGTCGCGCCGAGCGGGAGCGTTCCGTTGGGGACGCACGCGGTCGTCAGCATCGACGGGTCGCTGTTCGCTTGCACTTGCACGCACCGTTGACCGGCCCCGCAGCTGGCGCGGTTGACCTCGCAGCAATAGCTCGTCGCCCCCGGAAATCGTCCGCGGCGACCGGTGATTCGACAAGTCGCCCTCACAGGGTGCGTGAGCGTATACTCGGATACGGCCGTGTCGCCGGTGATCGTCATGGTGTGCTCGCCCTCGAGTTGGTCCGACGAGAGCGTCAACCGGCGTCGCGCGACGTTTCCGACGACCGACAGCGACCAGTCGAGGTTCTCTCGAATCGTGCAGCCCGATTGGCTGATACACGTGTGGAGATCCGGGCGCACGCCAGGGACCGAGCACGTTCCCGTCCACTCCCACGAGCCCGCGACGTCGACGCAGGTGTCGGGAACGTCGCCGAGCGTCTGCCGTGAAGCGTCCGGGACCACGACATCCTCGGAGCTGTCGGGGAGCGATGCGTCCGACGGAGCCATCGTCGCCGGGGCGCAGGCGGACAGAGCGATCGCGAGCGTCGCGGCGTAGCAAGCACGAACCAGAGTGAAGCGTTTCATGAGGTCACGGTCCTTTCGGCCGAGCGCTGCGCACGCATGCGTGGGCGCTCGTTCGAGAGGGCTTCACTGCGCGCGACGTGCCAACGTGCGATCCGCGTCGATATCGCGACGAATCCTGAGGAAATTCAGTGACCGTTGCTCTCTCTGTCCGAGGGGTGTCCACGCGGCGCGACGAACTGTCGAGCCCTGTGTACAGCGCGTTTGCCGCGCGCTCGTTCGCCGTGCGCGCGGGCGGCTCTCGCTCGCTCTCGCTTCTCGCTCGGAGGCGCGCAGTTCGACGCGGACCGCTCGACCGTCGCGATCGCGACGAGCGGCGTCTCGGAACTCCCTCCTGGGAAATCTCTCGAGACGCTCCGCGCGCCGACCCCCCCGACGCTCAGGGCAGCTTCGCTCCAAAATCAGACACGACGATGCGCAGCACCGCGGAGGCCGCCGTTCGCACCTCCTCGTGTCGGTGGCGCTCGGCCTCCTTCAACGCGCGGGCGGCGGGATCCGGCGCGGCGTCACCGACCCTCGCGAGCGCCTCGACGCACGCGAGCGCGAGGGCGTCCTCGAGCCCCGCCAGCTCGATCTCGGCGAGGTGCTGCGGGTCGAGCTTCGAGGGCGCGTGCGTATAGCCGCTTCGCTGCACGGATTGAAGCAACGAAATCACGTGATTTGCCCCGTCGATCGTCGCGGGGGTCGCGCGAGCGAGCGCGCGGACCGCGAGCGTGCTGCGCTTCAACACCTCGGGCAGCTCGGGGCGCGAAGGAGTCGTCGGAGCCGCGATGCGCAGCAGCATACGAAGCACGGGCTCGAGCTCCGCGGGGAGCGAAGATCGCTTCGCGAGCCTCCCGCACAGCTCGTCGGGAAACCGCGTGACATCACCGCCCGCTCGCTTCACTTGATCCGCGACGTACTCAACGATCGCGACGTAGTCCGTGTCCAGCGCCGCGTCTCGAGGAGACTTTTTCGAAGAGGGTGAGTTCATCGGTCGTCGAGGATACGCTACTGGCGATCGACGGCGTCACGCAGCGCGCCCACCCCCGTCGAAACGCGGGTCTGCGCGGGTCTTGCCTTCGAAACTCCAGGACGTTGACAGGCGATATCCACCTGCGCTTGCATGACGCACCATGAGCGTCGCGCGTCGAGTGGCCATGCTGGTCGCGGTCGGTTGGGGCCTGTGCCGCTGCGCTCCGAGCGAGGAAACGCTCACCCGCGACGTCGTGATCGTCCGAGACTCGGCGACGCTCGACGCAGCGAATCCCGCGCTGGACTCGTCGCTCGACGCGACGTCCGACGCGGGCGCGCAGCCTCGCGACAGCTCGCCGACCGACTCGCGCGCGGTCGACGCGACCATGGTCGATCAGGGGATGGTCGACAGTCAGCCCATGTGCAGCGGGGGCAGGATGCTGTGCGGCGCCGAGTGCGTCGACATCAACACGTCGACGATGCACTGCGGCATCTGCGAAGTCCCGTGTGATCCTGTCGGCACGACGCGCGTTCAATGCGTCGCCGGCGCTTGCGACATCACCTGCGACCGCCTTCACGGCAACTGCGATTCGAACAACTACAACGGCTGCGAGACCCCGTTCGAAGACGATCCGATGAACTGCGGCGCGTGCGGCAATCAGTGTTTTCGCACACAGAACTGCTGCCGCGGCCGCTGCGTCGAGATGCCCTGCGATTGATCCCCGATCCGACCGCTGAGCGCCGAAAGCATCGCAGTCAGCGTCGGCTCTCGTGCTCGCTCGTGTCGAAGCGAACAAGAGGCTCACTCGCACGAGTCGAAGAACGGCGCGCGGCGCGCCCTCGGCGTTCGCTCGCACGCCCCCTGCGACGAGAATAACCGACGATCTTCGGACTCGATCCATCCGTCGCCCACTCGGTCGATCGAGAACCAGCGCTCGCTGCTCGATCCGCCGGTGCTTCCGAGGTTTGGTCCGATCAGAGAGGTGAAGCAGCCCCCGTGTTCGAACGAGCCACACGCCCCGTGCCAGCGCAGATTCTGCTGAGTGACGCGCCGAACGCCGCGGCGCACCAGGACGTCACGAACGAGCTGCACGGTGTTGTCACGCAGCGTGACGCGCCAACCTTTGCAAGCGTGTCCGACGTCGGCCTGCCAGACCGTGCGACCTTGTCGAAACATCGTGCGAACCGCGCGCTCGATCTCCGTCGGCGCGCCGCGGGGCCTCTCGCTCGCGATCGCCCATCGCTGTTCGGGCAGCGTCGAAGCGGTGCGCAGCGCATCGTCGATGGGCATCGTCGATCTCCACGCTGCGGGACGGGAGGAGGGCAGCTCGCTCGACGCGGACATGCACGCTTCTTCGCTGAGAAACCAGGGCCCTTCGCTCGTGAGCACCGTTCGCTCGTCGCTGTCGACCCAGGTCACGGTCGTCCGTGGACCGCGCGGACCCATCCATCCGCTGCCTCCGGTGCGCGTCATCGTCGATCCGCCGATGCCGTCGAACACCAGCGTGTCGCTCGTTTCGAGGTTGAGTCGCACGCTGGTCGTGTGGCGAACGCACAGGACCTCGACGGTGCTCGACAGAACGTCCGGAGGACCGTCAGCGCGAGACCTTCGCGTGTCCCAACGGACGCACTTCGGGCCGGCGATGGACGAGGTTCGCCAGTACACCGGCCTCGATGTCTCGAGCAGCTCGGCGAAGGACCGAGGAGGCCCGTCGAAGGCGACGCCCGCGTCCGGCGCGAGGTGAGGGCGCGACGAACGAGCCGTCGTGACGCGGTCCGCTCGCTCGCCGGTCGACGCGTCGAGCGGCGTTGGCGGCGGAGACGAGTCCGAGTGGCTCGACGCGTCCAACACAATCACGCGAGAGCCGGTGCGAGCGATCTCGCCCCGCGGGCTCGCAGCGCAGCGCGCGTCGGTGGCGAGCAACAACGCGAAGAAACAACGACGAACGACGGTCATGGCGAGGCGGTTGGGACAATCGGACGGGCGCGAGGTTCTCGCGGCGCTGGTTTCTCCGGCAGAACGACGGGTTCGAGGCTCTGCGCCGCGCGAGCAGCTCAGCGGCCGATCCCCGTCGGGAGCGCGAAGCCGACGGCGCCGAGCGTCGTGTTCGAGCGAACTCCGTTGTTCGCGTTGCCGTGGCCCCACACGTCGACGAGGCTCGGTTCGCGTTCTTCGAAGGCGCCGAGCGCGTCCACCATCCCGGACACCACGCCCTGTCTCAGCACGAGCGTGCCGCCCTGGTTGTACACGCCGTATCCGGCGTCGAACGCAGTGATGCGCGAAGCCGTGAGGCTCGTGCCGCGGGTCGAAATGATCCCGATGCTCGCGGTCTGTGGTTCGGCGAAGCCCGGTCCTCGCGGAGCGAGCGTCCCTGGGCGCACGCTTCGCAGGAAGACGTCGCTCGCCCTCGCGGTGCCCGCCGCGGCGCTCGTCGCGCCTCCGACGCCCAGCCCGATCCCCTCGACGGCGTCGATCGCGACGCGATCGAACGTGCCCGTCGCGCCGTCGAACACGCCGACGCCCATCCCGAGGCCGCGCGCGGAGGCCGCGACGGTGCGAACGATCGCGTCTTCCAAGACGCCCGTCGCGCCGTTGCCCGCGAGCAAGACGCCGCCCTCGAACGCATTTTCGACGAGCAGGCCGCGCGCTTCGAGCTGGCCTCCGAAGGTCGATCCCACCCCCCAGCCCAGAATCTCGTTGCGCCAGCGCCGGACGCGACGAACCGCGCAGTCGCGCAGCAAGAGGCTCGCGCCCGACGAGACCAGCGCTCCGGCCGTCGTTGCGTCCTCGATCACGACGCGCTCGAAGATCCCCGTCGCCGACTCGCGAACGAGCGCTCCCAGCCCGGTGAACTGCTGCCCGGCTTCGGTGTTCGGCTCGTGCGCGACGGGCGCTCGGACAACGGTGTCGCGCACCTCGAGGCGCGCAGCGCTGTCGGCGCCGAGGGCAGTTCCTGTCACCTCGTCGAGCCTCGCGCGGGACACCGAGACCGTCGCGCCTTCGCGCGCGATCGCGCCCAGGCACGCGAGGCACAAGCTCGCCTCTCCCGTGCCTCGCGCGAGCGCCTCGCGCACGGTGACGACGCTCCCTTCGCCCTTCGCGTACCAGTGAACTCCCTGCGAAATCACTGATCGAGTCCGTTCGGCCTCGAGCTGCCCGCCCTCCGCTGCGCCAAACGCTGCGGACACTCGGATCGCGCCGTCGGCCTCGATCCTCGGACGAAGAACGTCGCTGACTTGCATGTCCCGCACGCGAACTCTCCCGCGGCTGCCAGCGACGACCCCCGTGTACGCGCGGGCGCGAAGCGTCACGCGCTCGACCTCGAGCGAGGCCATTTCTTCCGCGCCCAACCGGGCGGTCGTGTCGTTGTCAGCGCTCGGATCGACGATCGAATCCACGAGCCGCAGCGTCGATCCGGCGCCGCTCGTCACGACGCCGAAGTCGCGTCCTCCGAGCAGCCTCAGCTCCGCGGCCTCGAGCGCGCCCGCGCTGTTGCTCGCGACGCTCGAGAAGAGCACGCCCGAGCGGAGCACCACGCGTGAGCGCGCGCCGGTGGCGACCAGCGAAAACGCGCGCGGGCTGCGCTCGCTCAGTCGCACGCGAGACAGCTCGAGGACCCCGGCGTTCTGCGCCGTCACGTCCGCGACCGTCGTCGCCGCCGCCGCGCTGTCGTGCACGACCAGGTCGCTGATCGTCGCTCGCGCGCCGCGCGTGGCGAGGACTCCCGTCCCCGCGACGCCCGAGACGTCCGCCCGCGACACGTTCGCTGTCCCTCCGCCAAAATACAGTCCGAACGGGCTCGAGCCGCCGCGCACGACGACGTCCTCGAGCGTCGCGAGCGAGCGGCTGAAGTGCAGAAAGCAACCGTTGAGATTGTTTTCGCAGCCGAGTCGACGGATCGTGCACTGGGCTGACCCTTCGAGGTCCACGCCCCGCCCTGTCCCTGCGCTGGCGCTGCCCGTCGTGCGCGCGACGAACAGATCGCTCGCCGTCGCGCTCGCGGTGTCCGCGACGAGCACGCCGTACTGTCGGCTGCCGACGACGGCGACTCGCTCGATCGTCACCGCGGCGTTGCGCGCCTCGATGCCTGCTGCGGGCAGCGTCCCGGTCATCGATCGCACGCCGGCGCGAAGCATCGCGCTGTCGCGCACCGTCGTGTCCGCGAGGATCCGAACGCCCACGCGCGCTGAATCCGTGATGCTCACGCGCGCGATCGTCGCGCCGCCGGCCTCGATGAAGACGCCCGCAGAGCCTTCGGCGCGATCGTCGATCGCGTCGATCCACGCGTCTTGCAGCTCGAGCATCCCCGAGGAGTGAACGCCGTAGCCCGTAGCCCCACGCACGATCGCTCGTCCGAGCGTCAGCGACGCGCCCGCTGCGACGTGCACCGCGGCCGTGCCTCCTTCGAGCGTGACGCCTTCGACGCGAGCGCTTGCGCTGTCGACCCGAAGCGCGTTCGCGCTCGCTCCTGCGGAGATTCGCGTCGAGCTCGGGCAGCGCCCTCGCAGCGTGATCGCGCGAGACAACGTCACCGCGCTGTACGCGCCTTCGCCGAGGAGCAAGACCGTCGCCATCGGCGCCGCCGAGAGCGCCGCCGTCACGCTGTCGAACGGGCGCGCTTCGCTGCCATCTCCGCCCGCAGGAGCCCCCGCCAACACGTAGCGCGCGGTTTCTCCGGCCGTTGCCATCGCAAAGGCGCCCGTCGGGCACGCGCTGGCGGCGGTCTGCGTGCACTGTCCCGAAGGGAGCGCGCCGCTTCCTGCCGGGCAATCCGCGCGGATTTCGGGGTCGCACAGTCCCGCGCGCGAAGACCAGCCCATGGGGCACTGCATGCGCGGCGCAAGAGGCGCGAAGTCCGCAGCAGGGACGCTCGCGGGAGGGGTTGCTTGAAAATCAGCCCCAGGAATCATCGGGTCCGACGACGCTCGATGGCCGCCGAGGATCTCTCCGTTGGCTCCTCGAGCGAACCCGCGATGGGTTGCGCCGCTCGGCTCGTTGATGGTCGGCGGCGTCCCTAGCGCCGCGGTGCACGCGCCCATCGCAGCCTCGGGTGTGTCGCAGACGAGCGCCGCGGGCGCGCAGCCGCCGCGCGTCGTGGAGACCCATCCAGCGGGACACTCCCAGCGCACGGGCGCGGCGTTGGGCGTGCACGCGTCGGCGCCGAGCGCCGCAGCGAGCAGCGAGACAGACGCGAAGAGACGCGTCCGTGTTCGTTGATTCTCCACGGCGCGACCATACCGCAACGCGTACAGAGGGGTTCGGGTCTCGCGCGCTACCGTCGAATCACAGCGGCATCGAGACGCAGATCGAGTCCACGCACGTGAGCGAGCGGTCGCAGCAGTCTGCGTTGGAGCCGCAGCGTTGACCCTCGCGTCGACAGGCTCCTGGACCGCTGTCGCTCCCGCCGCCGGGAGGCACCGGCCGCTGAAACAATCGCCGCTGCAGCACTCGCCGTTGTCCGAACGGTCCACGTCGGAAGGCCGACACGCCAGGGGCGCACACAACGCCGACGCGTTTTGTTGCGCGACCTCTTGCCCAGGCAGCCAGTAGGGAACCGCGCTCGCGTCGCGCCCTTCGCGCACGTCCGTCGAGATCGCGCTGACCCAGATCTGGCGGCGCCCCGTCCCGCGCGTTCCGACCTGCGCGTTGCTGCAGTCCCTTCGGCCGTAGAAGAGCAGCCAGTACGCCGAGCGAAACTCGCCCGCGCCGTCGATGCTCGGGTCCAGACCCTCCGTCGTACACGGCGTGAAGTTTCGATAGAACGCGCCGCCGCTGACGTCGCTCGCTGCCGCGCCGCGGCTGTCGTCGCATGGGAGTAGATGCCCCCGTCTCTCATCGCCCCGCCGCCTTCCCACTGCACGTGCGGCGCCCACACGTTGCGCGGAAACACGACCTCGTCGAGCGGACACAAGATCCTCGCGGCGCGCATCGGGTCTGCCACCGAGGGAGCGCCGAAGCGACCGACCACCATCGCGTCTGTGCCCGGCCCGAAGATCACCCGCTCGCCGCGCTCAGGAACGAAGCCGTCCATCGCCGCGTCGCTTCGACGGCCGTCCGCGGGACGAACGCCCTCTTCCGAGCAGCCGACGTTCGCGCTGGCAACGACGAGCACTCCCCGCATCGATCCGAGCGCCGTTGAACTCCGAGCGCTCAGAACCCCAGGCTCGTGGGAAAGGGTCCCGGCGCGCGGATCGACGACGCGCTCGGGTCGCGCGCGGCCGCGCTCGGCGCGTGCGTCGCCGCGTCGGCTCGCGACGAGTCTCTTCGCGTGTGTGTGGCCGTCGCGCTCGATCGTTGCGTCGATCTCGTGGTGAGCGACACCCCCGAGTCTCTCGACTCGGTCGTCTCGGCGATCGGTACGGTCTGCAGAAACACCGGCGGGGCGACGGTCGGCGGCGCGGTGACGGTCGGCGCCGGGGTGATCACCGCGCGTTGCGCGCCTTCTCGACGCGTCGCTGCGACGACCGAGCCTGCGCCGAGCACGAGCAGCGCGAGGATGCCGACCGCCCACCGCCATGGCGCACGTTTGTGAGGCTCCTCGACGCGCACCAGCTTCGAGACTGGCATCGCGACGAGCTTGTCTTCGGGCTCTTGCTTGTCGTCGTAGCGCTCGCCGTGCTCGGTGAGCCTCGTGAGCTCTTCGATCACGTCCGCGGTGTTCATCTCTTCGGTCGCGGCGCGAACGGGCTGCGCAGCAGGCTCGCGCGAAGGCGTCGGCAGCTTCGGACCCTCTGCCAGCTCGCCGAACACCGATCGGATCAGCGCGGCCAGCTGCGTCGCCCCCAACGCGAGCGCGTCGGGCACGGCCTCTGCGAGGCGAGCGCGTAGCTCGAGCGCCGTCGCCGGTCGGTCCTCGGCTCGAGGCGAGAGCGCCCACAGCACCAGCTCGTCGAGCTCTTCGTCGACGTCCGTCGCCCACGTGCTGGGGCGAACGATCTCGGGATTTCGCACGCGATCGATGAGCGCGAAATCGTTGGGCGCGTCGAAGAGCCTGCGACCCGTGAGCATCTCCCAGAGCACGATCCCGAGCGCATAGCCGTCGGCGCGTCGATCGATCTCGTCGCCGCGCGCCTGCTCTGGAGGCATGTAACGGAGCTTTCCGCGGATGGAGCCGGATGCAGTTTGTTGCGAGCGTCCGCGGGCCTTGGCGACGCCGAAGTCGATCAGCTTGACGGCGCCGTTCGTCGCGAGCAGCACGTTTTGTGGGCTCACGTCGCGGTGCACCACGCCGAGCAGCGCGCCGTCGTCTCCGCGCGTCTCGTGCGCGGCGTGCAATCCATCCGCGACCTGGGCGGCGATGTACGCGGCGACCCGCGGCGAGAGCCGCCGGCCCGCGCGAGACAGCGCGGAGAGCAGCTGCGCGAGCGAGCAGCCCGGAACGTACTCCATCGCGAGGAAGTAGCTGCCCTCCCACTCGCCGAGCTCTTCGACATGAACGACGTTGGGGTGCTGGATCTTCGCGGACAACAGCGCCTCGTCGACGAACATCCTGACGAACGTCGGGTCCGACGCCAGGTGCGCGTGGATCACCTTGATCGCGACGAAGCGCTGAAAGCCTGCCGCGCCCTCGCGTCGCGCGAGAAACAGCGCGCCCATCCCGCCGGACTTCAGGCTCGCTTCGAGCCGGTACGGTCCAATCGAGTTACCCGGCTTCCACATCACGAGCCGAGCGAAACGCTACTGGCCGCGAAAGATGCCGTCAAACAGCGAGTTCACTGGGGGAGCACGACGAGCCGCGGGGCGGAGAGCGATGGAGCATCCGAGCCGACACCGCGGTGACCGTCCTGGTTATCTCCCCAGCAATACACGAGACCCGAGTCGAGCGCGACGCAGATGCGCGTCGGGGCGACGCCTGCGGTGTTAGTCGCCCCCGCGCCGATCGCGACTGCGCGCACTCGCCCGCTGAGCCAATGGACTCGCCTCGGCGTCGCGATTCGGCTCTCTGAGTCGTCGAAGAGCCACCTGTTCGTGTTGTCGCCCCAGCACCACAGTCGACGGTCCATGTCCAGACCGCACGTGTTCGCTCCGCCGGCGTAGATCGATGAGAAGCTGTGATTCGTCACCAGCTGTGGGAGTGGCTGCCTCTCCACGTCAGCATTCGAGCCAATTTGGCGGCGGGCATTGGAGCCCCAACACAGCACGCTGGCTCCTTCTCTCAGCGCGCACACGTGCTCGGCGCCGGCCGCGAGGACGGTCACCCGCCGAAGGCCGCTGCCATCGCTGAACGTGATGTCGCGAGGCTGAGAGAACAGCGTCGGCGGCGTTGCTCCACATTGTCCGAGCGTGTTGTCGCCGAAGCAGGAAACGGCACCGTTCGAACTGTTTGCCGGAAGCAACGCTCGCGCGAAGCACGTGAACGCGTCTCCGGCGGCGGCGTGCACGACGTCGAGCGTCGCGGGCACCGGCGTAGACCGGATCGACTCCGCTGCCATCGGTCCGCTCTGTGAGCGGCTGTTGCCGCCCCAGCAGCGCATCCCTTCGGTCGTCGCGATGCATGTGTGTTTAGCGCCCGCGGCGATGTGCCGTGATGTTCCGGTAAAGTCAGTCCGATCCAACGCGCGAGGGGTCGAGCTCTCTTGGACTTGCGCGCCGATCTGTCCCGAACCGTTGGTTCCCCAGCAAGCGTCGCGTCGGTCACTCGTTCTTGCGCACACGTGCTCGCGCCCCGCGGCCATCTGAACCACGTTGCCGATCGAAACCCGAGCGGGCTGCTGGACCTCGTTCGTTCCGAGCGCGCCCCAGCAGAACATCTCGCCGCCCTGGGTGCGCGCGCAGGTGTGGCGCGCGCCCGCGACCAACTCGCGCACGGCGCGCGTTTCGCAGATGCCCTGAACGCACGTCCCGCTGCACGCCGCGCCGCACGCACCACAATTCGACCGGTCCCGGGACGTGTCGACGCACTGGGTGCCGCAGCGCTCGGTGCTCGGAGCGCACGGCCGTGTGCTCGGGAGCGTCGAGGCGTCGACGACCGTCGGCTCCACGCAGCCTCGATTCGCATCACACACAAGACTCGCGGGACAGCGGAGCGCGGCGCAGCGGCTGGAGAGCAACACCGGAACGTACCGTGTTTCTCCTGCTCGAAACGTCGTCACGACCCGCGTTGACACCACCGGCGCAGTGCCGAGCAGCGCCTCTGCTCGAACGATCACCTGACTCGCGCCAGTCCGCGGTCGAACGCCGAGCGTCCACCCTCCGCTCGGCATTCCATTCGCGACAGGAACCTCGATCGTCATCGGCATCGAAGAAGCGTCAGCCTCCTCCGCTCCTTCGACGGTCAGCGTGATCCGATCGGCCTGCATGGGCAGAGCCAGATCCGTGCCGATCACGACGATGAGCTGCGTTTGTGCTCCGCAGCTCGCGAGCACGAGCGCAGCGGACGCCAGGAGCGCTCTCGAGCGTCGTCCCACCGTCATCGGACCTCCACGAAGCCCGGAGGCACGTTGCCGACGAACAACGCGGTGCTTCTCTCGTACACGACGCCCACTGTCACGCCCGCTCCCACCACGACCGCTCCGACCGCCGTCCACAGCCACGGCGACTGCCACAGCGGTCGACCTCCCTGAACGCGAAGGAGCACCTCTCTTCGCGTCGACTCGGCGACGGTGAAGCTCTGCTGCGCGACGACCGTGCGTTGCCTGAGCACCGTGACGCGATGCGGCCCGGGATCGACCGCGATCGGACCCGCCAACGCGCTGCGCTCGATCGTGTTTGCGTCGATCGAGACCTCGTCGGTCCCCGAGAGCCCGTTGATTCGCAAGACGACCATGCCGAGGCGAGCCCGCGCGTTGGCGAGCGAGCGCTGAGCCTCCTCCCGCAGCGACGCTTCGCTCTCGGGCGCCTCGCGGAGGTACTGCTCGTACCGTGACGCGGCGTCGACGAGCCGACCGACCGCGACGAGCGCTCCCGCGATGTTCAAGAGCACGTTGGGCGCACGCACCCGCTCGTAGACGCGCTCGAAATGTCCCAGCGCGTCCGCCCATCGCTGGGACTCGGCCGCCGCGAGGCCCGCGGCAAACTCGCGCCGCGCTTCGACGCGAGCCTCCTCTGTCGGCGCCGTGGCCTGCGCGTCGGCGACGCGAGCGCCGAGCAACACAGACACAAGAGCGATCGTCGCCGCGACGGAAGGTCTCACTACGAAGTGCCCGATGATCGTTCAAACGTCGCGGCGCTGTCTACGAAGCGATCGCCGCGCACCGCACGACCGCCGGCTACGACTCGTCTGCAGCGCCCTTGCGTGGGCGGGGAATGCCGTACGCGTCCAGCCGCGCGACGAACGTTCGCCGGGGCATCCCGATCATCGCCGCCGCGCGCGACTGATTGCCGTTGCACCGCGCGAGCGCCTCGACGATCCGCTGCCTCTCGAGCGCCTCGAGCTCGCTGCGCATCTTGGGAGCCGCGGGCGTCGCCGCGTCACTGTCGCGCCGCACGAGCGCTCTCGGAAGATGCTCTGCGCCGATCTCGCGCCCCGCCGCAAGCAGCGCCGCGCGCTCGACCACGTTGCGCAGCTCTCGCACGTTGCCGGGCCAATCCCAGCTCGAGAGCAGCTCCATCGCCGCAGGGCTCACGCGGACGGGCTGCGCGCCGACCGCCGCCGCGAACCGCTCGATCAACGCCGGGATCTCTTCGCGTCGCTCTCGCAGCGGCGGGACCTCGATGACGACGCCCGCGAGCCGGTAGAACAGATCCTTTCGAAACGCTCCGCGCTTGGCCAGCTCCTCGAGCGGCTGATGGGTCGCGGCGATGAAGCGAACGTCCACGGCCCGCTCGCTCACCGCGCCGACAGGGCGCACACGGCGATCTTCGAGCACACGCAAGAGCCGCGCCTGAAGGTCCAGCGGCATTTCCGCGATTTCATCGAAGAAGACTGTTCCGCCGTTGGCGCTCTCGATCAACCCGACCTTCGCTGAGCTCGCCCCGGTGAAGGCCCCGCGCTCGTGGCCAAACAGCTCGCTCTCGAGCAGCTGCGCGGTAAACGAAGCGCAGTTGATCCGAAGCAGGCGCGCGCGAGACCGCTTCGATTGCCTGTGAATTTCCTCGGCGAACAGCTCTTTGCCCGCGCCCGTCTCGCCGATGATCAGCACCGAGACGTCCGTCGGCGCCACGGTGGCTACGAGCTCGAGCGCGGGGCGCATCGCCGCGCTATCGATCAGCCGCGAAGGCTCTTGGCCGCCGCGCACCTCCAGCCGCGTGGGTCTCGCGGCTTCGCTCGGAGCGCGCGCCCGCTCGACCGCGATCGTGACCGAGCCGACGAGCAGCGTGGCGCCGCGAGGGACCTCCACCCACGCTCCCTTCGCGATGCGCCCACCGTTGACGAACACGCCGTTGCGACTGCCCGTGTCGCGGACCTCGAGCGTCGCTCCCGCGCGAAGCTCGGCGTGCAGCCTCGAGACCGACTCGTCGCGAATCGACAGGGTCGCATCCCGATGCCGCCCGATCGAGGCCGTATGCCCGTCTCGCAACAAGAACTCTCGCGTCGCGTCGCGCTCGATCGCCACCAGTCGATACCCCAGCGGCCGATCCTCGACCTCCGCCCCGCTCGGAGCGGTCACGTCGTCGAACCCTGTCGCTCGCCTCGAGACCATCGATCGGACCGTTGTGCAACGTTCGCACAGTTCGCACGGGTCGCACAGCTCGCACAAACTGTGCGACTTCGACACAGTCGGTCGCACAGCGCTCGCACCGCGCCCCTCCCGCTCCGACAGCAATATCCCTGCGAAAGCAGGGTACGACTCGGTGGCCTCGCTCGTGCACGCTCCACGATGATCATGAGCAACCACCGCTGGATCGCCTCGCTCTCGACCGCCCTCGCCCTCGCGGCCTGCGGCCCCCTAACCGACTCGATCGACACCGACGCGGGCGCCGACAGCGCTGTCGCCGACGTGCCTCGACAGCACGCGGCCGACGCTGCGCCCGGCGAAGACGCGAGCGACAGCGCGGCAGAGGACGTCGCGCAACCGGACGTGATCATCGAAGACCCGTGCCGCGGCGTGTCTGCCGCAGGGCGTTGCGCCAGCGACTCGATGGTCGAGCGCTGCGCGATGGGTGAGCACATCGCGCCGCAGTTGGTGAGCGAGCGCTGCGACAGCACCGAGCGCTGCATGCTGGTCGAAGGCGCCGCGCACTGCGTCGAGACGCGCTGCACCGCAGGCGCGACGCGCTGCCGCGACGACCGGACGCTCGAGCGCTGCGGCGCTGCGGGATGGAGCGCCGAGAGCTGCGCCAACGGCTGCGTCGGCAGCGACGAGCGGGCCAGCTGCGCCCCGGCCATGACCCCCGACAGGATCTCGGGCAGGGTGATCTACGAAGCCCGCGCGGCAAACAGCGGTCGCACCGCGTGGGGGCCGACGGTCAACCGACCCGCGCGCGGATTTCTGGTCACGCTCGAGCGCGACGGCGCGGTGCTCGCGTCGACCACGTCGAGCGCGATGGACGGGACGTTTTCGCTGCCGCGGCCTGCTGCGATCGAGCGCGGAGATCGCGTCGTCGTCTCGGCGGTGCGGCGGTCGGGCTCGACGACGGACCTCGCGTTGGTCAACCCGCAGCTGAGCCCCGGAGCGTACACAGATCGTCTCGGCGCCGTGGCTTCTGTCAGTCGGGCGACGGTGTGGCGATGGACCTGGCTCGTCGACACGTTGACCGGCCCCAGCCCGACCCTCGAGATCACGATCGCGCGCAACTCTGCGGCGGCCAACGTGTTCGACCGCGTCGCGTGGGGAACGCGATTCTCGCGCGCGCACTACGGTCGCGCCGGGCGGACGATGATCGTCTGGATGGGACCCGGAGTCGACTGGACCAACTCCTTCGTCGGCGCCGAGACGCGCGTGGCCATCCCGACGCGCACCACTTTTCAATCGCAGATGTTCTACGCGATGGACCGCGAGCAGTCGTACTGGGCCGACTCGGTGATCCTCCACGAGACGGGGCACTGGATGATGGGCAGCTACAGCGAGTCCAACAGCGAGACGAGCGGTCACACCTACCGGTGCGAGACGTGGCCCGGCCTCGCGTGGAAGGAGGGCTTCGCCAACTACTTCGCGCAAATCGTGCTGGGAAATCCCTTCTACACCGCGGTCAACTCTTCCAGCGTCTACGCCTACGACATCAGCGGAGAGGACCCAGATCGGCGCTGGCCCCACGCGAGTCCCACCGCGGCAGACATCGTCTCCTCTCGAACGCCCGGGCTCTTTCAGAAGCTGAGCGAGCTCGAGGTGTCGATGATCCTCTGGCGCCTCTCGGATGGCTCGCGCGACCCTGGTCCGGTGCTCGACGCGCTCGGGTCTGCGCGGATGAACCGCCCCGACCCCGCGACGGGTCGCTTCGAGCGCGGCTACTTTCAGCGCTACCTCGGCGCCTTCGATTCGACGCGCTGCTCGTACTCGTCGGTCACCGCGACGAGCCGCTCGATCCCGGTGTTGCCGGACTTTCTCGACGCGCTCAACTGCGCGGGATTCTCGCGGGCTCGCATCACCAGCGCCGTCCGTCCCAACACGCGCTACCCGTATCCCGTGGACCGCCCCCTCTGCCGCTGAGCACCGCGCGAGACCCGCGCCGTTCGCGCCCGATGCTGCGACGAGCTCAGACGACGGCGGCGGGCAAGCCCAGCGCCTCGACCCGCGCAGCCAGGGCGTCGAGCCATTCGCGACCCACGGACGACAGCCTCGGCGCCTCGGGCTGCATCGACGGCCGCGCCAGCGAGTAGAGCTGCACTCCGCGCAAGCGGGCGCCGTCGCGCATCGCCGTCGCGAGCGCTTCGAGCCACGCGCGCTGCTCGTCCTCCGAAGGCGCAAGCCCGTCCGTCGCAAACCAGCACGACTGCACCCACGTCGGGCAACGATTCGCGCAGTCGATCAAGCGGCGGACGTGTGATTCGGGAGAGAGCTCTGTTCCGTTGCACTCCCGCATCGCGCCAGGCGTCGCGCGGTCGAATTTGAACCACACGCGCCCGCCCTGCGCCGCGAGCCGCTCGAGCGCGTCGCGCACCCGCTCGTGCGACGCCTGCGAGCCGTTGGTGATCAGGATGACGGGAATACTCAGTGATTTTTCACGCAAAACGCGCCCGACGACGTCGACGGCGTCCGCGAAATTCGCGCTCGTCGTGGGCTCGCCGTCCCCCGAAAACGCCACGTCGACCACCGGCGGCGCGCGATCGTTCAGCGCGGGTTCGTCGAAGAGCGCTCCGTTCGCGGCCGCGTCGAGCACCGCGCGCAGCTCCTCTTCGAGCACGGGCAGGTCTACCGCGGGGCTCGTTCCTCGGCCGAGGCCGGGGACCTGGCAGTAGACGCAGCGCCAGTTGCACTCGTGCGTGGTCGACACGTTGATGCCGATGGATACGCCGCCGGCGCGGCGCGAGAGGACCGCGTACACGTAGCGCAGCCCGCACTCGTCGGACTCGTGGCGGTGAATCGAGAGCGCGACCCTCCTGGGCGTCGGGCTGTTCATGGCACCGAAGGATGCACCGCCCCCGCGCCGACCACCACCCGACTCGTGACCTCCCTACGGGACGATCATGAAGCTGCCCGGAAACCGAGCGAAGTCTCGCGTCGTCACGCCGTTGCGCACCGAGCCGCGATAAGAGGGAAGGCCCATGAAAATGCGCACACCAAAGGTCCCGCCCGTCTCGGGACGAATGCGACCGCTGTGCACGGCCGCGGTGCAGATCGACGAGTCGTCGGTGTACGGATTGCCGCCCCAGACAGACCCTGTCGCGGCGCCAGGAGGGCAGAACGCTCGGATGGTCGTCGCGCGACGATCACGCCACGCCGTCGCAGATTGCGTCCAGCTGAGAAGCTCGGCTCCCGGAGGAACAGCAGCTTCGGGCGGAGCCACCGAGTCGAACGAGAAGCTCCCGGGATAGCGACCGTAGTCGCGGCTCGAGACGCCGTTGGCGACCGTTCCCTGGTAGCTGTTGCGACCCGGGTGAACGAACACCGTCACGGGCCCGCCGGTCGCGGGTTGAATGCGGCCCGAATGGACCGCGGCCGTGCAGATCGACGAGTCGTCCGAGAAGATCCCTGTTCCCCACACGCTGCCGAAGGTCCCGTTGGGCGGGCAGGTGTGCACGAAGGACGTACCCACGCGAGACCGCTGGCTCGTCGCGCTCTGCCGCCACGGATCCTGCGCGTTGGCGCTGTTGCCCGAGCCCACGTTGATCTGAAGCCCGCCGATGTTGATCCCGTTGCTGTTGATGTTCACGCCCGGGACCGGGATGGCGATCATGCCGGGCGCGGCGCCGCCGACGATCGAAAACGACGCTGGATATGCGGCGAAATTGAAGGACGCGACCCCGCCGCGAAGGGTGCCTTGATATTGTGGGAGGCCCGGACCGATCTGAATCTGCACCACGCCGCCGGTCGCGAGCTGAACGCGCCCCGAGTGAACAGCGGCAGAGCAGATGCTCGAGTCCGTCGTGTACATGTCCGTGCCCCAGACGCTCCCCGGCCGACCGTTGGGCGGACACTCGAAGGTCAGCGTCGCCCCTACCTGCGATCGGTACGCAGTGGCGTTGGCGTTCCACGGAATGGAGATCGCGGGCTCCCCATCGGGGCCGCGTCGCTTCTTCTTGCAGCCACCGATCGCAATGACCGCCACCGAGGCGAGGGCGGACACAGCCAAGAACGTTCGAGTCGACGTACGCATGAGTTCCTCCTGAACGGATGGTGATAGGCGCCGTGACGCGCTCTCTCGAGCGCGGAAACCCGCGGACGCCTCGGTTATATGCAATGTGCTACTAACGTCTGACACCGCCTCTCCCGTCGGGCGCTGCGGCGTTTGGGAGCACCGTACACAGCCCCGCACCGATCGCCCTGTTAAAGACTCTGTAAGTTTCTTCATCAAGACAGCTCCGCGCTCATCGCCGCCACACTGTCACGAACGATCTGGTATGTTCACAAGACTCAGAGGGGTCGTTGTGCGACTTCCGCGGGCAACGGGCATTGCGTGAGGAGGCAGTGATGGGCGTTGAAGACCTCAAAGCAGGCAAGGTGGGCGAGAGGCGCTTCGACTTCGACGTGAAGGGGTCAGTGCTGCGCGGCCGCATTCAGGCGCTCAGAGCGTTGGGGCTCTTCGACGAGTGCGTCGCGAAGCTTACCCCCGCCGAGCGACGCTCGCTCGAAGACACCGTGATGATCTCCTCCTGGGTCGACGGCGCTCTGGTGATCGCGATCGACGAGGCCATCTACAACACCGCCGGCGAGACCAGGCTCCGCGAGGTCGCGTTGAAGACGTTGCGCGACTCGGTCTCGCCGATCCTGCGGTCTGCTGTCGAGGGGGTCCTTCACCTCTTCGGCACTTCGCCCAAGACGCTGTTCAGTCGACTGGATCTTCTCTCGCGCTCGACCATTCGAGGAATGCAGTTCGTTTGGACCCCGCGCGACGATCGCAGCGGCGTTATGACCGTGAGCTACCCGACGAGCTACAGCGTTCCTCGATCGGCGTTCATCGCGATCAGCGCGGGGCTGGTCAACGTGTTCGAACTCGCAGCCGTGCGCGGCACCGTGGAGCTGACTCGAGTCGACGACGCGCCGCCGCGCAACCGAGCGACGTTCGACTGCCGTTGGTGATCGCTCGCCGCTGAGCGCCGCCGAAAACCGTCCGCGCCATCCGCGCCGAGAGCTCAGCGGCTGAAACAGAGCGTTTGGGCTGAGAATCGAGCGACGAAACGACGTCTGTCACCGAGCCGCGCGGCGGCCCCCACCCGCGCTGCCGCGCGCGAGCGAGCGCAACGACAGTGGGCGCAGTGCTGAAGCCCCCACCCGCGCTGCCGCGCCGAATGAGCAGAACGACAGTGGGCGCAGTGCTGAAGCCCCCACCCGCGCTGC
>LNEO01000341.1 GCA_001465015.1 Deltaproteobacteria bacterium Ga0077539 | reverse complement strand
CTGCGCTACGCACCGCAGGTGCGCTGTTGCCGGGCCCCTTGGCTCCCGGGAATGCGTCGATCGTGTTCTGCCTGGACTTTTCCTCATACAGTTTGGGTGACGATGAGAGGCAAGAGGGGGCCTGAACGGTTACGTTCCCGCGACATGGCAGTTTCAATGACTGCCTATCGTCGATACCGTTTCTTGGTGTACGAGCTCGTCACAACGCTCAGTCGGGTCGAACAGATCATCGTATGCGTGCTCGCGGTGGCGTACACGCCGACCCCGCGCACGACAGTGCTCACGGCCGTGCGATCGCTCGGAGAAACTCGGGGCCCCGACGGGCGCGCCCTCAACAGCACCTCGAGATCCTCGCGTCTCTCGACGTCAGCACGTATCGGGTCCGCGGATACCCGGAGACGACCTACACGTTCGATACAGCCCGCGCCCTTCGAGCGATGATCGGGCACCCTCGTGTGTATCTCGACGGCGAGCCGTTGACGCACGTCGAGCTCGTCGAAGGATCCCCGTCGGTCACCGCGCGGCGCAGCGGCGACGAGCTGGTGCTCGAAGTCACCCCGCGGCTGCACGCTGGACAGCAGGTCGCGCTGGTCCGTTCGTCGCCCACGCGCGTGGCCTTGGTGTTTCCCTCGGAGATGCTGGCGAGCTGTGGGCAGATCCTCGGCGAAGGAATCAGGGTTCCCGCGGAGCAGCGAGCGCGGGTCGCGAAGCTGCTCGACGCCCTCTCGTCCGTGGTTGCGGTGCAGAGCGACGTCGGTGAAACGAGCGATACGCGCAAGGAGGTCGCTGCCAACACACGGTGAGCAGCGCCAGGCTCGTGGCGTTCGCAGAACTCGAGCGCGAGCTGCGCGACTCGCGGCACCGAGCGCTGGTGTTCAGCCAGTTCGTCGACCACCTCGAGATCGTGCGGGCGCACCTCGATGAGCAGGGGGTTCGCTTCCAGTACCTCGACGGAGAAACGCCGGTCGCCGAGCGAAAGCGGCGCGTGGACGCGTTTCACGCCGGCGAAGGCGAGCTGTTCCTGATCAGCCTCCGCGCGGGCGTCGTCGGACTGAACCTCACCGCCGCGGACTCGGTGATCCACCTCGACCCATGGTGGAACCCCGCTGTCGAAGACCAGGCGTCCGACCGCGCGCATCGCATCGGTCAAACGCGCCCGGTCACCGTGTACCGGCTCATCGCCCGGCACACGATCGAGGACAAGATCGTCGCGCTGCACGCGACCAAGCGCGAGCTCGCGGCGCGCCTGCTCGAAGGCACTGACGCGAGCGGCTCGATGACGGCGGACGAGCTGCTCCGGTTGCTTCGCGACGAGTAGCGCTCGGCTGTCTCCCGCGGACGGGTGCGCTACCATCGACGCTCGATGACGCTGAAGCCTTCGCAAGGCCCCGACGCGCTGCTCGCTCCAGGCGCTGCGACGCCCGGAGCGATCGCTCCGGGCAAAGGACGATCGCTGCCCTCGGTGGACGACCGGCTCGTCGCTCCCGAGTCTCACGCAGAGATCATCGACGGCAGGGTGTACCGCACGATGGGCGCCCATCCTCCGCACGCGATGCAACACGCGGAGGTCGCTCATGTGTTTGCCGGCATTTTGGCTGATGGATACGCGGTCGCGGTGGACATGCTCACGCGGCTCGACGAGGAGTCCGACGCAGCGCCAGACGTCAGCGTATTCGCGACCCGCACCGACGAGAAGACTGGAGAGCGTCAACTCGAAGAGATCGCGTTCGAGGTGTTGGACACCGAGCGGCTCGGGCACGCGACGACCAAGGTCGAGAAGTTTGCGCATCGCGGAGTGCGCCGGATCTTCGCGATCAAGGTCGCGACGCGGCGGGTGTTCGAGTGGGATCGGTCGGTGAGCGACTGGACCGAGCTCCCGCTCGACGCTGAAATCACCGATCGTTGCTTCGTCGTGCCGCTTCCCGTGCGCGCGCTCGTCGATCGAATGCTCGCGCACGACGCGGTCGCTCGCGCGCTGCTCGCCTCGCGCAACACGGTCATCGAGCGAGAGCTCGCGGCGAGAGAGGCCCGCGGTGAAATTCGCGGTGAAGCGCGCGGTGAAGCGCGTGGTGAAGCGCGTGGACGGCTCGCAGGCCTGCGCGAGACGCTGCTGCGAATCCTCGCGCGACGCGGGGTCGAGGTCGATGAGTCGAGCCTCGCGCGGATCACCGCGTGCGAAGACGGCGCGCTGCTCGAGGTGTGGATCGATCACGCGCTCGTCGCGAAGAGCGCGCGTGAAGCGCTAAGCGAGTAGGAATTTCGCAGACCGTTCTCGCTGAGTGCCTGGCGCGATCGAGCGTCCCTGGCGCGCTCGCCTACGGCACCGCGGCCAACCGCGAGCGCGTGGTGTTTCACTGGCGCGAAGACTCGCCGGTGGACGGCTCGAAGGTGGCCGAGCTCTGTCAGCGCAAGGGCGCTCCGTGGAAGCTCGCGCCGGACCTGCGATCGTCCCGGCGCTTCGGCGAGGGAACAGGGACGTCCAACGCCGAGCGCGCCCTCGAGGACCTCGAAGACGTCGCCCTCGTGTGAGCGTCGAGCGAGCCAGGTCGTCGTGTGTGCGAGACCGTCGCAGCACCGGCCGTGATTCGAAAAAAAAGGGTGCACGGGAGGGAGTAAACAGATAGAGATATACGTATCTGTTTTCTGCGATCGACGGCGAGGCCGTTCGCGGTCGCCGAAAGGACTGATGTGCTGCCATGGACCGACTGCACCGACGATCGTTTCTCAAGAGCGCCGCGATCTTCACTGCTGCCGCCGCTGCGAGCGCTTCGTGGCTCTCGGGGTGTCGCACCGAGGACGCTCGCAACGTCGATCAGAGCCGCATTCACACGGCGTTTTGGCTCTTCTACAACGTCAACAACGACGTGACCTTCGCGCGGGCGACGTTTCGTTTCGGCGGGCCGCTCGGGACGTTGCTCGACCTGCGCGGCGCGTCGGAGGTACGGTTCAACGACAGGCCGATGCCGCTCAACAGCTCCCTCGGGTGGCACGAGCTCCAGATCGCAGGCGAGTCGCTCGAGGGGACGTTCTCGTACAAAGACGCCAACGGCCGTCGTCGCGACAACAGCGCGCGGATCGAGCGCATCGCCTTCGACGCGGCTCCCGCGGAGATCGTGCGCGCAAATAGCTTTACGCTCGCGTGGAGCGGCGCGGAGATCCGCGCCAACGAAGACCTCGAGGTGATCGTGTCGGACCGGACGGGCCTCGACTTCGAGCGCTTCGATCAGACTGCGGTTGGGAGTCGATCGATCGTTCTGCCCGCGGACAAGCTCCAGCGCGTCGATGCAGGCGCGGGGATCTTGTCGATGCGGAGGCATCACGCGGTGCCGCCGTCGCAAGCGACCGACGCGGGCGGCGAGGTGCGCGCGACGTTTCAGCCGCGCGATCAATTGATCACGCTCCGCTGAGCGCGTCGCTTGACTTCGACGCGACACGCCGTGAAATCCATCGCGTGAGCGAGAGACAACGAAAGGGCGTGCGCTTCGTCAGCACGCCGACGCCCACGCCGAGCCCCAAGCCGGCCACCGAGTCGCCCAAGCAAGCGCGCTCGATGGCGACGCGCGAGCGGCTGTTGACGGCGGCGCTCGACGTCCTTCGCTCCGAGGGCTCGGCCGCGGTGACGACCGTCAGGCTCGCGCAGGACGCGCAGATCGCGCAGTCGGGCTTCTATCGCTATTTCGAGAGCGTCGATGCGTGCCTGCAAGCCGCGGTCGTTCAAGCGTCCGAGGGCGTGCGCGAGTCCATCGCCGCGGCGCGCAGAGAGCTCTTCGCCTCGCCCGACGTCGACACGCTCGCCGCGCAAGTGAGCCACTACGAAGTCGTGTTGAGCGCGATCGCGGCGGTGCCTCAGGTCGCCGAGCTCGTCGTGCGGCGTCGACACGATCGATCGCCCGCCGGCGAGGCCATGAGCGCGCTCGTCGACGCGATGCGCGAGGACCTTCGTCGGGACCTCATCGCGCATAGCAAGGCGCGTGGAATCAAGGCGCCGACGAGCGCCGTGACCGCGGTCGCGGACGTCATCGCGGGCGCCGTGTTGGGCGCTATCGAATCGATGCTCGACGCCAAGACGAGCAACCCGAAGCCCTACGCTGTGGCCCTCGCGCACATGGCGCTCGCGCTCGGGGCGTCGCTCGAGCAGCCGCGTCGCTGACGACAGACAGTCAGGCTCTCAGCGAAAGTCCCGGCAGTTCCAACAGGAGTCGACGTTGGGGACGATCTCGCCGCGCGAGAGCTCGACGATGCCCCACGTTCCGAAGCCGACGGCGATCGCGCTCGCCGCGAGCACAGGGCCGAGCCACACCCACGTGTTGGTCCGCGGGCGCACGAGCGCAGCGTCGACGCGAACGAGCCCGGTTCCGCCCACGCGGACTTCGCGGCGCAGCGGCAGATATCCCTCGGCAGTGATATCAACGCGGTGAATACCAGCGCGCACGCCAGTCTCGAGCACCCCTGTGCCCGCGTACGTTCCGTCGATCGTCACGCGCGCGGTCGGCACCGAGGGCTCGACGCGCAGCCGTCCTTGATCGTCGATTTCGGCGAGGCGCACGGCGAGCGTTCGACTCGCGCCCGCGCTGAGCTGAAGCTCCTCGCGATACGGACGAAACCCGTCGCTGCGCGCTTCGACGATGTGCGTCCCTGGATCGAGCGTGAGCGGCTCGGCGGCGCTCGCGGGTCGCGCGTCGATGACGAGCTGCGCGGTCGTCGGCGCGAGCGTGATCGTCAGCCTCACGAGCGACGCGGCGAGTCGCTCGCGCTCTTCGCGCGCGGCGGCGACGCGATCCGCAGGGCTGCTCGCGGGCTGCGCGATGAAGCGATCGATCGCGGAGATCGCGTCGCGAATGCGACCGAGGCCGCGATACGCGAAGGCGAGGTTGTAGAGCACGATCGGGTTGGGGTTGGCCTGGTACGAGCGCTCGAAGGACTGCGCGGCGTCGGCGAACCGCGACTCGCCCAACATGCGGACGCCCTCTTCGAACGCGGCGCGCCCGGCGGCGACGTTGGGGGGCTCGGGCGTTCGCCCGCGCTGCGCGAGCGCGGAGTGCGAGACGGACGCCGCAGCGAGCGCCAACGAGAGCGACACGAGGGCGCGCGAGCGACGGAGCTTCGATGAGAGTGTGCTGGTTTTCATCGCGTGACCCTCGGTCAGTGAGCCATCGAAGTGCCGACGCCAGGGCCCGTGATGGGCTCCCACGCGAGCAGCGTCGAAGCCGTGGTGACCATGCCTCCGACGGGGTTCTGCATCGACTCGAAGCCGACGACACAGCCATCGACGGTGGTCATGCCCAACATCGGGTGGCGGCAGCGGCCGAGCGCGCCCATCAAGACGACGGTGCGATTGCCGAACGACGCGACCTCGGCGATCGCGACGGACGTGCCGAGCCGCGCGTCTGCAATCGTGTGCGCGTAGTGATGCAGCAGCGTGAGCGCGCTGTTTTGAAGGCGGTACACCTTCACTTCGCCAGCGCTCGAGGCGCCGGTGCTCCCGTTGGGGATGCCCACGATCAGCACGGGCGTCGCGGGATCGGTCGACGTCGGAATGTGTCCCATCGTGACGGCTGCGGCGTAGTCGGTGCTGCCCGTGGTGGGGCCGAGCGCCGCGCCGAGCGGGCGGGGTGCGCGTCCGCGGAGAGACCACACGCTGACGGTTCCGACGCGGTTGCCGCCGACGGCTGCGGCGGCGTCTGCGATCGCGAGATCTCCGAGGCCATCGCCGTCGAGGTCTGCGCCGCACGCGAGGGTCGAGCCGAAGCGTTGCAGCGAGAGCATCCCCGTGGGATCTGTGGGCGCGATCGTGACCGATGGATACTGCTGCGCTGGGCCTCCGAAGAACACCTGCACGGGCCGCGCGCCGAGCGAGGCGGGTTCGACGTTGACCGACGCGACGGCGAAGTCTGCGTAGCCATCGCCGTCGAAGTCGCAGCCCGACGCGACGGTGCCGCCGAAGCTGGGGTTGTCTCCGGGTACGACGACCGAGTTGCTGGCGACGTTGCCCGCGTTCGGCGATGCGTTGCCGAACAGCACACGAACGCTCCCCGCGGTGGCGCCAGCGTTGGGCGAGCCGATCACGAAGTCGCTGAATCCGTCGCCGTTGACGTCGCCGCCTCCGCTCGCAGACCACGCGGGCTGAATGATCGTCGCGTTGGGAACGGCGAACTCGACGGGCTGCCACCGAAACGCTCGGGTGCCCATCCCCGAGGTAAAATCCACGCGAAGCGCGAGCGTCGCGGCCGGGGCGATCGGGTCTGCGGGCCCTTGCGCGAGGATGATCAGGTCGCTGAATCCGTCGCCGTTGAAGTCCCCCGCGTTGCGCACCACGCGACCGAACGACGCGTCTGTATTCGATCGAAAGACGAAGGGACACACGGTTCCCGCGAGGCCGTTGACCTCGATCGTGGGATTCGGGCTGTTGCGCCGCGCGCCGAAGGCGAAGTCGCGCAGGGTGTCGATGGGGTTCATGAACATCGACGTTCCGACGGCGGTGGCTGCGCCTGCGGACGCAGAGGTGATCTCGATGGGTCGAAGCGTCGGAGCGCCGACGGCATTCATCGACGCGTCGAGGTGCTCGACGCGATAGACGTAGCGCCCGACGGGGAGCGACACGGTCGCGCTCGACGAGCCCATCAGCGTCATCGTGGGCGACATGCAATCGAAGTTCGCGCAGATGGAGACGCGCCCTTGGGTCGCGCCCGCGGGAGGCGTCCAACGGATCGTGACGTTGCCGGTCGAGAGCCTCGCGCCCGCCCAAGGAAAGCTCTGCGCCGGCGGATTGGGCGGCGCGCTCGCGTCGCCCGCGTCGGACGTCGCCATGGGCTCGACGTACGGCGCGGATTCGCCGCGGCTCACGGCGACGCACGGATTCGCGATATCCGCCGATCCGCAGGTCAACTGCGTCGCGGCGGTGCTCGCCATCTCGCAGCGCTGCACGATCGCGGGATCGAAGCACTGGCCCGCGAGGAACATCGTGATCTGCCGCCACTCACCGCTCACGAACGCCACGCGCGCGCGTTGTCGCGTCGAGACGCCGCGCTGATTGGTGGCCTCGACTTCGATCTCTGTCGCGTCGGCTCCGTAGTCTTGCGGGATACGAAGATTGCCGGGAAATCTCTGTTGAGACTCCATCATCCGCATCTCTCGAGGCCCGGTGGTCTGCTCGCCGCGCAGGTATCGGATCGAGTAGTTCACGACCAAGAGCTCGCTGGTCGGAATGTCTGTCTCGATCCGCACGACGATCGTCGCCTTCTTGCGGGGCGCGCAGCCCGAGACGTGCGCTGCGGCGAGCGTCGCAAAGAGCGCGACGCCGATTCGAATCGGTGAGCGTTGCATCGAGTTCACGCGCGAACTCCCATGAGTGGAGGATAGGACATCCAATCGCGTTCAGTCGACCGTCGGTCGGCTGACGGGGAGCGATCGACCGTTTCCTCGCCGCCGTCCTCGGCCGCCGACGATCTGCTTCGCAGCGAGAGAGGGCATGGCGCGTCCTCTTCGGGGCACAAGGTTATCAATAGGCGATCGCGCGACCGTTCACGGTGTCAACGGACGTCGACGCCGTCGCTCGAAGCCGCGCACAACGCCGCGCCCCTCGGTCTCCAAGCCGCGGCTTCGCGGGTGCGCACATCGCGTCGACGGCAAGACGAGCCACCACCGCGCCAGCTTCGGCGAGGGAGACTTCACGAGCATCGCGGTGCCGGCGCTGGTGGCCACACGACTCCGGCGCGGCGTTCGCTGCGACAGTGTTTGGGCTGATGGATATGAGGTCGCGGTGGCCATGCCCACGCGGCGCCAGACGTCAGCGTATTCGCGACCCGCACCGACGAGAAGACCGGAGAGCGCAAACTCGAAGAGATCGCGTTCGAGGTGTTGGACACCGAGCGGCTCGGAGATCACCGATCGCTGCTTCGTGGTTCCGTTGCCGGTGGGCGCGCTCGTCGATCGAAGGCTCGCGCACGACGCGGTCGCTCGCGCGCTCGTCGCGAAGAGCGCGCGTGAAGCGCTATGTGAGCAGGGATTTCGCAGACCGTTCTCGCTGAGCGCCTGGCGCGCTCGAGCGTCCCTGGCTCGCTCGACTACGGCACCGCGGCTTCGCGCAGCACGATCGCGGCGCCGATGGGTGGGACGGGGACCTCGCGCATTCCTTCGCGGTCCATGACGAGCAGGCGAAACGTGCGTCGATCATCGAGGTTCTCGTCGAATCGAAACGCCACCCTTCGCACGGCGTCGAGCCGCTCGATTGCGATGTTCACCCCGTCGAGCGCGATCGTGTCGCTGACCCGGGAAACATCATCTCTGGCTCGTGCGCGAGATACTCCGTGGCAAATCCCTCGAGCACCAGCACCGACGTCTCGGTCCTGCGCAGTCGATACAGGCCCGCTGTCGCCGTCAGCCCCATGAACGCGCGCGGCGTCGCGAGCCCTTGCTGCCGCCAGATGAGCGGCGTGTAGAGCAGCGTCTGTCCGTCGACCGCCGCGACGAGCACGACGCGCGCGCTCGCGATGTCCTGACGGTCGATCGCGGCGTCGCGCGCCATGCGAATCTCGCGACGATGCCCGTTGATCATGTCCCCCATGTAGAGCCTCGAGCGCACGGCGCTGAGCGGAAGGTGCCACCCGACGAGCGCGAGCGACGCGACGAAAG
>LNEO01000340.1 GCA_001465015.1 Deltaproteobacteria bacterium Ga0077539 | reverse complement strand
GCACAACGTCGTTTCGCTCGCCCGGGGGCTGCGAAGCATCTCCGGGTCCAACGTCGGTTCGCTCGCTCGGGGGCTGCGAAGCAGCTCCGGGTCCAACGTCGTTTCGCTCGCTCGGGGGCCGCCTCGCAGCGCTGTGTCGAAGGCGGTTGCGTCGTTTCACTCGATCGTCGGTCAGCGTCGGTAGGTCAACCGGTACGTCAACGGCCGCGGGAGCCTGGGCGACGAGACGGTCCCGTCGATGATCAGCGTGTTGCCGCTGACCGTGACCACCTCGCGGCGGCTGCCGTCGGGGCGCGCCCCCACGCGCACCATGATGTTGCCCGTCACGCGCGTGCTCAGCGAGATCGGCTCGCCCTGGACGTTTGTCGTTTGAATTTGTGTGCCATCGGCAGGGGTGCGAAATTGCCGCCCTCGCAGGCCCGTGTACTCGACGACGTTGTTGGCCACGCGGACCGTGATCACGTCGGGGATCGGGTTGCGCTCGCGCAGTCGCCCCACGGCGATGCCCTCGATCGGCCAGCCCATTCCCTGAACCGCGCGCGCGAGGGACGCCTCGAGCCCCCTGCGTTCTGCGTCGCCGCCCACAAAGCGCCACACGCCGTTGAACGGCGACTCGACCACCGGCGGCGGCGGGGGAGGAACCGGCCTCGGCGCCTGCGCGACCGCCGCGGCAGCGTCCGCCGGACGACCGCCGTCGCTCTGCGCAAACGCCGGTGAAAAGAGCGCCAGCGCCGCGCTCGCCGAAGCGATCGCCGCCGATCGCGTCACAGTCGTGGGCACCATCGCTCGCCTCGGGCTCGTCACTCGAACACTCCTTCGGTCACTCGGCGGCCGCGGAGGTTCGATCGAACTCCATCGGCGCAAAATCGCTTCGCTCGAGCTCTCTCATACGGTCGAACCACCGCCGAACTTCACTCCGTCGCCCGCGATCCATCGCGAGGTTGACCAGCTCGTGCGGGTCTTCTTGCAGGTCGTACAGCTCGTGGTCTTGCTCCTCGAAGGAGGCGTCCTCTCCCACGCGCTTGGGCCAGTCCCACGGCTGACCAAACTGCGTCGTGCTCCCGCCCACGCCGTAGTACCGCGCGTACTTGAAGCGCCCGTCGAACACGCCGCGGATGGCATAGCGAACGTGAATACAGCGCTCGTACCAGGCCTGGTCCTGCGCAAACAGCACGTACTCCCTCGAGCCGCGCGCCCCGCCGAGGGCGGCGCTGAGGTCGACTCCCGACATCGCGCTCTCGTCCGCCCCTGCGACGTGAGCGATCGTGCGCGCCAGGTCTGCGTGCGTGCCGAGCGCGTCGGTCTTCGTTCCGCCGCGGGTGACGCCGGGGATCTTGGCGTACATGGGGATCTTCATGATCTCTTCGTAGACGAAGGGACCCTTCGAGCGCAGCCCGTGCGAGCCGCACATATCTCCGTGGTCGCTCGTGAAGAAGACCGCGGTCTCCTCCGCGCGACCGGTGCCGTCGAGCGCCGACAGAATGGTCCCGAGGCTCTCGTCCGCGAGCTTGTGAAGGGCGACGTAGTAGTCGAGCTGACGCAGCCACGCGCGGGTGTCCGAGCGATCGATGCGGCCCCAAAAGGACTTCTGCTGCTCGATCATCCACTCGCGCTGAACAGCCGGCTTGGTGTGCAGGTCGTCTTCGAAGTTGGCAGGGAGCTTGGTGAAATACTCGGGATACTCCGCGGTGAACGGCGGGATCGGGTCCGAGTCCTTCCAGTTGGCCATGCGCAGAAGGTCCTTGAAGCGCTCGACCTCCTCGGCGTTCTCCCGCTGGTAGTACGGCTGATCCGCAGGAAACCACATCACGTCGTGCGGGTTGACCAGCGCCACCACGAGAAACCACGGACGCTCGTCGCCCTCGCGCGCGCCGTTGTCCTTCAGCCACTTCGCCGCCTGCGCGGCGATCACCGGGTCGTACTCGACGCCCGTTCCGGCCCAGCCCATGTAGTGCTGGTCGTTGCCCTCCCAGTCACCGAAGCCGAAGGACTCCATGTCCGGCTGCGGGCCGTGCGCGAGGTGCCACTTGCCCAGGTACGCCGTGCGATAGCCGGCTGCGCGCAGCCTGTGCCCCAGCGTTCGAATTCGTGTGTCGAGCGCGACGTGCGCGGGGAAGATCACGTTCTCGCGCACCTCGTGCTGCGGGACGTAGCGCCCGGTAAACAGCGTGGCGCGCGACGGCGAACAGGGGCTCGCGTGCGTGTAGTACCGCGTGCACTCGGCGCCCTCTCGCAAGAGGCGCTCGCGATTGGGCAGAGACACACCGCTCGGCAGCCACTCGCGCGAGCGCTCTTGATCGGACACAACGAGCAGGACGTTGGGTTGCTTGGCCATGGAGGGCTCGCGAGTATACCCAACGCGCCCGAGCGCGAGTCCTCAGAACGCGCGCACGTCGCGGCGCTGCCCCGGCGCGATGGGGCCGACGTGCGCGAGCACCTCGTCGTACTGCGGGTGCACCCTGGGATAGCGAAACTCGCCGCCGTTCATCGAGTCGCGCGCGTCGTCCCCTCGCAGCTCGAGCACGAGCGTCCCGTCCGCGAGCATCCTCGCCTCGCCGATGGCGGGCCTCGCCCGCGAAGACGTCGCGTCCGGCGCCGCGGGCTGCGGAGCCTGCTGCGGCGCGGGCTGCTGCTGCGCAGGCTGCGGGGGCTGCTGCATGTTGCGCTGCGGTGCGCCGTAGCAAGCCGCGACGGTGGCGGCGGCCGCGACCGCGAAGAGCACCGACGACGCCGAGCTGCGCGCGCTCGGAGCAGAGGCGACGTTCTCGCAGAACGGACAGCGCGCTTCGGTCGTTCGGATGTGTCGACCGCAGTGGTCACAGAGATGAAGTTCGGTCATCCACCGAAGGATACCGCACCGGTTGCGACAGCGGCGCGGCAGAGGACCTCGGGAGCAGCGACTCCCTCGTGCTCCGTCGGGGGGTTGTCTTTTCGAACGATCGTTCTATTATCCAGACCCGTGACGAAGGGCGAAGAGTCTCGCAAAGAGATATTGGCCTCGGCCCTCGCGATGGCCAGCGAGGTCGGGCTCGAAGGGCTCACCATCGGCGCGCTCGCCGAGCGCACGGGCCGCTCGAAGAGCGGGCTCTTCGCGCACTTTGGCTCGAAAGAAGACCTGCAGATCGCGGTGCTCGACGAGGCCGTCGACCGCTTCGTCTCGCTCGTCGTGTCCCCGGCGCTCAAAGAGAAGCGCGGCCTGCCCAGGGTGCGCGCGCTGTTCGAGCGATGGTTCGAGTGGTCGCGCGCAGACTTCATGCCCGGCGGCTGCATCTTCATGGCCGCCATGGTCGAGTTCGACGATCGGCCGGGACCCGCCCGTGATCGACTCGTCAGCTCCGAGAAAGACTGGCTCGGCGTGCTCTCGGGCGCCGCGAAGATCGCCGTCGACGAAGGGCACTTTCGCGCCGAGCTCGACTGCGACCAGTTCGCCTTCGAGCTCTACGCGATCGCCCACGGATACCACACGCTCTCGAGGCTCTTTCGCGACCGCGCCTCGGAGAAGCGCGCCCGCGTCGCGTTCGACCGGCTCCTCAAGGACGCCGCGATTTCACGGGGCGACGCAATCGAAAGACCGTCCAGCCGCGCCGCGCCCCGCGCGCGCTGACCGCGTCCCGACCTCTGTCCACGGAGAACTCCCACATGACCGCTACGACCACGGCAAGAAATAGCACGACCGTTCGTTTTGATTCACTCGCGCAGCGCGTCGCCCTCGAGGGCGTGAGGCTCGGGTTTCGCGCGCTGTCCGCGACGGCGCCGTCGCTCGCCACCATCGCGGCCGAGAGCCTCTTTCGCCGCCCGCGCAGACATCGCCGCCCCGCGTGGGAGCGCGCGATCGTCGAGCTCGGCGCCCGCTCGTCCGTGGCCCACGCAGGCGCGACCCTGCCCGCGTGGAGCTTCGGCGACGGCCCCCTCGTTGTGCTCGTGCACGGCTGGGAAGGTCGAGGCAGCCAGCTCGGCGCCCACGTCGCTCCGCTCGTCGCTGCGGGATATCGCGTGCTCTTCTTCGACGCTCCAGGGCACGGCGACGCCGAAGGAGACCGCTCGTCGGTGATCGAAATCGCCCAGGCGCTGCGCTCGGTGATCGATCAGTTCGGCGCTCCGCACGCGATCATCGCCCACTCGGTCGGGTGCGTCGCGAGCACGTTCGTCCTCGGACGCGCCGCGCTGCCCGTCGCGCCCAAGCTCGTGTTCTACGCTCCGCCGCTCAGCCCTCGGCGCTTCACAGAGCACTTCGCGCGCGTGGTCGGCGTGCCCGAAGACGTGCGCGCGTCCATGGCCAGGCGCGTCGAAGCCCGCTACGGCATCGCGCTCTCGGAGCTCGAGATGCTCAGCGCCGCCAGAGGGCGAAGCGAGCCGCTGCTCGTCGTACACGACCAGCACGACAGCGATGTGCCGCTCGCGTCGGGCCAGGCGCTCGCCCGCGAGTGGACCGGCGCGCGCCTGCACGCGACCGCGGGCCTGGGTCACCGGCGCATCCTGCGCGACCGACGGTCGCTCGACGCTGCCCTGCGACACGTCACGGACGGCCGCGCGACGATCGAGAGCAACAGCGAAGAGAAGGCGCTCTTCCGAGAGCTCTTCGAGCGCGAGCAGCGCTCCGTCGATCAGCGCAAATAGAACGGCGTCGCGATCCCGCTTCGGCACTGCCAGTTGAAGCTCCGCAGCTGCCCGACCGCTCCGCGCGTGTTGAACCCGTCGACGTAGTGCATCGCGTTGGCCCGCAGCGCGCTGTCCGTGCGCCCGGAGTAATGCCACGCCATCGCAGCCACGTACGCGACCTCGCCCCAGTGCTCGTCGAAGCCGTCCGGCGCGTTGGCCCCGTCGACGCCCAAGAGATAGTGCGGCCTGCCGCTCGTCCCCCGGTTGTCCATCGCGGCGAGCCTTCGACCGAGGCGCACGATCGAATCCAGCGCCGCCGCGCGGCCGGTGGCGTCCGCGTCGTCTGCGTACGACTCGAGCGCGTCCGCCGCGATCGCGCTCATCCACGGGCTGCACACGAGCGTCGCGGCCATGGGCATATCGAGCCCGACGTACTCCGAGATGTCGTGCGCCATCGGCGTGTGCCCGAAGCAACGGTGCATCGCGTCGAGCTGTTTGCTCGTCGGCGCCCTCGAGAGGTCCACGGTGCGATTCTGAATCGCGACGAGGTTCGTCACGATCGCCTGGGCGCGCATCCGAAACTCCGCCGCGCGATCGTCGCTCACGCGCGCGGCGTACACGTTGGCGAGCAGCCCGAAGCCCGCTGATCGCTCGGTCCAAAACGACGTGCTGTAAGCGCCCGTGTACCCGCTCACCGTGCTGCGCCCCGCGACGGTCTCGGCCGCCTCGCGAAAGCGATCGTCCCCCGTCAGCAGATAGTGAATCGCGAGGTTCTGCGTGTAGTTGTACTTGAGGTCCGTGCTCGGAGGAACCGTCGAGCTCGCGAGGATCCTGGCGCGATACACGTCCGCTTCTCGATAGGCCGACTGCAGCACCGCGAGCGTTCCGGTCGCGGCATACCCGCGGAAGAACGCGGTCGCGCGATCGTAGAGCCACGAGCCCGCCGTCCCCATGAGCGGCGCGAACGCGGCGCTCGAATAGGCCCCGTAGTCGCAGCGCCGCCGCCACGCATCGAGCGGCGCCGTCGTGAGGTCCGAGTGCGCGACGAGGTTTCCCGCGACCTTGCTCGCGACGAGCCAGGACGAAGGGAGCGTCGCCCACACCCGCGGCGTGCGCGCGGTGTCCGAGCCGAGCGGTTCGTTCTGCAACAACGTGTCGACCGCCACCAACGCCAGCGAGGGAGCGCTCATCCCGAAGACGACCTCCGCGCTCGTCGCGGTCATGGGCGCGTCGAACTGCACTTGAAAGCTCCGCGGGCTCCCGTCGCGATGCGTCGCGAGCACGCGCGACGCGGTCGCCACCGGCGCGCCAGCGATCAACACCGCCACTTGCGTGCTCGCCGTCGTCGCCCCGGCCGCTACGGGAACGCCCAGGTTGATTCTTTGTGTCCCCGTCACCCCGCCGGCGCGCGTGAGCGTCACCGTGACGCGAGATGCGCCGCCGACGCCGCTGTCGCGGGGCGCCATCGCGTCGGCGATCCCCGTGTCCGAACGCACGCCCGTGTCCCCCGCGACGCCCGTGTCCGTCACGCCCGTGTCCGTCGCGCCTGCGTCGGTCTCGACGACGCCGGTGTCGAGCTCGGTCACGTCCGACGCGGCGCTGTCGATCCCCGCAGAATCCAGAGGACTCGAATCAACGCCCATTGAATCGAGACGCGTTCGCGCGTCCTCCGCGCCGCCGTCCGAAGAGGGAGGGCTCGTCGTGCAGCCGACACCAATCAGCGAAACGGCGGCGAAGACCGTCGAGAGCGAGCGCGTCGTGGTCATCGTCGCCGACTCTACCGCATTGCCTCGCTTGCGGCGCTCCCTCCGCTCGACGCTCGGAGAGCTCGCGCCGAGCGCCTCCCGCTCGAGCGGTGTATCTTCTCGTTCATCGGCGAACGAAGCTCGTGTCGGCGCGATGACTCGCTGGGGAAGATCATGAAGCACGCAAGCAGCACGCTCCTGGCGCTCGGGTTGGTTTCGTGTGCGTCTAATGGAGGCCCCGCGTCGGGAAAGCCTACAACCGCGGCAACGTCTGTCGTCTTCGGGCAACCGCCAGGCGGATCAGCGGGGGCCGAGCCGGGCGCGTTCGACGACAATCGACCGCTGCGTCCGCCGCCCCGGCGATGTTCGACCGAGCCACGCGCCGAGTGGACAGCGCCCCGCGGACTCGACGCCGAGCTCGAACGCGCGGCGCGCGTGCTGTTCGACCTGGGATTGTTCGAACCGAACGCGGAGTTCGTCGCCGTTCGAGCGAGCGTCCCGGCGCTGTTCGGGCCAGAGCGAAGCGCCGAGGTCCGCGGGTGGCTGCTCCCCGATCGAACGCTGCTCTCGGTGCGCGGCGATCTCCTCGTGCCGACCGACGCGCCGAGACGCATCGAGGTCGCGCTCGACACCCAACGGGTCGAACGCTGGGCCGACGCGCGCGAGGCCCGCGAGCGAGGGAGCGTCCGGTCCAACCTCCTCACGGCCGCCCTGCTCGCGAGGGCTGGTCGTGCGGACCTGGCCAACGCGCAGTGGCGTAGAGCGGCCACGTACTTCAGCACCGGTCGCGAGCGCTCAGCGCTGCTCGACCTCGGAGAGACGTACTTCGACAGCGGGATCGCTGCGTATCGCGCAGGACGCTTCGAGCTAGCCCGACGCCACTTCGAGCGGCTCGACTGCGCGCGCGCCTACATCGAAGAGAACGTGAACTCTCTCGTGGCCTTCACCACCATCGAGGGGATGCGACCGAGGATGCGTCAGGAGCGCTCGACCGAGTACCTTCGAGACGTTCCTTCGCTGCTCGAGGAGGCGCGCAGAAGAGCGTCGTCGAGCAGGACGGCGAGCCCCCTCGACGCGGCGACCCCTTCGAGCGTGCGAGCCACGACCGATCCCGCGCAGCTCGCGTCGTTGCCCATCGAGCAGCTCATCGCAGCGCTCGATGACGTCCTGCTCGAAGTCAGATCCGACGAGCCCCATCCATTGGATCGCGACCCGATCGTGCGCGCGATCCGCGCGCGAGGTCCCGCAGCAACCCCCGCGCTGCTGAGCGCGTTCGAGCGAGACGGGCGACTGACGCGCACGGTGGTGACCAATACCTTTCCCTTCGTTCGCGAGGTGTTCTTCGTCCGCACGCTGCTCGCGTACCTCATCACACAGACGAGCGGCATGGACCCTCGCGAGTTCGGATGGACGACATTCTCCGACGATCCAACGAGGCTGCGTCCGTCCGAGGTCGCCCGCGCGCTCCGCGTCCGCTGGGATCGAATCGGTTCGATCTCGCCCTACGAAAGGGCGCTCTCGAGCGTGTCCGATGCGTCGTCCAACTTCGAGCGGCAGGTGTTCTCGGTCTCGTGGCTCTTCGCCGCGCGCGATCCCAACGCGCCCTCGTGGGACCTCTACATCGAGCGGCCCGCGCCGTCGATCTATGACCCCCTCGCGTCGACCGAAGCCAACTCACCGCAGCGCCCCAGGCTCACGCCGACGCAGCGCAGCGCGCTCTTCGACGCGTTGAGGGCGAGGATGCCCGCGCTCGGTCCGATCTCCGATCGCGCGCAGCCCGCGTTCGACAGAGAGATGCAGCGCTGCGCGTATCTGCCGCTGCTCTACCTGCTCGATGCGCGGGCGACCGAGCCCATGCTCCGCGAGACGCTCAATCGCTTCTATACCCGCGCCCCGGACAACGTCACCGCCGCGTGCAGCGCGTGGGTCTCGGCCGCGCTCGTCGCGCTCGGCGACCAGAGCGTCGCGACCGAGTTCACGACGCGCGTGCGCGAGCGCGAACTCCGCAGCGGCGACTTGAACTCAGTCGGCACCGCCTGGGCGCCCCTCGCGAACCGCCCCGAGGGCGCGGCGGTGTTCGAGCAGCTCGCCCGTCGCGCGTTCGTAGTCAACGCACACCAGATCCGCATCGACGAGCGGGGAACCACCGCCACGGTTCACTCGGTCAACGTGCTCTCGATGGTCGACGAGCGCACCTTGCGCCCCAGGGCGGTGCGCGAGTCGATCCTCACGTTGCTCGAAGATACGCGCGCGGCGGCGATCATCCGCTTCGAGCGAGGGTCGTTCGAGGTTCTGTACCTCAACGCTCGCGGAGCTCGGACGTTTCGCTATGCGACGCCCCCGGACGGAGCAGATTTCATCGAGCCCGACCGCGACTGGACCGTTCGGATCATGGACTCGGTCGCCGATCAGCTCGCCAACCGCGTCGGGATTCGCGGAGCGCCGCTGTTCGACATTCGTTGGACACAAGCCCGACGGGACCGCGCGATCGCCGAACTGCGAGCGATGCTCCAAGCGATGCGCTGATCGAGAGCCCCTCGACGCTCAGCAGCCGGGTGTGATTGCGGATCGTGCGCGCGTGCGGGGGTCTGCGGGTGTGCGGGTCTGCCCCCCGAATGAATTCGGGGGCAGTGCGCGCCGCAGGAGCGTCGCGGGGCATGCGCCGCAAGGCAGCGCATGCGGCGGGCGCGGACAGCCAAGAGGGAGAAGAGAGCGAGAGCGCTTCGATGG